>CAILIO010000284.1 GCA_903834285.1 uncultured Sphingomonadales bacterium | reverse complement strand
GCCCCGGCGGCGTGGGGAGGGGGAGGCAGCGCCGCCGGGGTTTGGGTTGTGCGTTGCGGGTCAATCACCCGTTGGAGCCGGTTTAAGCTCCGCGCCCGCCGCGCAGTATCCGGCCATTTCGGGAATGTGGGTTCCACAAATCGGAAGATTGGCGAGGCACCCTCTTCCAAATTGGCGCCCTGCCGGTAAGCTGCCAGACAGTCAGGCTCGAGCGGGTGGGCGCGGTGCATGGACAGGTTTGATGCGATCCGGACTTTGCTGGCGGCCGTTGACGGCGGCAGTCTCTCGGCAGCCTCGCGCAAGCTTGGAATGCCGATGCCGACAGTCAGCCGCAAGGTTTCCGAACTGGAACAGCATCTTGGAACCCAGCTGGTGATCCGCACCAGCCGCAAGCTGATACTGACCGACGCGGGGCGCGCGTTCGTGGCTAGCAGCCGCGTCGTGCTCGAACTGCTCGATGATGCAGAGCGCGCAGCCTCTGGCGAATATCGCACCCCGCGCGGCAACCTGCTGGTCACCGCCTCGATCCTCTTCGGCAAGCTCTACGTCACGCCAATCGCGATCGAGTTTCTGGCGGCCTATCCCGAGGTCAATTTGAAACTAGTGCTGGCCGACCACGTGATCGATCTGGTTGAAAACCATGTCGACGCCGCGATCCGGATCGGACAACTGCCCGACAGCGGCCTGATCGCCAGCCATATCGGGGATATTCACTGGGTGACCTGCGCCAGCCCCGACTATCTCGCGCGGCGCGGTACACCCGCCACGCCCGAAGACCTCGAAAACCACGATTGCATCGCCTTCGAAGGGCTGGAGCCGGGCAGAATCTGGCGATTGGGCAAGGGCGACCAGCAGACCAGCATCACGATCCAACCGCGCTTTGCCGGCAGCACCGCCGATGCGGTGATCGAGGCCGCCGCCGCGGGCATCGGCATTTGCCGCACCACCTCGTATCAGGTCGATGCCGCAGTGCGCGAAGGACGTCTCGTCAAAGTGCTGAGCGAGTTTGTCCCCGCCCCTTTGCCGGTCCACCTCGTCCATGCCGATCAGGGCCTGATCCCGCTCAAGCTGCGCGCGTTTCTCGATTTCGCCAAACCGCTGCTCAAGGCGCAGCTCGCCGCGGTGGGGACGGCTTAGCGCGGCGCCGGAGGCCAGCTGAGGGCGAGTGAAATACGGGTGCCGCGCTAAGGCGGCACCCGCGACCGGATCAGAAGTTGACGTGTGCGCCCATGCGGAAATAGCGCCCGACGATGCCCGCATTGGCCCAGGCCGGATTGTACTGATAGCCGCCGTAGGTCGTGGGATCATAAGGTGCCTTCGCACCAAACACGTTGAGGATCGTGGCCTCGAGCGAGAACCGGTCGCTCACCTTGATCGTTCCGACCATGTCGACATCGATGAACGAGCCGGTCCGGCAGGCGACGGGGGTCACGCCGTCGCGGAAAGTCGTCGGCACGCCCGTGTTGGCCGCGCTGCCGAAACAATCGCCGCGCGTACCGCCAACATCTTCGGCCACGCCTTCATAGCCGCTGACGTAGTTGACCGTGGTCGACAAGGTGAAGTGTTCGGTATCGAGAGTGGTCTGCCAATTGCCCTTCCACTTCGGCGTGCCCGAAGCCGAGGTGATGACATAGGGCCCGAGCGTGCCGTCGAAGCGCTGGATCGAGCCGCCCACGTTCTGGGTGTACTTGATCACATAGGTGCCCGAAAGCGTGCTCGTCAGCCGCGCGCCATGGCCAAGCGGGACGCGCGCGCTGGCCGAGAAATCGACGCCATTGATCTGGAGGCTGTTGGCATTGACGAAGCCGTACTGGATGAACTGGATGCGCGGCTTGGCGTTCGGAAACTGCGGATCGGGCACGTCGGGGGTGACGACGAAGCCTGCCGGGACCGGCTGACCGGCGTAGTAGGCGTTGATCGCCGAGCTGTAGTCCGCGCCAACGATCAGATTGGTCTTCTTGATATCGAAGTAATCCACCGTGAAGCTCAGCCAGGGCTTGGGGGTCAGCACCACGCCTCCGGTGAAGTTGCGCGACTTTTCAGGCTGCAGGCCCTGGGTGCCAGTGGTCGTCAGGCCGAGGTTATAGTTCTGGCCATAGGTGTTGTTGCCATGCTGCGCCTGGAAATCGGACGGGGCATTGACCGTGATGAAGCCCGTGGTCGGGAGACCGTTGGATTCGGCAAAGCTCGGAATACGGAAGCCGCGCGAATAGGCTCCGCGCAGCGCGATCTCGGGGATCGGGGAAAAGCGCGCGCTGAACTTGGGCGAGAACGCGCTCTGACCTGAGCTATAGTGGTCGTAGCGGCCACCGACGTTGAGATCGAGCTGCTTGAAGACCGGTGCATCCGCTTCGAAGTAGGCCGAAGCGACGGTCCGATGGCCGATCGCGCCGACCGGGTTGATGATGAAGTAGCGGTTGGTCGGGCCCTGTGGGCTATCCGGGTTGGCACTGCGCGCGGTGATCGATTCATACCGGACCGAGCCGCCGACACCGATCTGTAGATCACCGCCCGGCAGCGTGAAGAAGCCGTGGCTCAGGCTCGCCTGCCCCTGATAGAGCTGCGAATTGGAGCGGTTGACGTTGGTCGGCGTGAGATAATCGCGGATCTGCGCGCTGTTGGCCGATGGAGTGACGAAATTGTAGCTGCCGTCGGCCACGACATCGAGCAGGTGCTGCACGAAGATCTGGCCTGTGGTGGTCTGCGTGAGATCGGTGCGCATGCCGGTGAGATCGAGCGTGTAGTCCCAATCCTTGCCGAAGCTGCCGGCGATCCCGGCTGCACCGCGATAGGTGCGGCTGAAGGTGATCGAATCGGGTAGCTGACCCGCCAGCATGTAGTGCAGTTCGGCCGTCTGACCCGCCGCCGCGAAGGGGTTGTTGGGGTTGAGCTGGCCATTGGCGGCGCTGCAATCGACCCGCGCGGCGCAGACGTAGACCGGCAGGGTCAGCAGCGTGGAGGAGCCAGGGCGCGTGTCATACGTCACGCCAGAGGCGGCGGGTGGCGTGATGTTCAGCACGTTCGCCGGTGTGCCGGTCGATTCGACGCGGTTCTGGTAATACGTGAACAGGGCATAGGCCTTGGAACGATCGCCGGTCTGGACACTGAGGTGGACCGTGGCGCCAAACCGTTCCTGCTTGGGCGAGATCACCCCGTATTGCGCGACATTGTCCTGCTGGCACTGCTGCGCGGCGAAGGGATTGGCGGGGTCGGTGTTCTGCTGCTCGGGCGTGAGCGTGACCGCACGCAGCATGCCGCAACCCGCTGCCGGATTGAGCAGCTGGAAGGCGCCTGCCGGCATTCCGGTGGCATCAAGCGGCCGCACCACCGGTACGGTGGTTGCGAAGGTGGGGTTGCCGGGCGTGAGGAACGAGCCGTCGGCCTGGATGCCGTTGGTCACGTTGTTGGTGCGGCACGTGCGCGAGCCGTCGGTCACGCTGGTGCCGCAGAGCGAGCTCAGGTCCGAGGTGTTGTAGGGGAAGCCGCGGTCGCGGTTGAGGAGCGCGTCGTTCTTCTGGTATTCGGCGTTCACGTAGACGTTGAAGCCGCGCTCCACGAGATCGCCATAGCCGTAGGTGAGCGAGGCGCGGCGCTCCGCCGCATCCCCCTTGCCCGAAATGCCGCCCGAGACATCGGCATGGAACCCCTTGATTTCCTTCTTGATGATGATGTTGATCACACCAGCCACGGCATCAGCGCCGTACGTCGATGAGGCCCCGTCCTTCAGCACTTCGATACGATCGACAATCGCATCGGGAATGGTGTTGAGATCGACGAAGTTGCGCGTGCCGTCGTCAGCAAGCGGATAGTAGGCCGCGCGCAGTCCGTCGAAGAGCACCAGCGTCGATGAGGTGGTAAGACCGCGCAGCGACGCGCCTGAGGCGCCGGCAGCAAAGGCACCGTTGGCGCTGAACGAGGTGGGCAGCGCGCCGGCGTTGTTGTTGGCCAGCGATTGCAGCGCATCGGCAATGGTGTTGATGCCGCGATCCTGAAGCTGCGAGGCGGAGAGCGAGGTGATCGGCAGCGCGCCATCGGTCTCCTTGCGCCGCAACAGCGAGCCGGTGACGATGATCGGCGCGGATGCCTCGGTGGAGGTTGCCTGGGGCGTGGCAACATCGGTAGCAGTCTGCGCCAATGCTGGGACCGATCCAAGCAATCCTGCCGCAAGCAGGGTCGTTGCCATCAACTGCGCTTTGCCGAACGTCATGTTTTGCCACCCGCTTTTGTTACGAAGTGTGTCGCGATAAAGCTTCGACCGGGCGGCTCAACTGTTCCTAGGGGCAAGCAAAGGGGCAGGATGACACGCGAGGCAGCCTTGCCGAGCAGAACCTGATCCGGCTTAAGCTGCACGCGTTTCTCGATTTTCGCCGAACCGCTGCTGTAGGCGCCGCCCGGGGCGGGAGGGGGCGGCCCGATCTGGCGCAGGGCATGGCGCAAATGCCCTGCCCTGCGCCGATCGATCAGGCGGCGCGTTCAAATGCTGCGCTGATACGGATGGTGACGGCGTCGCCGATTAGCGGCAGATAGGTCTTCACACCGTAGTCGGAGCGGTTGATCGTCGTCGTGGCATTGAAGCCGATCGTGTGGGCCTTGCTCTGCACATTGACGCCAGACGCGTTGAACGCAGCGTCGAGCGTGACCGGACGGGTAACCCCGTGCAGCGTCAGCTTGCCAGTGATCTTCGCCGTTCGCGCGCCGGTCTTGATGACCTTGACCGACGTGAAGCGGATCTCCGGGTATTGATCGGCATCGAACCAGGCCGCGCTCTTGAGCTCGCCGTCGAGCGTTGCGTTGGTCGTGCTGATGCTCGCCATCGGGATCGTAACATCGACCTGGCTGGCGGCGACGTGGGCGGGATCGAACGTCAGCTTGCCCGCCGCGCCGGTGAGGTCACCGTACCAGTCGGAAAAGCCGAGGTGCAAGACGCTGAACTGGATGCGCGTGTGGCGAGGCTCCACGGTGTAGGTGCCGGCCTGTGCGGCCGCCGGATTCGGATTGGGCGGCGGGGGCATCTGCGCGGCGAGCGGAGCCGCCAGAAGCAGGATGAGCGGGGAGAGCTTGGTTAGCAGTTTCATGGGATCGTCTTTCAAAGAGAGAGGGTGGCGGTCAGAGAATGATCAGTTTTGGGGCGGATTGGTGGTGGCAAAAATGTACCGGGCGAAGCGCCACTGGCCGTCGGCCTCCTTGTGGAGGACGAAGATCTCCTGATTGCCTTCGGCTTCGGGATGGCCATCACCGCTCAGCAGCGTCTGGGTCCCCAGTGAGCGGGTGCGGGCATAAGCCCAGTCCGGTGCGATGGTGCGCACTTCGTCGATCTCGAAGCGGATGTTCAGCCGGATCGTATGGAACACATGATCGTAGGCTGCCAGGACCGCATCGCGCCCGACAGCTGGAAGGCTGTTCTGCGGCATGAACACGGCGTCATCGGCATAGAGCATCATGACGCTGGCGGTCTCAGACGCGTTCAGCGCCGCTTCGTAGCGGTGCAACTGCGCGGTGATCGCAGCGCTGTCGCTTTCGGCGGCCTGTGCCGGGCTGCCGCCGAGCGGCGACAGCGTCGCCACCGTCAGCAAAATTCCCAGGAATCTTTTCATGGCATTGGTCCTTTTCGGAGAGGAAGGGATGCGCCTCAGAGGCGCACCACCAACTTGCCGAGTGCGCGGTCGCTCTCGATCAGGCTGTGCGCGCGCTGCACTTCGTCGAAATCGAAAGTCTGAACGCGCAGCGAGGGCATGGTCCCGGCGGTGATCTGGTCGGCAATCCAGGTCAGCGGGAACGGCGAAAGGGGCAACGCTGGCGAACCCAGCAGCGCGCTGCCAAAGAACGACAGACGCGTGGCCTGCGGCAGATCACCCATCAGATTGAGCGTTTCGATCACCGGCGCGCCGCCGAGCAGACCGACCACGACAGCATCGCCAAAGGGCTTCAGCGTGGCCAAAGTGTCGCGCACGGTCGCCGCACCGACAACTTCGAGCGCCACGTCGATGCCTTCCGGCGAGATCTCGCGCACGATATTGGCAATCGCGCCGGTATCGATCACCACCTCGTCCGCGCCGATGAAGGTCAGACGATCCGCGTGCCCGCGTGACCGGGTCGTGGCGATGACGCGGTGCCCCAACGCCTTGGCATAGGCAACGCCCGCCTGGCCGAGCGAGGACGTGGCTCCGCGGATCAGCACGGTCTGGTGCGGTCCGTTCCCGATCAGCCTGCCCAGCGCGCCCCACACCGTGAGGTAGCTTTCCGGCAGCGCGGCAAGCTCTTCCCACGCAAGCGTGGTGCCCGACATATCCGCGACATTGCTGCGCAGCACGGTTACCTCTTCGGCGTAGCTGCCGTTGCGGCTGAACTGCAGGCCACCCATCGCGGTCGCAACCTTCTGGCCGACACGGAAGGTGCCCGAGGGATCCTCGGCGACTTCGCCCACGGCTTCGATGCCCGGCACGACCTGACCCTCGATCGGCCCCATCTTTCCCGAACGGCGATAGACTTCCGCGCGATTCAGACCGAACGCCTTGACCCGGATGCGGACTTCTTCGGCACCGGGCGTGACAGTGGCGATATCGCGAAGCTTGAGGGCTTCGGGACCGCCGGGTTGCTCGACAACATAGGCTTTCATGGCAGTGGCTTTCATTTCGGTCTCGGCCGGGACCAGTTCCCGTCGTTTCGACTGGACGCGAAATAGATACCCTGTTTATGAGAGTGAATATCAATTAGAGAGAATCAAAATCTCAAATATGAGAGTTAGGTGATGGATCTGAACGCTACGCGGATGTTTGTGGCGGTGGTGCAAGCAGGCAGCCTTTCGGCGGCGGCGGACCGTTCGAGCGTTCCGTTGCCCACGCTCAGCCGGCGCATCCGCGATCTCGAGCGCCAGCTTGCGGTGCAGCTGTTCGAGCGCTCGACGCGGGGCGTGCGGCTGACCGAGGCGGGAACGCGGCTCTACGAATACGCAGTGCGCGGGATCGAAGTGCTGGCGGACGGCGAAACGGCGGTGCGTCAGGAACAGGCCCGGCTCAAGGGTCGGCTGCGGCTTTCGGTACCGCCAGGGTTCGAACCCTGGTGGGACCTGCTGCACGCCTTCCAGCAGCGCTATCCGGATATCGAGCTGGCGGTCTATTCCACCGAGCGGCGCATGGACCTGATCCAGGACGGGATCGACGTGGTGCTGCGGCTCAATGACGTGGCGGACGACACGCTCGTGGCGCGCAAGATCATGCGCTATCGCCACGTGCTGGTGGCCGCGCCCGGGCTGGCGACCGCGCTGGGTGAACCTACGTCGCCCGAGGATCTCCGCCGTTTTCCCTGCGGCGTATGGACGACCGGCATCCAGGCACGGCGGCTATGGCAGCTGGGTGACGAGCGCTTCGAGCCGCGCGCGAAGCTTACCACCAACGACTACCAGCATTTGCGCCACAGCGCGCTGGCAGGCGAACTGGTCACCGAACTGCCGCCTTTCCTCGCCGAGCAGGCATTGGCTGAGGGTCGGCTGGTGCAGTTCCTGCCCGGTCATCCGCTGCCCGTGCAGGAGGTCAACCTGCTCTACCATTCACATCGGTTCCTCTCGACCCTGGTCCGCGCCTATCTCGACTTCTGCCGCGAGACCGCGCCGCGCAGGTTCAGCTGGGCGCAAACGGCGGCGGTCCCCGGGGGTTAGTGGGCCAAGCGCATGGCAAGTGCCGTGCAACAGTGCCGGCGAAAGGAGATTCTGCACGCGCAGCTACCCTGCATGCAGCCGGCGCGCATGGATTTTCGATACGCTTATCGGAAATGGTGAGCCCTGCTGGGTTCGAACTGGCCGAAAGCCAGGCACGCGGCGGCAGAGCGAGGGCGGTCATTGTGCTGACAGTGGTCGCTGAGGGCACTGGATGGGCGGTACCGGCACAAATCGACGACGGGGCGCACGCACGCAATGAATTGCTGGCGACAGCATGGCACAAGTTGCGCACCATGTACGGCATTACCGCCGCAACCACGGGGGCACTGGCCTCAAGTAATCCAACCCGCGCCGGCAGCGTCGCCACGGATGAGCGCGTGATTGACCGGGCGGCGGGCGCGGCGCTGGCTCCCTGCGTGTAGATCTCGGCGGCAGCGAGAGCCGGCTATTCTTGGCCACCATCTCCCGGTTTAGTCCGATCATCCGCGCCGCCTCGCGACGGCTGTGACCCTCGACTAACACAGAACGCCGAACAGCGGCATAGCTCTCAACAGTAAACATCTCAGGCCGCCCCCAAAAAGAGAAGCCTTACCAACGCTAGGATTTTATTCTGCCACGCTCAGCACTATGCCGGCGCTGCGATAGCCTGTTGTGTCAGCACAACAGGCTATCGCGCCGGAGCAGCCCAAAAGCCTGCCCCGGCGTAGTATTACATGAATGGCCTATTTCTTGCAAGCAGCTTTCTGATCAGTAGCACTAGTGCCACCCTCATATGTGCAGCTTGCGCCTTTGATCTTATTTACCAAATCCGGATCAACGAAGCCATTTCCAAGCAGAAGATTGCCGTTAAGATAAATAATTTGCACAGCCATCGTGGCAAGCGTTCCTTTATACATCGTTACGGATAGTGCGACAGTTGTTGCCGCAGGAACAATAGTAGCACTTGTGACAGTACCAGCGCTAATGCCAGCGGCGGTCCCGTTCAATGTAATCAATGTGGAAGTGTTCACTGGGAACGCGGACGACGTCGCAATTTGAGAATCAGCTGACGAGAATGAAGCGCTGACACAAAGCGCCACGGCCAAAGCATTTTTTTCATCGTGAGGCCTCCCAATTTGTTCGAATTCAGTTGGCTGACTTGCCCAATCCCGTATACGAATTTAAACAGTCGATATAAGGGCAAAATTTAACGAATTCGTTTAAAACAATTTATAAGCGTGTATCATTTATTACTATGAAAATTATGACATGATGCAATAATCATTTTCATATAAGAAAAAATATCTTAATGGAGAAAAATATTATAAAAATCGTTAGTCATATTTTTAATACGACCTTTATTTGTCCAATCTGTATCGTCCAGATCCTTCCCCTTAAAATTCAGATAAAGCCTGTTACTGTTGAGCGTATCGATTGCCGCATCCATATTGGGAGCAGATCTCGAAAGGAATTCCGCATATTCGTTTACGCGCCAATAAAAACCATACTTCTTGATCTGGGGTAAGCCGGTCGCCTTTCGCGCGGCTTTTTCTGCTTCAACACCCGCTACATCTTCTTCAGACAGCACCGGCTTGCGCATGGTCAGCATCACCATGACCGTGCGAAAATA
This sequence comes from uncultured Sphingomonadales bacterium, assembly GCA_903834285.1. Lineage (GTDB taxonomy): Bacteria > Pseudomonadota > Alphaproteobacteria > Sphingomonadales > Sphingomonadaceae > Novosphingobium. The sequence goes on along the minus strand of CAILIO010000284.1, from coordinate 14,038 downwards.
ATCCGAGGTCTGATCGTTGGCGAAAAGGAACTGAACGCCCGGGATATCGCGCAAGACCGGTACGCCGGCCTTGCCGTGGACTCGTTCGCGCTCGGCCAAGCCGCTCAGAATGACGGTCTGACCCGGCTTTACGATCAGATTTGCGGAAGTCGACAGACGCGACTGGGACAGCGCAATACCCGTGGTTCCAGTGGCGGGTGCGGTTACGAAGGAGCGCGCGGCCTTGATCGTCAAGAGCACGTTGTCATCGTCGATGAACGTCGGCGTGACCGAGAAACTCACACCCACCTGCTTATCGACCAGCATCGAGTTCGCCCCGGGCGAAGCGCCCCCGACCACGATCGACATGTTGGCGCCCGAGAAAAACGTCGATGGCAACCGATCGATCGCCAGCAGGGTTGGTCGCGCCAGCACCTCGTTGCGGTTCTGCGTGGCATTGGCAATGTTGAGCGAGTAAGCCAGCGCTGTACCGGCGAACCCGGGCCCGCCGAGCGAAATATTCGTGGATGTACGGCCCGGGCCGATCAGGCCTCCCGGGGGCGTTGTTGATCCGTACATACTAGCGGAAATGCCGAAATAGCCTGTGAGATTTTGTAGCAGGTTGGCGCCGTAAGAATGCGAGACGGCGTCTTCCGTTCGGAACATGACGACGTCGATAATCGCCATCTTGGGTGTCCTGCCCGTGGGGCAAGGCGCCGGAATGGCGGGCATCTGGATGGTCTCGTCGCCGCCGCTCGGCATGCCGCCGCCCTGCATACCGCCGCCTTGCATGCCCATGCCTTGCATACCGCCGGGGCAGACCCACCATGGCTCCACCGGGTAGCGCGGATTTGCTGTCGCGCTCGGCGCTGCAGCGGGTTGTGCTGGCGTTGAAGGCGCATTGGCAGTGGTGGCTGCCGCTGGTGCCGAAACAAGAGCCTGGCTCGGCGCGAGGGCAGGAGCGGTCAGCCAGGACTGCTTATCGACCATGCCATGTATCTGCGCCAGGCGCTCATCGAGTGAACCGATATCGGGCTGGCCACTTGCCGCTGTTGCATAAGCGGCGCGATATTGCGCTGCTTTCTCGTTTTCGCCGATCGCGGTGTAGAACACCGCCCGCATCCGCGCGACCGCAGATGGATCGAAATGCTGCAATTCCAGCTCGCGGACGGCCCACAGCGCCAATTTGATGTCGCCCAGCAGATAGCTCGCTGTTGCCATACCATACAGTGCATCCGGATCGCCGGGATTGGCTTCAAGAACGGTCGCGAAAGCATCGCGCGCGTCGGCATAGCGTTTGGAGTCGAGGTACAGGCGTCCCAGTTGGGTGTTCGCGCGAACATCACCAGGGCTGAACTTCGCTGCTAGCTTGTACCCGATTTCAGCGTTGTCGCGCATTTCGGCGGCGGCTGTCTTGCGGAACTCCAGATGGTAGGCAATGCCGACAAGGAGATGATAGGTCCCGTTGTCACTATCAAACTTGATGGCCGCATTGAACAACCGCACGGCTTTTTCCGAATCGCCATCGCGCAGGTATTTCAGTCCCTCTTCGGCAATCCGTTTTGAATCGACCCCGCTCTGAGCAGCGGGCGAAGGCGCGTTGCCATTCGCTGCGGTATCGTCGTTGCCAGCTCCGCTGTTCAGCGTGTTTGTTGCAAGCGGAGCATGCACTGCGGCGCAACCCGTGAGCAGCCCAACTAGCGCAATGGCGGCAAAAGCGCGTGGCAGGCTCGACAGTGCGGGCTTTGAAGGCTGACTGTACTTTTCAATTATTGAATTGGTTTCGCGCATAACGACCTCACAGATCTATCTACAGGTTCTTGACTAGGCTGGTAAATCACAGCCGTATTAGTTTCACCGGAGAACGCGAACACGGGTCGACGCGCCGCGGCGAGTACCAATTTTTTCATATCCGAAACTCCATCATTGGATTTCTTCTATCAATTTTGGTACAACCGCGTTCATGCGCGAAAAACCGAGCCGGCTGCTGCCGGGTTCCGATGGTTTCGTCGTTGAGGGCAACGGCCCGCCCTGTTGCACGGCGGCAACCTCGCAGATCCTGATCAGGTCGACGGCGGAATTGGCCTTGAGCTTTCTCAGAATACGGCCGCGGTGAACATGGATGGTGCTTACACTGCGCCCGAGGAGGCCCGCGATCGCCTTCGACGAGTTACCTTGCGCAAGGAACCGCGCAACAAGCGCCTCTGTCGGCGTCAGCGTTGCGAGCGATTCTTGCGCCGCCTTGACGTTGATATGCGCGTTGGCGCGACTGCGAGAGATCCCGATGGCAGGCTCGATTGCCTCGCGCAGGCGCATTTCGGCAACGGGCTTGGGGAGGCAATCCTCTGCTCCCGCCTTCATTGCCTCTACGCCTGCAAACATTTCCTGCGGGGCTGAAATGGCAATCACTGGAAACAGGGAAAGTCCATGCGTCCGCCACTGCTGCACGGCGCGCCCTGGGTGTTCCGCCATGCTGATGTCGAGCAAAATGCAGCCGACAGCGCCTTCGCTGATGGCCGATTTCAGATCACCTGCAGATCTTACTACGATACAGGTATAGCCTAGCTGCCCCACGATTTTGGCAAGCTCACAGGGCTCCGCTGGATCGCTATCGTGCGCGATCATGACAACCGGCTCACCCCGGTTCATGTGGTTGCGCGAAAGTCGCGGGGGCACGGCGTGCTTGCGTTCTCCGCGGTTTTCTGGCGGTGCGCAATCTGATCCGACGGACCCGGTTGGCCCGGCGCTGACCGCATGATTGCGGTAAGACCCTGTGAAAGCAGATCGGCCAAATACCTCCAGACGCTCAAGCTAGGCCACCCCGCGCAAAGATCGGCTAATCCATGGTCGCGCGCTTTGGGCAAAATCTGATCCTCGTCAAAAGGCATATGGTGTTTGGTAACGCGTAAGCGTCGCGAGATATTATTCCCGCAATCGGCAGACAAGAGCGCGGCCGTCGGATAAGGTGCGGATCTGGCAGGAAACACAGAATAACGCTATACCAATCACTTAAGTCCGGATAGACCGAGACTGTGTGCAAGTTTCTCCAAGAAAAAAATGCGCATTGCCGTCTCGTTATATCTTACGATCAATCTGGTGCCAAATTTGCGCGCTGGCTCGGCAGTTTGATGGCGCGATGCCTGACAGAGGCTGGACGACAGATATCACCGACATTCCCAGGATGGATGGCTTTGCCGACCTCGCTGTCGTGCTCGACTTCTGCTCACGCCGGGTGGTGGGTTGATCAATGCAGAGCCGGCAGGCTGCCGAGGGAGTTTTGCAGGCCCATCGCATGAATGCCTGACGGCGCAAACCGATGCTTCGGGTTTTGATCCACTCTGGCCAAGGCTCGCAGTTCACCAGGATGGAATGGGCTGCGTTCACCAGAGCGCGCAATCCTGACCACTCCATGCGCCGACACGGCAACGGCCACAGCAATGTTGTGGCAGAGAGCTTCCCCAACCTACTGAAGCGCAAACGCATCCGGCGGTGCACCTGCAATATACGGGAGTAGGCCATGGCGGGACGTGTTCGACTACATCGAGTTTTCTACAACCCGGTTCGCAAGCACGTCTCGAACGGGGTGCTATCACCCGCCAAGTTAGAATACCAGCTGATGTAGAAAACGGCCGGCATCGAGAAAACGAGCGTCTACTCAATGCTCCAAATTTCGGACCGGTCAAACACGATAAAGGGAGTCCCCGACCACCCATTCCGTTAGTTCAATCTAACGGGAGAAATGGCCGGGGACGGATCAACCGGAAATGGTTGCTTGGTCTGTATCCCTGTGACTCGCGGCAGCATTTAGCGCCACCAGCACGGTTTCGTGGACCAGACCGCATTCAGTGGTTAGATCAGAACGTGCCCTTCCAAACCACATGGGTGTAGCCAGCGCTGAGGGTGACATCGCCCATGTTCGCCGGAACCGGGATGCTGACGCCGGCAGAAATGCCCGGCGCCTGGCAGACCGACTGAATGTCGGCGGTCACCGTCGAGGTCAGCGCATTCTTCAAGCTGGCGGCGTTGAAGCCGTTCTTGGCGGCATCGGTCGCCAGTGCTTGCGCCAGTGAGGGCGGCACGGTCCATTGTGCGGCCACGTCAACCCCGCCAGCGGTACCGCCAGCGGTCAAGGTTTGGCCTTCTGCACCACCGGCGCTGCCGGGGCCCCAACCAAGACCAAAGCCGACCGTGGCACCGGGCTCGATATCGGCGGTACCGGCGGCAACCTGGACCCCGGCGTTAACGGCGACGGCCATGTTGTACTTCCCGTTGGTGGGGAAAGTGTCCATTCCGAAGCTCACCGAAGCGTTAGCGCCGCCAATCCAGCCGCCGGAGCCGCCAACCGAAACGCTGAAGTTCGACTGGTACGCATTGCCAACCAGCGCAAGGCCATTGTCGGTGACCATACCCAGCGCTTTACCCAATGCCAGCATATCCGCCGCGGTCTGCTGGTCCGGCTTGCTACCGCGAGCAAGAGTGTGCAGCACGCGGGAAAGGGCATCCTGCGTGGCGGCGTCAAGCCCCTTGGCGTTGCTGACGTAAGGCGTGATTTTGCCCCAGCTGCTCGTGGCGCTGCTGCTGCACGTATTTGCAACATAATTTGCCAGGCTGTTGGCCGTCTTGAGCACCGGTTGCAGTGCTGTACGAGACTTGTCGTATGCGTTCTGCGCTTCTGAAAAACCGGAACTGTAATTGCTGAGCGCGCTGGTCCGAATCTGCGCGAATTCGGCCTGGCTGATCTGCTTACTATCGGCAGCCATACGCTCACCGTAGTTTCTGAAGCCCATGGCCGTCGAAGCCGCATCTGCGGTAGCCAGATTCGACCAATTATACGCTGTGGCCTGCGCACTCGTCAACTGCAAAATGTCGGTATCCGCATAGCCCTTGGCCTGCGCAGCAGCGAAATTCGCGTAACCAACGCCCTGAGAGACAGCATCAGTCGTACTATTACTTGCATCTTTAGCAACAGTGACCACTTGATTTACCGTGTTATTTACACCATTAGATACAGTATTCACAGTACTGGTTGCGGTTTTTGATACGGTAGATACGGCCTTTTTCATCCAGCTGGGCACTCCAGCTGAAGCTGGTGTCGACGAGAGCGCTGTCCCGATAGCGGTCGCGAAGAGCAGACCGGTTCTCAACTTACTTGTCATATCTTCTTAAACTCCAATAATTGATTGCGGCAATTGCCTTATATCAAGCGCTTGCACGGTGGATGTTTACAATTAAAGATGCATACTCCCACTCGAATAAGTCTAGCGGCACAAGCAGCATTGTATATAACCCATATAACTACTGATTTTGACGTAGCAAAAAATGCTATAACGCCCTAAACACTCTCCCGTCAGCACCAATGGCACAGATTTGAGGTTGTGATTTAAGAAGGGTTGGGGCTTCGTCGTAGTGACGAAGGAACAAAGATGAGGCCCCAACCCTCCTTGAAAAAATCGGCGGTGAAGGCCCCTGTTGAGCGGGTGGTGAAGGACATCCGGCGCCAGACCCGGGGCCATTTCTCTGCCGAGGACAAGATCCGCATCGTGCTGGATGGCCTGCGTGGTGAGGACAGCATCGCCGAGCCGTGCCGCAAGGAAGGCATCGCGCAGAGCCTGTATTACACTTGGTCGAAGGAGTTCATGGAGGCGGGCAAGCGCTGCCTGGTGGGCGGCACGGCCCGTGCGGCGACCACCAGGCGAGGTACAGGATCTGCGCCGCGAAGCCCGCGCCCTGAAGGAATGCGTTGCCGACCTGACGCTCGAGAACCGCCTGCTGAAAAAAGCATGATCGCGGATGGGGGCGACGACGAAGGAGGTATGGGATCACGCGCAATAAAAGACTGGGCATGCGATCGAGCAGGACCGTCCCGACGTCCTGAGACAGCGTCGGCATTGGTTCGACGGTCAGATCGACCTCGAACCCGAACGCCTCGTCTTCATCGATGAGACCTGGACCGCCACCGACATGACCCGCGGTCACGGGCGTTGCCGGAAGGGCGAGCGGCTGCGGATGGGCTTCCCGCATGGCCACCGGAAGACTACCACGCTGGTAGCAGGCCTGCGCATGACCGGCATGGTCGCGCCAATGGTACTGAACGGGCCGATCAACGGCGACTGGTTCGAAGCCTATGTGGCTCAGGTTCTGGTGCCCGAGCTGCGACCCGGCGACGTCGTCATCATGGACAACATCGCGGGCCACAAACGAGCGGCCGTGAAGGAAAGGACCGAAGCGGCCGGCGCGACCCTGCGCTTCCTTCCGCCATACAGCCCCGACTTCAACCCGATTGAGAAGGCCTCCTCTCGGCTCAAGGCGATGCTCCGCAAAGTGGGCGAGCGAACCGCCAGCGGGCTGTGGAACCTGATCGGCAGGCTCGTCGACATCTTCCAGTCAGACGACTGTGCAAACGACTTCAAATCATGCGGCTACGAACCGGAATGAACGGCGAACGCTCTAGCTGCCGAAGAAGCGCAGCATGCTTTTGAGGATCTTGCCCGCCAGCGAGGCCCGCTCGGCAGCGAGGACTTCGCGCTTTTTGGAGCCCCTCACGCTCTCGAGCCGCCGGTCGGCGACGGCGATGGCAAGTAGCTCCGCCGCGTCGGGATTGGCATCGAGCAGCGGTATCAGATCTTCCTTTTCGATTTCGAACGCCACCGTCTCGCTGAGCGCCATGATTGTCGCGCTGCGTGGATCCCCGGCGAGGAGCGACATCTCGCCAAAGAAATCGCCGGGGCGAAGGGTCGCGACATCGACTTCGCCATCTTCGCCCTTGACCAGCACCGAGGTAAGTCCCTCGGTGAGCAGGAACATCGACCGGCCGGCGTCGCCTGCAGTGATGACCTTGGTGCCCGGCGCAAACTGCCGCATTGTCATCCGCTCGGCAAGACCGGCCAGCTCGCCTTCGGCGAACTGCTTGAATAGCTGCATCTTCTTGAGCATCAAGATACGATTCGGAATGTCGCTGAAGTCGTCATCCAGTTCGGATGTCTCGCGGGTCCAATTGTCGATCTTGGGATGGGCGATCGTCAGGCCGGTCAGCTTCATCTGGCGCTCGACTTGGCCGAGGATGGAATGCTTCGCCTCGTCCGGGTCCAGCCTAGACGGGTCGAGCATATATCTGATTTCGTAGGTTATGCCGGTCGTGTTCAGTTCTATGGTCAGCACTTTGCAGTCCCAGATCGCGCTGTTCTCACGCGCCGCGGCCTGAACCGCCGCGTTGAGGACACGTACCGCTCGCGCGCTCGGCACCTCGAAGTCGAGTGTCACGTTAAGCTCGAATTGGCTGGCGGGCTCGGGCTTGGAGAAGTTCTTTACGATCGCTTCGCTTACGACGGTGTTTGGGATGATTAGCATCGAGTTATCGGGCGTCTGCAAATAGGTGCTGCGCCAATTGATATGGCTGACACGGCCCAAAATGCGGGTGGTGCCTGGTCTGCCGACGATCATAATGAAATCGTTGATCGTGAAGCCTTGGTCGAGATTGAGGGCGATGCCGGAGAACGTGTCGGAGATCAGACTTTTGAGCGCGAAGCCGGCAACGAGGCCGAGGACGCTGGAGGTGGCGATCACGCCGGTTAGAGGTACCTCGAACAATGTCCCCGCCATGCCGACGCCGGCCGAGGCATAGATCAGCGCATTGGTGATCTGGACCAGCAAGTGAGGGGCAGGCTTACCGGTGTTCCGCCCTACCTGGTTCCAGCCCAACGCTTGAATGAGCCGCGCTGTGAGCACCGCTCCAGCCACCCACGCCAAGACGTTCAGCGCGAGCCAAGCATCGTGAGGGTTCATACCCGTCGAGTTGGCAAGCTGCTTGTGGAGGCCGAGATGGACCGCCAACAAAGGTGTGACCAAAGCCGTCGCCAGAACGGCGATCATGCGGATCGAGACACGCCGCATTCAAATAAGTCCTTTCCGGAAGTGCACTTTACAACAGTTTAAGCGCATTTTTAGGGAATTATCATGTATTATATGACTATAAATCAATAAATCTTAAATTTTATATCACCACATAGTTCGATTATAGCGCCTATTATTTAGATTTTTGCCAATATTTACACATTGTTGATGAAATATATAAAGAAAATTTTTTATGTTAATTAATATTTGAATGGCAGATTATTCATCACGACCTGTTCATGAAAAACGGCGACTTCGCAAAACCATCTCAAGATATTAACAGGGGACTAGCGCCATCAACCCAAACAGGTTGCGCAGTTACTATACTGGGTACACGTCCACCCCGGGAAGTCTAGTCGCACAAGCAACATTGTATATAACCCATAAACCTACTCCTTTTTACGTAGCAAAACGTGCTATAACATCCTCAACACTGTCCCCCGTCAGCACCTATGTCACAGAATTGAGGTTGTGATTTAAGGAGGGTTGGGGCTTCGTCGTAGTGACGAAGGAACGAAGATGAAGCCCCAACCCTCCTTGAAAAAATCGACGGTGAAGGCCCCTGTTGAGCGGGTGGTGAAGGAATGCGTTGCCGACCTGACGCTCGAGAACCGCCTGCTGAAAAAAGCATGATCGCGGATGGGGGCGGCGAAGAATGAGGTATCCCGCTTCCGACAAGCTCGAGATCATCAGGATCGTCGAGCAATCACACCTGCCCGCCAAGCGGACACTGGATAAGCTCGGCATAGCCCGTCGGACGTTCTACCGTTGGTATGACCGCTACCTTGAAGGCGGCCCCGAGGCGTTGGAGGATCGGCCATCGGCACCGAGCCGGGTGTGGAATCGTATCGCACCCGATGTGCAGGATCAGATCGTCGAGATGGCATTGGAGCAGCCCGAGCTGTCACCGCGCGAACTGGTGGTGCGATTTACCGATGAACACCAATACTTTGTGTCCGAAGCCATGGTTTACCGCCTGCTGAAAGCGCGCGATCTGATCACCAGCCCGGCATACGTCGTGGTGAAAGCCGCCGATGCGTTCCACACCAAGACCACGCGGGTGAACGAGATGTGGCAGACCGACTTCACCTACTTCAAGATCATCGGGTGGGGCTGGATGAACCTATCCACCGTGCTCGACGACTTGATGCCTAGGGGTGGCGTTTTGCAGCCTAGGGGTGTTGCTTCGCTAAGCGAAGGAGGCGTTTTGAAGCTTCTGTGGAGCTAATATTTGACGGTCACGCCGCCCAAGTTCGACCTACCACGTTCCACCTTGCGGTCACCTTGAAGGTGAGAACCCGCCTACCGCCATACTACTGATTAAATGGAATTAATTTCCGCTGAAGCGGACTGGCATCCACCAGACTTTTGAAGCCTATGTGAAGCCTGAAAGCGGAAAATAGATTTAGGAGAGGCCGCAAGACTCTCCTAAGTCATTGAAAATATGGTGAGCCCTGCTGGGTTCGAACCAGCGACCTACTGATTAAAAGTCAGTTGCTCTACCGACTGAGCTAAGGGCCCCACGCAGGCGGGTGGGCCTCACCTAGGGGTGGGGCGGGGCCTGGTCAAGCGGGCGTGGAGGTGGCGGATGGTGCAGGTGCCTGCCGGATCGTGCCAGTCGGCGGCAACGGCTGCAGCGGGGGTGAGCACGAACAGGCGCTCCCGGAAGCGGGGGTGGGGCACGGTGAGCGTCTTGCTGCGCCAGGAGCCACCGCTCCACAGCACGATATCAAGGTCGAGCGTGCGCGCGCCCCAGCGCTGGCCGCGGCGCACGCGGCCGAAGCGGGTTTCGAGGGTCTGGAGCAGCGCGAGCAGTACGAGGGGTGCCAGCGGGGTGGCGATCCGCGCGGCGGCATTGGCGTAGCGGCGGCGTGAGGGCCCGAGGGGAGCGCTGGCGATGATCGGCGATATGGCCTCAACGCGGAGCCCCTCCTCCGCCATGGCTGCAAGCGCGGCGCGAAGGACCTGCGGCGGAGGACCGCGCTTCGGATGGCGCTGGTTGGAGCCGAGCGCGATCAGGTAGTGGTGGGGCTCAGATATCTTCGGCAAGGCGGGTGTAAAGCTGGGGGCGGCGATCGCGGAAGAAGCCCATGCCGGCGCGGTGGCGGGCGGCTTCGGCCAGATCGAGCGCCGCAACGAGTACACCGGTTTCTTCCGCGCCATACTCGGCCCGGAAATCCCCCCACTGGTCGGCGATGAAGCTGTGGCCGTAGAAGCGCTGGGGCGGTGTGGCGCCCCCACTGCCATCGGACACGCTCTCGCTGCCGATGCGGTTGGACGCGATCACCGGCATGCAGTTCGCTACCGCATGGCCCACCATGGCGCGGCGCCAGATGCGGCTGGTATCGAGGCCGGGATCATAAGGCTCGCTGCCGATGGCAGTGGGGTAGAACAGCACTTCGGCGCCCATCAGCGCCATGGCGCGCGCGCATTCGGGGTACCACTGATCCCAGCACACGCCGACCCCGATACAGGCGCCGAAGACATCCCAGACCTTGAAGCCGGTGTTGCCGGGGCGAAAATAGTACTTCTCCTCATAACCCGGGCCGTCTGGAATATGGCTCTTGCGATAGGTACCCATGATCTCGCCGTCGGGGCCGATCATCGCGAGCGTATTGTAGTAGTGATGCCCCTCGCGCTCGAAGAAGCTGGTCGGGATGGCGATCCCGAGCCCCTTGGCGAGCGCCTGCATCGCCTTGACCGAAGGGTCCTGGCCGAGCGGATGCGCGAGGGCGAAAAGGGCCTCGTCCTCCACCGTGCAGAAATAGGGCCCGGCGAAGAGTTCGGGCGGAAGCACGACCTGCGCGCCCTTGCCCGCTGCCTGCTCGACCAGCGCGCTGACGGCGGCGATGTTGGTCTCAGCCTCGGGCGCAGCGAGGGCAAGCTGAAGGGCGGCGACGGTGAGCTGGGTCATGCTGGGGGAATTGGTGGTTCCGGGGGGGATTGTCAAAGGGAGTGCGGACGTTGGAACGCCTTTCCCTGCTCATCGTCATTGCGAGCGCAGCGAAGCAGTCAAGAACAGTTCTATGTGACGCTCTAGATTGCTTCGCTACGCTCGCAATGACGATGAGCAGGTGAGGTAGACCCGGGTCAGCTATTCAGGACCGCTTGGCGAAAATCAGCGTCATGCGGTCGCTTTCGCCGATGGCTTCGTACTTGGCGCGGTCCTTGTCCTTGAGGGTGAGGACGGGGGGCAGCGTCCAGACGCCGTCGGGCCAGTTGGCACTGTCCTTGGGATTGGCGTTGATCTCGCTCTTGGCGACAAGGCGGAATCCGTGGGCTTCGATGAGCGCGATGACATCGGCTTCGCGCATGTAGCCCATGGTGCCGAGCGTGTAGGACGCAGGGGCATCAGCCTTGGCGCGGTGTTCCTCGATGCCGAGGAGGCCATCGTCCTTGAGCAGGGCACGGATCGCGGCGAGATCGTTGTAGAGGAAATTGTCGGGCCACATGTTGTGGACTTCGCGCATGATCATCACGCGGTCGACGGTGCCCTTGCGTTCGGGCGGGACAGCATCGAGCGTGAAGGCGGGGATGCGCTCTGCCGCCACGCCGGTCCAGCCGGCGGCCTTTCCGGGGAAGGCGCCCGGGAAGGCCAGCAGGCGCGGCTTCATTTCGGCGGTCGCGGTGGCTGTGCCGGCGGTAATGCCGATATAGGTACCCTTGTCACCGAGGTAGGGGACGAGGATGCGCGTGAACCAGCCGCTCGAGGGCATGTAGTCCGCCACCGTCATGCCCGGCTTGATGCGGAAGAAGGCGAGCGTTTCGGCGGGGTGACGGAAAGGATCGCGCACGCGGTCGCCGTCGCGCCGGGGATCGGCGAGCACCTTGGCCATGGCGGGATCGGCAGTGCTGGCGGCGGGCGCTTCGGGCGCGGCGTGCAGCGCGGCGGGAAGAGCAGCGGCGGCGGCGAGCAGGAGAGCGGGGAGCAGGGCGGCGTGACGCATGGGGTAACTCCGGAGGCGAGTCGAACGAATAGCCCGCTAGACTAAGCGGGCAGAAGGCGATGACAACCGCGTCCTTCATTCCTATCTCCCGCGCAAGCAATTCCGGGCCTCGGCCCAAAATGAAAAGGATCAGGCAAATGGCGCAGGCAATCATGGCAGGCGGGTGCTTCTGGTGCACCGAGGCGGTGTTCCGCGACGTGGTCGGGGTGCTCGAAGTGGAGAGCGGCTATATCGGCGGGACGACAGTCGATCCGACCTACAAGCAAGTGTGCAGCGGAACGACCGGCCACGCCGAGGCGATCCGCGTAACCTATGATCCGGCGCTGCTCTCGCTGGATGACCTGCTCGACATCCACTTTGCGACGCATGACCCGACGACGCTGAACCGGCAGGGCAACGATGTGGGCACGCAGTACCGCTCGGCGCTGTTTCCGGCCGATGACGAGCAGCGCGAAGCCATGGAGGCCGCAATTGCGCGCGCCGCTGCGGCAAACCCGAAGCCGGTGGTAACGGTGATCGAGGGGCTCGCCACATGGTATCCGGCGGAGGATTACCATCAGGAATACTGGCAGGGCGAAGGCCAGCGCAATCCCTATTGCCTCGCAGTGATCCCGCCCAAGCTGCAGAAGCCGCGTAAGGGCTTTGCGGCCAAGGTGAAGGGGTAAGTCTGGAAGCGTTCGGATATGCCGCTCTGGATTGCTTCGCTCCACTCGCAATGACGAAGGTGTGTGGGGCGAGCGTCTATTTTTCCCACATGGCGGCGAAGAAGCCGTCGATTCCGCCGTAGTCGGCCAGCATGCCGGGATCGCTGCGCAACCAGCCTTCGGGCGTTGGCGTGAGGCCGGCGGGGAGCTGATCCGCGGTGATAGGGACGCGGCCGAGCGCCTTAACCCATTCGGCCTGCGCCTCGCCCTCGCCCGGCTCCAGCGAGCAGACCGCATAGACGAGGCGGCCGCCGGCGCGGATCGCGCCCGAGGCGCGTTCGAGCAGCGCCCGCTGGAGGTCTTCAAGGCCGGGCTGGTCGACGAGGCGGTGGAGCACGTCCGGGTGGCGGCGGCAGGTGCCGCTGGCGCTGCAGGGCGCGTCGATCAGGACGGCGTCAAACAGTTCCGCCGGGGGGCGCCACTGCATGGCATCGGCGGCGACGACGTCGACCGCAAGGCCGACTCGCGCGACATTTTCGCGCAGGCGTTCGAGACGGCGGGCGGACTTGTCGAGCGCGGTGACGTTCCAGCCGGCGGCGGCGAGCTGCATCGTCTTGCCGCCGGGCGCGGCGCAGAGATCAAGCACACGGCGCCCCTCGCCAGCCCCGAGCAGTCGCGCGGGGATCGAGGCGGCGAGATCCTGCACCCACCAGGCGCCCTCGGCAAAGCCTTCAAGGCTTTCGATGGCGCCGCCGCGCGCGAGGCGGACGTGGCCGCGGGCGAGAGAGACACCGCCAAGGCGTTCTGTCCATTCGGCGGTGCGGGCGGCATCGCGCAAGGACAGATCGAGCGGCGGCGGCACGGCGAGGCCAGCAGCAATCGCTTCGACGCGAGTGGGCCAGGCAGCATTCCAGCGCTCCAGGACCTTGGCCGGCAGGGTTGGCGCAGCGGGCAGGCCCTCTCCGCGCAACACGGCGGAAAAGACGCCGTGGGCGAGGCGGCGCGGGCCTCCGGTGAGAAGCGGCAGTCCGGTGGCAATCACCGCATGCGGCGGCAAATCGAGGCGCAGCGCCTGCGCGAGCATGAGCCGCAGCACGCTGCGCGCCTTGGCGTCTTCGGGCAGGATCTGGCGCGTTGCACCATCAATCAGGCGGTCAAGATCGGGCAGCCAGCGCAACGCCTCGGCCGCGATGGCCAGCGCGAGGGCGCGGTCATCGCCGCGCTCGATCGCGCGCAGGACCGGCGGGGCCGCCTGATCGAGCGGATCGCCGCGGCGCAGAACGGCATCAAGCAAGCGCAGCGCAGCGCGGCGGGCGGGGACGCCGGGGAGTTCGTCATCAGTAGAAAGGCGGGCCATTGGTGAGCCTATCGCGCGCGGTGCCCCCTTTGGCAATTGCGCAATGCAGCAAGGCGCGGCAGGGACGGGGTATGGACAAGCCGATCCCCCGCGCGACCAAGCGCCCCGCAGGCTTTACCCGGCCCGCGCACTGGACCAACGACCCCGCCCCCGCGCCCGCCCCAGCCGAGCAGCGCGACGATCCCGACGGGCTTGATCCCACGCGCTTTGGCGATTGGGAG
>CAILIO010000283.1 GCA_903834285.1 uncultured Sphingomonadales bacterium | reverse complement strand
GCTCGGGCGCGACTTCGAGCGGCGGCAGCTGCGGCGGCTGCGCCACTTTGCCCCCGCCCAGCTTGAACACCAGCAGTCGGTTCATGTTGCCCCGGTCATAGGCCGCCGAATAGCGCGGCACGAACGGGAACCCGCCCCCGCCCCATCCAGCCATGACCGCGATAAATTGCACCCCGTTCACTTCATATGTCATCGGCGCTGCCATGATCGGCGTGCCCGTCTCGATCTGCTTGAGCACCGCGCCTGTCCTGGCATCGCGGACGTAAAGCCGCCCGCCGACGTCGCCGTGGATCAGCAGCCCCGAAGCCGTCGTCAGCACACCGGCGCGGTCCTGCCAGCCGGCGGTATCTGCCGCCCACACCGTCTTGCCGGTCAGCGGCTCGATCGCACGGATCTGTGCCTTGCCCGGATCACGCAGCGCCTCGGCATAAGCAGGCAGCGCCCGCACCGCATCGGCCATAGGCGGCGGCAGGCTGCCCAGCGCTTCCTTCACATCGGGCGTGAAGATGAGCGCCGCATCGTTGTTCAGCCCGCGCGCCTTCAGCGGCTTCTGCCCCGGCGTCATGAAGATCAGGTTCCCCAGATCAAGCACCGCCGCGTAATAGAGGCCCGTCGCCGGATCGAACGAAGCCGGATGCCAGTTGCGCGCGCCCGGCGTCGCGGGAAACACGATTCTGGGCCCTGCCGTATAATCGCTTTCCTCTGGCGTCAGGATCGGCCGCCCGCTCGCCGGATCGATCCCCTTGGCCCAGTTCATCCGCACCAGCGGATTGGCCTTGAGCAAGTGCCCTGTCGCCCGGTCGATTACATAGAGAAATCCGTTCTTGGGCGCATGGAGGATCACCGAACGATCCGCTCCATCCACCTTGAGATGCGTCAGGATCAGCGGCTGGGTCGAGGTGAAGTCCCAGTTGTCACCCGGCGTTTCCTGATAGTGCCAGGCCATGCGGCCCGTCTTCGGATCGAGCGCAACAAGGCTGCCGAGATAGAGATTGTCACCCCCCGCCGGGCTGCGCTTCGATGTCGCATAAGGCCCGCCATTGCCGGTGCCAACGAGCAGATAGCCGGTCTCCGGATCAAACGCGATGGCATCCCACGGCGCGCCGCCGCCGCCCACATCCCAGCGGCTCTTCGGGTCCCAGGTCTTCAGGGCAGCGTCGAGGTCCGGCGCCTCCTGCGGCCCAAGTCCGGGATCGCGCGGCACCACGTGCCAGCGCCAGCGCAGCTTGCCCGTCTCCAGATCGAGCGCGGTCACGTAACCGCGCACATCGTATTCCGCGCCCGCCATGCCGATCACCACGACATCGCCGGCAATCTCGGGCGCGCCGGTCGAATTGTCGCCTTTCTTGCGGTTCTCGATGAAGTCGGTCTTCCAGACCACCGCACCACTCTTCGCATCCAGCGCATAGAGCCAGCCATCAAGCGTTGCGACATAGACCTTGCCCCGCGCCACCGCGACACCGCGGTTGACCATGTCGCAGCAGGCCGTGCGGTTGAGTTGCATGTCCACCTCAGGCTCGAACGCCCAGAGCTGCCTGCCGGTTGCGGCATCCCACGCATAGGCCCGCCCCGCAATGCCCGAGGAATAGAGCACCCCGCCGACCATCACCGGCGTCGCTTCCATGCCGCGCATGGTGCCCAGCTCTGCCTGCCAGGCAAGGCCCAGCGTGCCGACATTCTGCGCGTTTATTTGCGTCAGCGCCGAATGATGCGTCTTGCCCGCATCTCCGCCCGGGCTCGCCCACTCGCTTCCAGCCCCCACCATCGGCGGCGCCGCGCCCAGCGCGGCAGCGGCCAGCGCAGCAAGGACAAGCCGCCGGATCACAGCGAATCCCACGGGCTCGGCATCCGATAGGGCACCGTGATGAAATTGGCCTCGATCTGCTCGATCATCCCGTGGTCGATCTTGAACAGCTCGGAGATATAGAAGCTGTGCGGCCGCCGCACCGGGCTTTTGACCGTGCGTCCATCGGTCAGCTGGTATTCGTCGATCCGCCCCGAATGGTCGATGAAGCCATAGGCCAGCACCAGCCCCCGCTCCTCGTCCACCAAGGGAAACCGCCGCGCGCGCAGATCGTCGTCATAGCGGTAGTTGCCCATGCGGAATTGCTCCTCACAGCCCAGCGCCGAAACCGGCACGATCTTGGCAAATTCGGGATTGCGCGTCGTCTGCACGCCGTTTTC
This sequence comes from uncultured Sphingomonadales bacterium, assembly GCA_903834285.1. Taxonomy (GTDB): domain Bacteria; phylum Pseudomonadota; class Alphaproteobacteria; order Sphingomonadales; family Sphingomonadaceae; genus Novosphingobium. Next base: position 15,483 of record CAILIO010000283.1, on the reverse strand, counting down.
CACCCGGTTGCAGTCGGGATGGAACTTGGTGTGGATCGTGCCATCGTTGCGTTGAAGCGTATCGAAATAGCCATCCGACAGCTTGACCATCTCGGCCCGCGGCACCGGGGCCACCACGTCGCGGTGCAGGATCGGCTTGTCCCAATAGCGCGGGTTCTCGAACTTGATGCCGCTGTCCGACTGGCGCACGATCAGCATTTCGCACTCGGCAATCCTGCCCGCCGCATCGATTTGCAGCCGCAGCGTGAAGGCCGATTCCTCGATCGCCTCGATTACCGTGCCGAAATAGCCGACCTGCCCCGTTGCCACGTCCGCGAAGCGCAGCTGATAGTCACCCAGCCGCTGGATCGTGCCCCAGACGCCGTCACCAATCTCGAGCAACACGTTGTTCTCGCTGTGATACGCGCCCTCGGCCCAGGTCAGCCGGGTATGATCCCCCGAATTGAGCGCAGCGAGGAAAGCATCAAGTGCGGCATAAAGACCGGCCCGGTCCATAATCTCTCCCATGAGGGCTTTGACGCCCTTCGATTTCCGGCATACCGTATCAAATGTTATAATAAAAGGGGAGAGAGTCGATGGCCCGCACCGGGCAGGAACAGGCGAACCATGACCTCGTGATCGAAATGTACCACAAGGTGCTCATCGCGATGGATAGCTCTGCGGTCGACCGCTACATTTCCCCGGACTACATCCAGCACTCCATGCTTGCCCCGCCCGGCGTCGATGCGCTCAAAGCTTTTCTCGACCATGTGAAAGTCGAATCCCCCGATGCCCGGCAGACCATCCACCGCAGCTTTGCCGAAGGCGATCACGTGATCGTGCACACCCATGTCGAACGCTGGCCGGGCGATCCCGGCCTCGCCGTCGTTGACATCTTCCGCTGCGCCAATGGCATGATCGTCGAGCACTGGGACGTGCTGCAGGACGTGCCCGCCGACCCCGTCAATCCCAACACGATGTTCTGAAAGGTACTCCATGCGTTTTGAAGGCCAATGCGTCGTGATCCTCGGCGGCAATGCCGGGATCGGCCTCGCTGCCGCAAAGATGTTCGCAGCGGAAGGCGCCAAGCTCGCGATCACCGGCCGCAACCGTGAAACCCTCGCCGCCGCTGCCGAAGAGATCGGCGCGCTCGGCATCGTCAGCGACATGGGCCAAGTCAGCCAGACCAAAGCCGCGCTCGCCGAAATCGAGCACGCGCTGGGCGGGATCGACGTCCTCTTCGTCAACGCGGGTGTCGGCGGTTTCGCCGCCATGCCCCACGTGACCGAAGAATTCTGGGACGGTATCCACAACGTGAACCTGCGCGGCGCCTTCTTCGCGATCCAGTACGCGCTACCGCTCCTGCGCGATGGCGGCACGATCGTGATCACCGGCTCGATCGGCTCCGAACTCGCGCTTGCTGGCAATGTGGCTTATGCTTCGGCCAAGGCAGGCCTGCGCGCCATGGCCCGCACCGTGGGCAAGGAACTCCTCCCGCGCCGGATCCGCGTCAACATGGTCAGCCCCGGCCCGACCGAGACCGAAATTTTCAAGCGCGGCGCCAGCGAAGCCGAGATCGCGGCCACCCGCGCAATGCTCGGCGGCGTAGTTCCCATGGGCCGCATGGGCGAAGCCGAGGAAGTGGCCCGTGCCGTCCTCTTCCTCGCAGCCAAGGAATCCAGCTTCATCAACGGCGTCGACCTTTATGTTGACGGCGGCTGTATCGAGCTGGCGTAGGAGGTGCCAAACCTTCTTCCGCCAAACCGCTTTCGTCGGCCCGTGCTTGACACGGGCCTTGGCTTTCCTTGTTCGGCGCCGCGCCGGAAGAACAGCCGAGCCCCGTATCAAGCACGGGGCGACGGAGAGATTTTTGTGCGGTAACCGAGTAGCTAAAGCGCGCTCGGCACCCCGTCCAGCAGCAGTGTCTTCACCTCCAGATAGGGCATCAACCCCTCGCGCCCGCCCTCGCGGCCGATGCCCGATTGCTTGAACCCGCCGTAAGGCAGGCCGAAGTCCATCCTGAGGCCATTCTGGCCAAACCCACCCGTGCGCACGCGCCGCCCGATCCGGTACGCCGCATCGACATCGCGCGTCAGCACCGAGCCATTCAGGCCAAAGCGCGACGCATTGGCGATGCGGATCATGTCTTCCTCGTCCTCCGCCGCAATCAGGCTCAGAACCGGTCCGAAGATTTCCTCCTGCGCGATCCGGCTGTCATTGGGCACATTGGCAAACAGCGTCGGCTCGATGAAATAGCCCTGATTGAGCTGCGCCGGCCGTCCGCCGCCGCAGACCAGATCGGCCACCTTGCGGCCTTCTGCGATATACATCTCCACCCGGTCGCGCTGTCGCTTCATCGCGAGCGGCCCGAGCTGCGTGGCGGGATCGTCCGAATGGCCGATCACCACCTTGCGCATTTCACCGGCAATCGCCTCGGCCAATTGGTCATGCCGCGCACGCGGGACGATGACGCGGCTGAGCATCGCGCAGACCTGCCCGCTCATCATCGTGATCGTGCCCGCCAGCATTTTTGCCGCGATATCGATGGGAAAATCATCGCGCACCAGCGCGGCGGACTTGCCGCCCAGTTCCAAAGTGCAGCGCGCGATGCGCTCCCCGCAGACCGCGGCAATCCGCTGCCCGGCCGCGGTCGAACCGGTAAAGCTCACCTTGTCCACGCCGTGGTTGCACACCAGATGGTCGCTCGCGTCGCGGTGCCCGGTCACAAGGTTCACCACCCCTGCCGGCAGCCCCGCCGCCTCCGCCGCCTCTGCGATGATATAGGCTTCCAGCGGCGTCTCGGGCGAAGGCTTCATGATCACCGGGCAGCCCGCCAGTAGCGCATAGGCGACCTTGTTGGCCATGATCCCGAACGGCCCGTTCCACGGCGCAATCGCCGCCACCACGCCCACCGGTTCATGCACCACGAACCCCGCCGCCGCGCCCATGCTCGGCCGCTGTTCGACGAAGGCGAACCCTTCCGCAATCGCGGCAATCCCCTCCAGCACCGCGACCGAGCCCGCATGCATCGGCCCGGAAAAGCTCGCGAGCCCGCCCATCTGCGCCGTCCAGCACCGCGCCAGTTCATCGACCCGCGCGCGCAGATGCACTACAATGCGCCGGAACGCAGCGATCCGCTCGGCCGGCGGCGTGCTCGGCCAGGGTCCATGGTCGAACGCCGCCCGCGCCGCTGCGACCGCCGCGTCCATGTCGGCCTCATCCGCTTCGGCCACACGCGCGATCACCTGTTCGGTATCGGGTGAGACTAGCTCAATCAGCCGCCCGCTTTGCGCCGGTAGCCAGGCGCCGCCGACATAGAGATGCTCGGGATGCGCGATGTGGACGCCGGCTGGCAGCATGGTAGTCTCTCCCTGCAGCGCGCGCAGCAGCGCCGCCGGCCTTAAATCTACCATTTGTTATAATTGAAACAAGGCCCCTCTCTCGCAAAAAGGGGCGGCCCTTGCGAGGCCGCCCCTTTCCCCATGAACCGGGTGTGCCTGAAAGTTCAGAACTTCTTCTGCACCGTCACCGCCCATTCGCGCGGACGCCCGACGGTCGCATAGGCCGTGCCGGCAAAGGCGTAGAGCGCGGCGAAGCGCAGCGGCTGGACATAGCACTTGTCGAACAGGTTCTGCACTTCGAACGAGATCGAAAGGTCGTCCTTGCCGCTCTTCCACGTCACGCGCGCATTGGCGATGGCGCGCGCCGGGTTGTAGTCGAGCACCGGGCTCCCCGCGAGGCGACCCTGCGTCTGCTTGCTGATCGTGGAGATATCGAAGCGCGGCGTGATCGAACCCTTCTCGCCGCCCAGTTCGGCACGGTACTGGATACCGAAGCTGGTGCGCCACTTGGGCGTGGTGATCGGGTCGCCGATCTGGATCCCCGCATTGGCATTGGTCGCCGGCCCCAGCTTGGTCGGATCGAGCCGCGTCCACTTGCCGTCGATCCAGCTCGCCGAGGCATCGATATCGAGCCCTGCGATCGGATGCGCCGCGATTTCGAGTTCGGCGCCGTAGATATGCCCGTCACCGGCGTTGCCGATCGCGGCGCAGGGGAACGGATCCTTGCCCGGCGCAAACCCGTCGAGCGTGGCGCAGTCCGCCAGCGGCAGCTGGATGTTCTTGTAGTCGTTGTAGAAGCCAGCGATGTTCAGCCGCAGCTTGCGGTCGAACAGGTCGGTCTTGAGGCCCGCTTCAAAGGCCGTCAGCGTTTCCGGATTGAACGTGCCGTTCACCGCCTGGGTCTTGGTGAACGGACGCGCGGTCACGCCGCCGCCCTTGAAGCCGGTGCTGACCGTCGCATAGGCGAGCACTTGCGGGCTGAAGCGGTAGTCGGCCGAAATACGCCAGTCGACACGGTTGCCATCATAGTTGGCAACGCTGCCGTTCAGCGCACCGACGCCAAAGATGTCATTGAGCACGCCGCCATCCCATTGCGTGCGCGAGAAGGTGTAGTCCTTGTGCTCCTTGGTATAGCGCACGCCGCCGGTCACGGTCAGCGCCGGGGCCGGGTGCAGGATCACGGTGCCGAACGCCGCCTTGCTGTTGGCCTTGATCGGATCGTTGCCCTGGAACTGCAAGAACAGCGCCGGCACGCCGATCGGCACGATGTAGCGGATGTCCTGCCGCGTGAAGTAGACCGACTTCTGGTCGTTGTAGAAGCCGCCGACGGTCCATTCGGCAATGTCGCCGATCTTGCCGTTGAGCCGCAGCTCCTGGCTGAAGAAGTGGAACGTCAGGTCGTTGAAGCCCCCGCCCGCGATGAGCGGCGCCGGGGTGTAGTCGTCATCGGTGCCGAAGATTTCGTGATACTTGCGGTAGGCGGTGATCGCCTGCACCTTGATCGAATCCGTCAGACCCACCGTCAGGTTGCTCGATACGCCCCAGCCGGTGAACTTGGTCTTGTTGGGCATATAATAGGCTTGGCCCGCCTGACCGCCTGCGGGCATGTAGAAGCTCGCATAGGTGCAATAGCGACCGCAGGTGAAATCGACACCGCCGGTCTTCGCCGTGTTCATCGCGGTGATCACGCCGGCTGCATTCGTGCGGTTCTCGTAGGAGTAGTCGCCCGTGACGATCCAGTCGATCTTGTCGTTGGGATTGTAGCGCAGCGAGGCGCGCACGCCCGAGTAGTTCTTCTCGCCCAGCTTGTCGACGACGCAGCTCGCCGGGGTCGAGGCATTGCCGGTCAGGCCCAGCTTGTTGCCGGGATTGGCGCAGCCGTAGTCGACCTGGTCAACGTAGCCGTTCTGCTTCTTGTAGACGCCGGAAACGCGGGCATAGAGCCCCTCGCCTAGCTTGAAATTGGCGCTCCCGCGCAAGTCAAGCCGCTCGCGCGAACCGTAGGCGACTTCGACCGTACCGCTGTTCTCGGCGCTCGGCTTGGCGGAAAACAGCTTGATCGCACCGCCGATCGAGTTGCGACCCGTCAGCGTGCCCTGCGGCCCGCGCAGCACTTCGACCCGGTCGAGGTCGAGCAGGTCGAGCACCGACCCGGTCAGCGTGGCGTAGTAGACATCATCGACATAGAGGCCGACGCCCGGCTCGTAGGCGGGGTTGAAGTCGTATTGGCCGATGCCGCGGATATAGACCGCCATCGACGAGCCGAAGGCACCGCCCTGCGGGGTCAGCTGCACGTTCGGCGCCTGCGCCGCGATCTGCGAGATATCGGTCTGGTTGCGCTGGGTCAGCAGGTTCGCATCGATCGCGGTGATCGAAAGCGGCGTGTCCTGCAGCTTCTGCGAACGGAACTGCGCGGTGACGACGATTTCCTTGATGCCGCCTGTATCGCCCGCTGCCTGCGCGGCATCCTGCGGCTGGGCCTGCGGAGCCTGCTGGGCCATGGCCGGAACAGCCAGCCCGAACGCGAGCGCCAGCGCGCTGCCGGCAGAAAATAGACGCAACGATTGCGTGGGTGTCTTCGCCATGGGTGAACCCCTCTCCTTGCATGGCCCTCTGCGGGGCCCCCGGTACCGGTTGACTGTACCGTTTGTTAGTAAGGCATACTAATTTGTCCTTTGCAAGCTTCTTGCGCCGCTTGGCGCATAGGTCTTTTGCTTCGGCGCTAGCGGGTAACGACGGCTCCGCGCGCCCCCTCTTGCCGTCACGCTTTGGGGGCGCGATAAGCGCACGGATGGCCACCAAGCTTGCCCCTGATGCTCCGACCAAACGTCCAGAACTCGATCTGGGCGAAGATGCCGCACTGCTTGTCGATCTGCTCAAGCTCGGCACCTTCATCGCGCGCCCGATGCGCGAAGGCGTAGCCGAGCCGATGGGGCTCAGCCCCAACGACCTCAAGATCATCCTGGCGCTCGGCGGCGAAGGCGAGCTTGCGGGGCACGAACTCTCGGACATCATGGGCCTGCCGCCGATGAACGTGAGCCGCGCGATCGCCGCACTCATCGCCCGCGGCCTCGTCGAACTCGCCCCCGACGCCTCGAACCGCCGCCGCAAGCCGGTGCGCCTGACGACAGCGGGCATGGACCTGTTCCGCCAGTCGATCCCGGCGATGGCTAAGGTCGGCGGGCACTTGTTCGCGGATTTTACGCCCGACGAGCGCGCGGTGTTTCATGCGGCCGCGCAGGCGATTTTGGCGCGGATGACGGGGGCGGGTTAGTCAGCCCAGCGGAATCTCATCGCAGCTTCCGACAGAACTCGATCACGCTCGCAGCGATGGTTTCATCGACCTGCCCTTGATGATCCCAGTACCTCACTGACCCATCGCAATGGCGAAGAAGGAAGTTTCCGCTCACATCCGCCCCGATCACACAGACCTCCCTGCCGGTCCACCAAGAAGCGATGAGGGACCGCCAATCGTCATGTCTGATAAGAAAAAGAATATCGAGCGTTCGGTCAGCTGAAATCGGATAAATCCTTTTCCAACATTCCTCGAACGCCTGGTCAAAGGCTTCGCGCATAGTGTGCTTCATCAGCTAAGAGTATCTTCGGAAAATTCTCTTGAACAACACGCATAGCAAATAATCGCAGGATAAAATCCTCGTCGCCCCGTGCTTGACACGGGGCTTGGGTAGCTTTCGGCGTTGCCTAACGGCGCCTCGTCAGCTGGATACCACTGGTCCCAAAGGTCCAGCAAATCGGGATTGTCCGCGTCGATCAGCGCGAACTTCCATTCCCGGCGCCATTTCTTGACGAGCTTCTCGCGGGCGATGGCAGGTTCGATTTCCTCGTGCCGTTCGGCATAGACCAGGCTTGTCTTGCCGAAGTCGGTCACATGGAGCGAGCCAAGACCCTCCCGATGCTGCCACACGCGCCGGGTCAGATCGGAGGTCACGCCGACATACGTGCCGCCACGATAGTGGTTCGCCATCATGTAGAGCCAGCCGCCCTTTTCCATCGCACCATCATGCCAAAGGCACGGTCGCAAGGAAAGCCAAACCCCGTGTCAAGCACGGGGTGACGGGTGGCTTGTTTGGAGAGATGTCTGCTCCCCGCCCGATTCCTCTCCCACCGTCGCCCCGTGCTTGACACGGGGCTTGGCTACCTTCCGCCCAACGCCCCCTACTTGTCCTTCAGCGCCGCAAACGCCTCCAGCCGAAAGGCTTCCGCCAGCACCGGATGGGCAAAGCTCATCGGCACTTCCTGACGGTGCGGCCAAGTCGGGCGGTAGTTTTCCACAGGCAGGATCACATCGGGCCCAAGCGGGTTCTCGGGATAGCACACCACCGCGGGCTGCAGGTGCGAGACGGTGTGCGCCCAGCCGGTCTCGTAATCGCCCTGCCACTGCATCAGGTAGTTGAGCCGCTTGATCTTCCACACGCCGTTCTCGCGCACGTAATCGTTCTCGTAGATGCCCGATTCCCAGAATTGCTGCGGCACATGCTCGGGCTTGTTCGCCACCACTTCGTCATGCCAGCCGCCTGCCAGAATGCCCCGGAAACGCCCCTTGGCGGTCTGCCGGTCGGGCGCGATCGTGATCACGTCCTGAAGCTGGAAATGGTCGAGCAGAAACCCGTGGATCGGCCCCCGCTTGCCACCTGTAAACATGTTCTGGAACCAGGTGCCATAGAGCCGCATCACGCCCGCATGGCCGCGATATTCGCCCGAGAGGAAGACCACCGCGCCGTCCTCGGCAAACAACCCCGCCACTTCCTCAGGCCGGTTGTAATCGATGTAATAGCCATAGGCCATTTGCAGGCGGCGGATCGCGCCCTCGTCTTCCAGCTCGCCCACGCGGTTTTCCAGCGCGGCAAGACGTGCTTCCCAATCAGACATTTAACCTGCTCCCATCGATTCCCGGCCAGATTGCAATCGCCAGGAGATTGTAAGCAAAGCTAACTAATCGCGAAACGATTGGCAATCGCCTCTGCTGCGGCCATGCTGCGGTAAAGGGGAGAGAAGAATGGATTCGAAACACGGGCCGACACGAGAACCGTCGGTAGCCGAAATCCGCACCGTGATCGCGGCATCGGCGGCCGGCACGGCCTTCGAATGGTACGATTTCTACATTTACGGCACACTGGCGCCGCTCTTCGGCAAGCTGTTTTTTCCCGGCAGCAGCCCGGCGGCCGGCTTCCTTCTTGCGCTGGCCACTTTCGGCGTGGGCTTTGCCGCCCGTCCCTTCGGCGCGGCAATCTTCGGGACGCTCGGAGACCGCTTCGGCCGCAAAGTCACTTTTCTCGTCACTATCACGTTGATGGGCCTTGCCACCACCGCCATCGGCCTGCTCGGTACTTATGCGCAGTGGGGCATTGCCGCGCCGATCCTTCTCGTCCTGCTGCGCACATTGCAGGGCCTTGCCGTCGGCGGCGAATATGGCGGTGCGGTGATCTACGTTGCCGAACACGCCCCCTTGAAGAAGCGCGGGTTCTACACCGGCTGGATCCAGATCGGCGCTTCGGCGGGCTTCTCGCTCAGCCTCCTCGTCGTCCTCGCCACCGAGACTCTGGTGGGCGAGGAAGCGTGGACCCAATGGGGCTGGCGCATCCCCTTCATCTCCAGCCTCGTGCTCCTCGCCGTCTCGGTGTGGATGCGCCTCAAGCTTTCCGAAAGCCCGGTCTTCACCGCGATGCAGAAGGCCGGCGAACTCGCCCGCACCCCGCTGCGCGAGGCTTATGCGACGCCCAAGCAGCTGCGCCGCCTCTTCGCGGCGACCTTCGGCGGTGCGGTGGGCCAGTCGATCTGTGGCTATGTCGGCATGATCCAGCTGCTGAACTTCATGCAGGTCTCGGTCCATATGGACCCGGTGCTCACGCGCATGCTGCTGATCGGCGTGCTCGCGGTCCTCGCGTTCACCAATGTGCTCGCGGGCTGGCTTTCCGATTTCATCGGGCGCAAGCCAGTGGTGCTGGCGGGCTATTGCATGATGCTGGTCGTGCTGTTCCCCGGCTTCCAGCTGATCGCCAATCAGGCCAACCCCGCCCTCGCCCGCGCCGCGAAGGAGCATCCGGTCGTCGTCTCCGGCGCCGAATGCACGTTCAATCCCTTCGCGCAGCACGGGCAGGCCAGTGCCTGCGGCAAAGTGCTCGATACGCTGACCCGCGCCGGCGTGCCCTATACCAAGCAGGACGCGCCTGCCGGCGCGGCGCCTGTCGTCACCATCGGCGGGCAGCCCGCACCCATGGAAGGCCTCGACGCCGCCCTCGCCGCTGCGGGATACACGACCAAGCCGGTCTCGCCGCCCGCGGGCAATCTCCTGATCATCGTCATCGCCATGGTCGTGGTCGGCCTGCCCGGCATCCTAACCTATGGCCCGATGGGCGCGTGGCTCAGCGAGCAGTTCCCCGCCCGCACGCGCTATTCCTCGCTCGCAACGTCCTACAACTTCGGGGTGGGCATCTTTGCAGGCTTCATGCCCTTCATCGTGCAGGCCATCGTCGCCACCACCGGCAACGTGATGGCGGGCTTCTGGTATCCCTTCACGATGGTCGTTATCGCCGCCGTGGTAGCCATTTTCGGCCTCCCCGAGACGGCCGGGAAACGTCTTAAGGAAAGCCAAAGCGCATGAGCTTCACCGGACAAGTCGCCTTCATCACCGGCGGCGTCACGGGCATCGGCCTCGGTGTCGCGCAAGCCTTCAGCGATGCGGGGCTGCGCCTCGCGCTCAGCTACCGCAACGAGGACCACCGCGCACAGACCGAGGCGTGGTTTGCCGCCAAGGGCCGCGAAGCCCCGCTCTTCCTCAAGCTCGACGTCACCGACCGCGCCGCTTTTGCCGCCGCTGCCGATGAGGTCGAAGCCCACTGCGGCGCAGTCCATGTCCTCGTCAACAACGCCGGGGTGAGCGTCTTTGGCCCGACCGACGAGGCGAGCTACGCCGATTACGACTGGATCATGGGCGTCAACTTCGGCGGCGTTGTCAACGGCCTCGTCAGCTTCCTGCCCAAGCTGAAAGCCGCGAGCGGCCGCCGCCATGTCGTCAACGTCGCCAGCATGGCCGCATTCCTGCCCGGCCCGCAGGCGGGCATCTACACCGCCAGCAAGTTCGCGGTGCGCGGTCTCACCGAATCGCTGCGCTACAACCTCGCGCCCCACGGCATCGGCTGCTCGCTCTGCTGCCCCGCGCTCACCCGCACCAACGCCTGGGATTCCGCCCTGAAGCGCCCCGCCGAATTCGGCGAAAGCGGCTTCGCCCCGGTGGAACGCAGCGAACTCGAACAGTTCGGCACCGCTTTCGAAGCCGGCATGGACCCGTACGAAGTCGGCACCAAGATCCTGCGCGGCATGGACCAAGGGGACGGCCTTATCATCACCCACCCCGAATTCGCCGACGATTTCCGCGAGATCTACGAAAAGAGCCTCGCCGCCCTGCCGCAGGAGGAAGCCCCGCCCGCCCGCCTTGAAATCGAACGCCTCCGCCGCGCCGCCATGGCCGCTGCGGAAGCCGGGACAACCATCGGCCTCGGCGACCTGACCTGACCCTCGACACAAACGGGCCAGCAGGTAAGATTGCGAGTGCGACGCGCCACTCCAGCGAAAGGCCCATTCCATGTGTGACGAACTGACCGAAGCCGAAAACGCCGCCTGGCTCAGCCGCCGCCAGTTCAGCGCCGCTGGTGCCAGCGCCGCCGTGCTCGCCAGCCTGCCCGGCTGCAGCATGGCGCAGCCCGCGCCCGGCGATCTCCCGGTCAAAGGCCGCGCCGTCACCGTCACCACGCCCGATGGCAAAGTCGATGCGTGGTTCTACACGCCTGAAACCGGCAAGCATCCTGCCGTGATCATGTGGCCCGATATCGCCGGGCTGCGTGAGGCTTACAAGACCATGGCCTCTCGCCTCGCCTCTGCCGGTTATGCCGTGCTGGTGGTCAATCACTACTATCGCGGCGCCGTCGCCCCGGTGCTTGATTCGCTCGTCACCTGGCGCACGCCCGAAGGTCAGGCCAAACTGAAGCCGCTGATCGCCGGGATCACTCCTGCTGGCACGACGAGCGATGCCAAGGCCTTCGTGGGCTGGCTCGACGGTCAGGCCGAAGTCGATACCGCGAAGAAGATCGGCACCTGCGGCTATTGCATGGGCGGCCCCTACACCGTCCGCACCGCCGCCGCCGTCCCGGCGCGCGTCGGCGCCGCCGCCTCGTTCCACGGCGCGGGCCTTGTCGGCCCTGATGCGGACAGCCCGGTCAACTTGCTGGCAAGAACCAAGGCCGGCTTCCTCTTCGCCATCGCCCAGAACGATGACGCCAGCGCCCCTGACGACAAGACCGCCCTCGCCGCCGCCGCCAAGGCCGCTGGCCGCACCGCCGAAGTCGAAGTCTACCCCGCGCAGCATGGCTGGTGCACGATCGACGCGCCGATCTACGACAAGGTGCAAGCCGAAAAGGCATGGGGCCGCATGCTCGCGCTCTACGCGGCGAACCTCTTATCCTGAAATTGCGGCGCTTCGGCCACAGTCCGGAAACAATCTACCGGACGGTACGAAGCGCCCCTTTCAATTCCGCTGCTTCACTCCAACTTACAGGAGCGTTGTACCGGCGGAAGCGCATCTGGGCGCAAGTCCTCCGGCAGGGACTGTCGGCCATGCGTTTGTGGAAACTGTCCTACACCAGCATCGCCGTCGCCGCCCACGATGCGGCGCTCAGGCAGGCTCACGAAATCTGCGCCCGCTCGGGCGACCGTAACGCCCGGATCGACGTCTCCAGCGTGTTGACGGTGCACCGCGGTCGGTTCGCACAAGTGCTCGAAGGGCCCGAGGAAGCCGTGCGCTCCGTCCTTCGGCGTATCATGGGCGATCCCCGCCACCACAGCCTCACGGTGCTCGCCGATGGGCCGCTGCTCGCGCGCCGCTATGGCAACTGGGCCATGGCCTACCGCGATCCCAAGGCTTTCATCACCGACCAGCTCGACGATATCCTGCAACAGACCGCCGACGTGGTCCGTGCGATGAAGGCGACCTGGCACTAGCGCATGTCGCGCGGCCCAATCAGCGCAAACAGCCCAATGCAAACTGCGATCCCGGCAAGCGTCGCCAGTACATCTTGCCAGTCGAACACGAGATTGCGGCTCAGCATCTGCACGGCTTCCCAGCCGAGCAACCCTCCACCGCTGATCGCGACGCTCACCCGGAAACGAAACCGCTGCGCTTGGCCGTCTGCGCCGGGCCGCTGATCGCTCCAGGCCCCCAGCAGCACGAAGGTGATCGCGATCGCCGCCGCGAAGTTCGGCCCCACCCCGATCAGATAAATAAGCACCGCGCCGTGCTGCCAATGCTGCTGGCGCGCCCATTGCACCAGCGTGAGCAGTGCAAGTCCGCCCAGCCCCGCCAGCCCATACCGTGTCGACTGCTGCATCGGCACCGTCCTTCCGGAGCCGCAGGCTAGCACGCCCTCACGCCCCGCGCAGCATCTCTGCGTTGTCGGCGATCATCTGCCGCACTGAACGTGCCTTGCGCCCCGTCAGCCGCTCGACATCATGGGTGCAGACTTCAAGGAAACCCTCACGGATCGCGCGGCCGAAAGTCACCATGTCGTCGCTGTTCCACGGGATGCCCGCCACGCTCTGGTCGTCGACCGGGCGGCGCGGGATGCCCATGGCATCGAACATGGCATATTGCTCCTCGTCGGTGGTGGAGACATAGGCAACCGGCCGCCCCGTCACGTCCGCCATGATCGCCGCCACCTCGCGGAAGGTCTGCAGTTCCGGCCCCGTGATGTTATAGATCCGCCCTTCATGCCCTTCGCCCGTCAGCACAGCCGCCGCGCAGGCAATGCAGTCGTCGCGCCAGACCATCGCCTCGCGCCCCTCGCCCGCATTGCTCACCCATTGGCCGCTTTGCACCACTTGCGGGCCGGCCATCAGGATCATCGCATCGGCATAATGCGCATCGCGCAGCATGGTCCATGCCATGCCGGAGCCGCGGATCAGCCGCTCGGTCTCGATATGGTCGTGGCGCACTTCGGCGGGGTTTGCCGGATCATCGATGCCGATGAAGCTGGTATAGGCGATATGCCGCACTCCCGCGGCGGCTGCCGCATCGATCGCCGCCGTGTGCTGCACCACCCGCGCGCCGACCCGCGTGCCAGAAATGAGCAGCATCCGCTCTGCCCCCTGCACCGCCTCGGCCAAGGTCTCCGGCTTGTCGAAATCGCCATAGCGCACGGTGCAACCCTGCGCCTCACGGTCTGCCAGCTTGGCAGGCGAACGCGTGATCAGAATCAGGTCCTGCGCGCGCCCCGCCGCGATCAGCCGGTCCGTCAGCCCCCGGCCATAATTGCCCGAAGCCCCGGTGATGACGATCCTGCTCATGCCGAGGCCGCATCCAGTTCAGCCTGAGGCACCCACCAGCCGTGGACTTGCGGGCGCAGCCGGTGCGGGATGGTCACCTTGGCCACCGGCCCTGCCGCAATGTTCCCGGCATCGAGCACCCAGGCTTCATGCACGAAGACATTGTCGCCCACCTGGCTGTCGACGATCGTCACCAGCCACCCCTCATGCCCCTCAGTCACCGAAGGCACATGCACGGGTTCGTTGAAGCCCGCCATCGCCGGCAGCGCCAGCGCCTGCGGCGGACCCCCACGCATATCGAGCCGCAGCAACAGGTTGAACATCGCCCCCACCGGACCGCCCAGCAGCGGCGGCCCCTGAAGCTCGGGGTTCATCGTGAGCATCCAGCCATGCGTATAGGGCCGCCCCTGCCGCGCCGCCGGGATCACCGGAAAATCGCCCGGAGGACCGATCACGGTCTCCTTCACCTCGCCGCTCTCGGCCTTGGGATCGACCGTCCACCGCGTCAGCGCGCCCTGCACGTCCCACGGCTGGAGGAAGATGCCCGAAGGCTCGCGGATGAACGCAAAGGCATTGGTCGAATTGAGGCAGGCATCGAAATGCAGCAGCCCCGCCTCGTCCTCCCACGCATTCATCATATGATACGAATGGACGCCCTTGGGGCCCTTGAACCAGCGGATCTCCGAAACATCGCCATAGCGCGGCATCACGCCGAGCCAGGAATCGAGGTCCGGCTCATGGTGCCAGTGCTCCCCGCCCGCCTTGAGCCGTTCGAGGTCCGCCGTCGTCGGATAGATCGGAAACAGCGCGTAGTTCTCGCTCACCGTGAAATCATGCATCATCGCGCAGTAGGGCGCATCGAACCACTGCTCCGACTTCAGCGCCCCGTCCGGCCCGACCACGCAATAAGCCACCTTGGTCGAGGCCAGCCCATCGGCCTCATAGCCATAGAAGAACAGCTCCTTCGTCACCGGATCGATCCGCACATGCGCGGTCATCGTCTCGGACTTGAGCGCCCCGCCGAAATCATGGGAACCCAGCGTTTCCAGCGTCACGGGATCGACGCGGTAGGGCCGCCCATCCTCTTTCGCCATCAAGAGCCGCCCGGCGTGCCAGACCGGGGTGGTATTGGCTACCGTGCGGTCCACGCCCTGAACGTCCGCATCGTCGGTAAACGGATTGCGATACTTGCCGAAGCGCGCGTGCCCCGCGTCCTTCTCCGCCAGATAGCGCGCGGTCTCGACGAAGCAGATCGCGAAATCGGCGGTGCCATCGGCATTGAACGAAAGCCGGCTCACCATCCCGTCACCCGACAGCGTATGGTCGTTCGCGAACTTGGGCGGGAAGGCCGGATCGGGCACCGCGCGGTAAAAGCTGCCGCGCACTTCAGGGGGCAGCGCGCCTTCCACCGTCAGCCCGGTCAGACTGGCTTCCTGCCCCACAGGTTCATTGAGCCCGGCGAAGTACAGCGTCTGCGGAAAAGCGCCCATCAGTCTCGCCCTATTCTATCAATTGTTAGGATAGGTGTAGCGCTGAGCCCGAGGATTTCAACCGATTCCGCAAAAAGCAAGGGCCGCCCCGCGCTCTGCGGGACGGCCCTTGCCGTATTCAGGAAAGCGCTCCGATCAGAAGGTACGCTTCAGCGTCAGCGCCCAGGTGCGCGGCAGGCCGGGGTTGGCCGTGATCGCACCGAGCGAGCTCTTCACGTCTTCGATCGTGTTGTAATAGTACTTGTTGAACACGTTCTGCACTTCGGCCGAAACCTGCCAGGCCTTGTCCGGGCTGGTGTAGGTCACCTTGGCATTGCCAAGGAAGCGGCTATCGACTT
>CAILIO010000282.1 GCA_903834285.1 uncultured Sphingomonadales bacterium | reverse complement strand
CGAAGCCCTTGCCCGGGTTGCCCGGCACGGTGTTGAAGCGCCAGACTTCCTTGCCCGTCTCCGGATCATAGGCCGCGAGGTAGCCGCGCGCCTTGTATTCCGCGCCTGCCGCACCGATCAGCACGCGGCCTTTCACGATGCGCGGTGCGCCGGTGATCGTGTAGCTGCTCTGGTTGGGGACCGTCACCTTCTGCCACAGCAGCTTGCCGGTCTTCTGGTCGAGCGCGATGAGGCGCCCGTCGAGCGCCGCCACGAAGAGCTTGTCGCCATAAAGCGCAACACCCCGGTTCACCGCGTCGCAGCAAGTGCGCACCAAGGTTTCGCGCGGCACTTTGGGATCATAGGCCCAGAGCGGCTTGCCGGTCTTGGCGTCATAGGCCTTCACCATCGACCATGCGGTCGAGACGTAGAGCACGCCGTCGTGCACCAGCGGGGTCGCTTCCTGCCCGCGCGCGGTGTCCATGTCGGCATACCAGGCAAGGCCGAGTTGATCGACATTGTACTCGTTCACCATGGTGAGCGGCGAGAAGCGCTGCTCGGCATAGTCGCGGCCATAGCTCAGCCATTCGCCCGCGGGCACGTTCCGCAGCATCGCTTCGGTCACCCCGGCCATCGCGCCGGATTGGGCGACGGCCCCAACCCCCAGCGCGAAAACAGATGCCATGGCCAGCTTGCGAACAAACGAAACGCGCATACTTTTCAACCTCTCCTGCCTGCCCGGGCGATCCCAGGTCAGTTTAACCGACTGCTTAAACCACCGGGCGTCAATTCACCATACGCTGCGCATCGCCCCAGTACTTTTTGCGCAGCGCCTTCTTGTCCATCTTGCCCGCGGCCGTGCGCGGAATGGCATCGATGAACTCGACCGACTTGGGGGCCTTCACCCCGCCCAGCCGCTGCTTGGTGTAGGCGATGATCTCATCCCCGGTGATCCCCTCTGCGACGACCACGGCATGGACCTGCTCGCCCCACTTCTCGTGCGGAATGCCGAACACGCAGGCCTCGCGCACTGCTGCGAGCTCAGTAACGGCGGCCTCGACTTCGGCGGTGAACACGTTGAACCCGCCCGAGACGACCATGTCCTTCTTGCGGTCGACGATATAGAGATAACCGTCCGCATCGAACTTGCCGACGTCGCCGGTGTGATGCCAGCCGAACTTGCGGATTTCGGCGGTTTCTTCGGGCTTTTCGAAGTACGAATGCGTGACCAGCGCGCCGCGCACGCAGATCTCGCCTGCCTCGCCCAGCGGCATGTGATGGCCGTCATCGTCCATCAGCGTGACCTTGATCGAACGGGTCGGCTTGCCGCACGAGGCAAGCTTTTCCGGCGCGTCCTTGGCAAAGCGCGCCACGTCCTCGGGCGGGAACCAGGCAACGATCATCGGGCACTCGACCTGCCCATAGGCCTGGCACATGCACGGCCCGAAGATCTCCACCGCCTGCCGCAACTTCTCGGGGCTGCAGGGCGAGCCGACGAGAATGAAAATCCTGAGGCTCGAGTAGTCGTGGTTGCCGATTTCCGGGCTCGCCAGGCACTGGTACATCGCCGTGGGCGGCAGGTACATGTGCGTGACCTTGTACTCCGCGATCGTGCGCAGCACGTCCTCGGCGTCGAAACCGGGCAGGATCACCTGCGTCGCGCCAAGACTCATCGTCGAAAGCGCGATCGGCCCCGCCGCATGGGTGATCGGCGCGGAAACCAGCGCGACCGGATTGTCGGTGCGCCCGCCCATCCCGTCCGCTGCGGTTTCGATCATCGTGCCCCAGCCAAGGTTGGTCACGTTCGCGCCCTTCGAAGGGCCAGTCGTGCCGCCGGTCGGGAAGATGCCGACCATGTCCATCAGGTTGCCGAACGCGTCGGTCTCGGGCTCGACGAAATCAGCCTCGCTCACCCCAGCCATGAACTCCTCGAGGCTGGGATCATTCCCCATGCGCTGGTCGAGGCACACGAAGTGCTGGAGCGTGGGGCAAAGGCCCTTGAGCTGCTGAACCTCATCGGCCTTCGATGAGTGATAGATCATCCATTCCAGCCGCACGTAGTTGATATAGGCGGCATTGGCGTCGATCGCGTTGCGCGTATTGACCGGGATCCACTTGCCGTTGGCGCGCCACATCGCCAGCACCGCCACCAGCAACATGCCATCGTTCGGACCATAAAACCCGAGCAGGTCCTGGTTCTTGAACCCGTTCTTCTGCAGCGATGCGGCAAGGCGTTCGGTGAGCGCCTTGGTCTCGGCGAAGGTCAGCTTCAGCCCACTCTCGGTATCGATGATCGCAAGGCGCGAAGGATCGCGGTCATGGCCACGGTCGAAGTAGTCGATGGCACGCATTGTGCGGTTATCCCCAACGGTTGATTTCAGGGCCCGGGGCCCAGGAACAGAGCGGCTCGGCGGTGTTCGCCAGAGCCAGAGCGGAAACGATACAGGGCCGCGCGGCAACGCGGGCGAGCCACGCGGTGGTCAGTGGCCTTGCGGCAAAAGCTTCGGGGCGGATCAAGGCCATCCCCGCCAGCCAGCTGTAAGTGACCAGATCGGCAATCGAGAAATCGCCCATCAGAAAAGCGCGGCCGTCCGTCAGCTTGTCCTCGCAGCGCTGCGCCGCTTGATCGACCTTGGCCTCGCTATCGGCCACTTGCGCAGCATCGATTGCGCCGTCATGCAGCGCCTGCCAGCGCGCGCGCAGATCGTCCGAGACGACCGAGGCGGTGAGCGCGCCAAAATCATCCGCCGCGATCGCGGCAATCGCCTGCTGCGAATGCGCCAGATTGCCCACTAGCGCCGCCGCCGGCGAAAGCCGCTCTGTGATCTGGCGGCACCACATCAGCATTTCCCAGTGGGCATAAGGATCATCGGGCTGGAGCCCGCAGCCCCCCGCCAGCTCGTCGAGATATTGCGCGAGGAACACCGACTCCGTCATGGCCTCGCCGCCGATCACCAGAACCGGCCCCTCGCCCTCGATGCCAAGGTCGATCGCCAGCGGCTCGGCAATCCCCGGCAGCCTGTGCCGCGCGCCCGCCAGCAGGTCGATCGGCTGGCACGGAATATCGAGCCCGCTTTCCGCGAGCGCCGCCAGCACGGTCAGCGAAGCGCCGTTGGGCTCACCGTGATAGAGGACCGCTTGCGCCATCAGACGATCCCTTCCATCACGAGGCTGTAGCGCGCCGCCATGTCGGTCTTGCCCATGGCCCAGGTCTTGCCCACCGCCTCGCGCTCATACACCCGCTTCAACCAGCGCATGATGTTCGGCGTCTTGTCCTTGCTGGCGAGATCGGGCTGCGAAAGCGGCAGCGAGTAGGTCGAATTGAATATGTTGATATCGGCAAGGCTGTAGCTGTCCGAGCCCACATAATCGCGCTTGCCAAGCTCTTCCTCCAGCTTGGCGATCCCCAGCGCCACGCGCCGGCGGCTTTCAGCCATCTCGCTGGCCGAAAAATCCCCGCTGATCGCCTTCTTCCAGGCCGCGCGCCGCTCAGGCAGCGGGATGCGCTCGATCGCAGCGGCCAGCTCTTCGGGATCGCGCTCGCGCACCCGCGGGCCGACAAACACGCTCCAGCCGATCATCGAGAAGCTGGGGCCAAGCCACTGGTCCATGAACTTCATCCACCAGCGCACCCGCCAGCGGTCCTGCGCGTCTACGGGCATCAGATCCGGCCCCGGGAACGCGGCGTTCACGTATTCCATGATCGCGGTGCTTTCGGTCAGCACCCTGATGCCATGTGTCATCGCCGGAATCGTGCCCTGCGGATTGATCGCGAGGTATTCGGGCTTGTGCTGGTCGAACTGCAGCATGTCGATATAGTGGCTGGCAAAGGGCACGCCCTTTTCCATGAGCGCCAGCATCGGCTTGCCCGAATTGGCGTTGGGCTCCCAGTGATAGAGCGTAACCTCAGTCATGCGTTGCGGACCATGGCAGCCAAGCTCTCTCCCGACTCCGACCACGCGGAGCTGATTGTTAGTGTTGCATACTAAATCAGCCCGCCTGACGGTTCAAGCAGTCCTGCCCGCAGAGGCAGGGTTCTGGTACCCGCTTAAGCGCTCGCGGCCCCGCACGCTAAACGCTGCGGAGCAATCAAGTTTCACAGAGAGAAATAGCCTTCAGCGCGCGGCCATGCTCCAGCGCAGCAGGCCGTCGTGCCCGGACAGCGGCGCCGCAGCCCGCGTCTCCACAGTCCGCCGCAAGCCCTGCTCTTCCAGCAACCCGCGCAGCACGGTCCAGTCACTCCACCGCGTCAGCCCTTCAACCCGCGACGCACCCGCCAGCGCCGCATGGACCTCGCGCAAGGACATGGCTGCGAGGTCTATGCCCCGCCCTTCCGCAAAGCGCGCGGATTCGGCAAGCCGGCTGTCGTAGACAAGCATGGCCGCCACTTCGGCAGCCCGCCCCGCCACCGGCACAGCCGCCAACGCGCCTGCGAGAGCCCCGCCTTTCAGCACCCCGCGCCGTGTCGTCCGCATCAGCCGGCCTTCCCGAGATACTTGGCAACCGCCTGCAGTTCGGCATCGGTCACGTCCACCCTGGTCTGCGCCGGCATCGCACCCTTGCCCATGCGCACCACGCTCTTCACGTAGTCAGCAGTGAGGTCGGTGCGATTGGCGAGCAGCCCTTTGTCCGGCGTCTCACCCATCATCATCCGCTGCTTGGTGAGCAGATTGGTGCCCATCCCACCAAGCAGATGGCAATATCCGCAATGCACCTCGAAGAGGGTCTTGCCGTCGCCACCGGGCTTCAAACGGTCTCCGGGAGGCGCTTCGGGCCGCAACATATAGGGCGGCATCGGGGGCGGACCGCCAGCAGGCGGCGCATCGGCCAGCACGGCGCTTCCACCGGCCATAACCAGCGCAGCCCCCAGCAGCGCGCGGGACATCATTTTGCTCATGCCTTCCCTCCCCGCTCAGCGGCATGGGCGGCCGGCCAGATCCCCTGCTTGCCCGGCGCGATCACGCCGTTGGGGTCGAGCGCGTTCTTCACCTTCTCGGTCATCCGCCGCAGCGCTCCGTTGTTGAAGCCGAAGGTATCGGCCACGGGGTCCATCCAGCCCAGATGTGTGCGGTATTCGCCATAACCCGCCTTGGCCGTCTCGCTGATCAGCGCATTGAACAGATTGCGCATGTTGGCGACCATTTCGGGCTGATCGCGGTCATACATCAGCATGTTGATATTGTTGGCAAAGCGCCCGCCGATGGTGAAGCTCGCGTAGAAATCGACATCGTGATCGGCGATGATCTTCCGGCTGCGCTTGAGCTGGTCCATCACATGCGTGCCGGTTGCGGGCACCACCGGCGAGAAGCCCATGTGTGCCCCGCGCCCACCGATCCAGTCAGACATCTGCAGCGGCACGGCCGAGGGCACGCCCATTGTGATCTCATACTGGCCGACAGGTTCACCCGCGTGCCACCAATGCTCGGCCGGCGCCGCATCGAGGTGGCGCTTCATGGCCGCCTTGACCACTTCGGCCCGCGCCTTGACCACGCTCTCCTCGCCATAGAGCCGCAGCGCCACCTGCCAGTAGCCCAACTTGTACTGCTTCAGCAGCTCGGCCACGCGCCATTCGGGGATCGCTCCCGGCTTGTCCCAGAAGTCCTTGCGCTGACCCTTGAGCACCATCTTGCCCAGCCACGAAGGCACGAACACGTTCTGGTCGATAAGGCCGGAAATCTTGAGCGGTGCGATCGTGTCGATCACCCACGCGATGTCTTCCTCGTTCGGGATATCCCACACGAGCTCAAGGCTGGTCTCGGGCGCGGGCTGCAGCCACACCCCCGCCTTGGTCACCACGCCAAGGTTCGATTGGGTGAACGCCAGATCAAACGTTGGGCCATAGCTGAACGGGAACAGGTGCCACGAAGGGTTGCCCTCCATCGCCCCCATGCCCGTGCGCACCAGATCGCCATCGGGCAAGACCGCCTCGATCCCGCACAAGTTGCGCGCATGCAGCCCATACGAGGTATAGCCGATGCCGTGATCGAGCGCGTTGCCCAGCACCGAACCCCAGGCATTGCCCGGCACCGAAAGCCACAGCGGCGCCTTCGCGCGCTGGATCGCGTCATAGAGATCGAAGAAGCCCACCCCCGGCTCGACCACGCAATAGGAAAGCTTGCTGTCGAGCTCGAGGATCTTGTTCATGCGGCCCAGGTCGAGCACGATCGAACCCGCCATGCGCGGAGCCGCCGCGCCGTAGCCCAAGTTCTTGCCGCGCGCGACGGGCCAGAGCGGCGTCTTGTGCTCGTTCGCCAGCCGCACGATCGCGCGCACTTCCTCGACGCTCGCCGGCGCAATCGCCGCGCCGGCGGGCCATTCCTCGGAAGAGCCCGGCGCATAGACGTCGGAATAGGCGTCGCGGTCGGCGTCGCTCGCCATGACCCAATCCTTGCCCACGACGCCAGCGGAGGCGGTGAGCATGGCATCGAACGTCTTGGGGCTGACGCGAGGCGGCAGATGCAGCTTCACCGGCGGTATTCTCCCGTAGTTGTTTTCTACCAATTGTTAGCGTTGTGCCGTGCGAAGGCCGCCGCGTCAAGTCAGCGCATAGTAGCGCACGTGGTTGCCATCCGGCCGCCGCTCGCCCACGCCGATGAACACGTGCCGAGTTAGCCAGTCATGCGGGCCCTTGCTCGTCTCGAAGGTCGGCTGCGCGCGCAGGTAATATTCGGCATGCGGCACTGGCGCTCCGCCCGCGAAGGCCCAGCCTCGCAGCCGCTCCATCGTCCCCGGCTCCCGCCCCCACAGGAACCCCTTGTTCTGCATGTAGATCAAGGTGCCGTCGTCGACCTCGAGCATGTAGCGCGCATCGAACACCGCGGTGTCGTCGGGCCGGAAGAACGCATAGTCCCCGCCCGAATTGGGCACGGCCCGGCCCTTCAGCCGCGGCCCCTCGAATTCGCCGTCATCAACATAGACCGCGCTGCGCATCCCGCCCGTCGGCACATCGGGCACCACCTGCACACGGGTGAAGCGCAGCGTGCAGGCAAAGGCGAACTCCAGCCGCGGGTTGTCGAGCGTCGAGAATTCCATCTTCCGCCTTTCTTCCATCAGATGCCCACCACCCCACCCTCGTCATTGCGAGGAGGCGAAGCCGACGAAGCAATCTAAATAGATTGCTTCGCTTCGCTCGCAATGACCTCGACT
>CAILIO010000281.1 GCA_903834285.1 uncultured Sphingomonadales bacterium | reverse complement strand
GTGGCCATGACCTCGCTGGCGCTCGTGGCGTTGAACCTTGTGATCGGCTCGAGCTTGTTTGTCGTCGGGTTGCCGATCGATCCTTACCGGTATGGGCGGCGGCTGATGTACCTGGGTGTGCTCTCGCTCATGATGGTCTGGCTCGGCGGCGAGCAGCGCGCGTCCCGCTCGGCGCCAATGCCGCGCACGCCGGGAACGCCAGGCGAGCGGCGCAACGCCATCCTTGTCGATACGCTGACTTTCGCGCGGGTCGCGCTCCAGGCGCGCGGCGCAGCGATCGCGGTGCCCCATGGCGAGGAGCCTTGGATGGAGTTGTTGCGCGATTCCGGCTATGCGGTGATCGTCGACCGGATTGGACCGGAAGTGCTCGAAGGCAGCTTCGGTGAACCCGACCGCGCCGCGCTGATCGACCGCCCGCGCGGCCGCCGGATCGTAAGCCGCTCCAGCTCCTACCCGCTTGCCATGCCCGGCCCGGTCAATGCCCCGCTCGCCGCGCGCTGCGGCGTCGACGAAGGCATGATCGTGACCTTCGAGACTGCGGCAGGCCCCGGCCAGCTGCTGATCTGGGGTATCCCCGACATGTGTGTGGATGATCTGCCGCTCGTCGAGTCGATCGGACGCCACCTCAGCACCGAGCTTGACCGCGAGGATCTGGCCGAACTGGCGCAGGCTGCATCGGCGGCGGCGCTGCGCGATGCGCTGGCGCGCGATCTGCACGACAGCGTGGCCCAGTTCCTTGCCGGCACGCTGTTCCGGCTCGAGGCGCTGTCGCGCTGGATTCGCGAGGGCCAGGACCCCACTGCCGAGATCAACGACCTCAAGACCGCGCTCCGGCGCGAACAGGGCGAGCTGCGCGCAATGATCCAGCGCTTGCGGCGCGGCGAGGAAGGCGACCGCCGGACCGATCTGGTGGAGGAGATCGAGACGCTGCTGAGCGAGATGAGCCAGCATTGGCACATCGCGGTGCGGCTCGACGAACAAGTGCGGCCGATGCCGGTCTCGATCAGCCTGGCCCATGAATTGCGGCAGGTGCTGCGCGAAGCCGTGGCCAATGCCGCCCGCCACGGCAGCTGCCATGAGGTGGTCGTCTCGCTGGGCACGGGCGGACAGGGGCTGACGCTGTCGATTGCCGACGACGGCGAGGGCTTCCCGGACGACCGCCCGCCCCCCCGTCCGCGCTCGATCAGCGAGCGGGTCGAGGCTCTGGGCGGAACGCTTTCGATCTGCCATAACCGTCCCGGTGCCTTGCTCGAAATCGCGCTGCCCAATAGGATTGCCTGATGATTCCCGTTCTTGTTGCCGATGATCACGGCTTTATCCGTGCCGGTGTGGAAGCAGTGCTGCGCGGCAGCCGGTTCCAGGTGGTCGCCGCGACGGCCAGCGGCGAGGAGACGCTCGCCGCCATTGCCACGCATGATCCCGCGATCATCCTTCTCGATATCAATATGCCGGGGATGAACGGGGTGCAGGCGCTCGAAGCGCTGCGGTCCAAGGGAGACAGACGCGCGGTGGTGCTGCTGACCGCGGGGATCAACGACCGCCAGCTGCTTGCCGTGATGCGCGCCGGGGTTGAGGGCATCGTCTACAAGGACGGCGCCGAGGGCGAACTCATCGAAGTGCTCGAAAAGGTCCATGCCGGCGGCAAGGCCATTGATTCCGCGCTGCTCCAGCGCGCACTCGATCTTTCGCTGAGCGCTGATTCCGGTGGCCCGCTCGAACGGCTCAACCAACGCGAGCGGCGCATCGCGCGGCTCGTCGCGCGCGGCATGCGCAACCGTGACATCGGCGCCGAGCTTGGCATCGGCGAAGGCACCGTAAAGGTCTACCTCCACGCGATGTACCAGAAGCTGGGCATCGAGAACCGCACCGAACTTGCCCTGCTCGCCGTCAACGATCCGGGCGAATAGGCCCGTCGGCAGTTCACGCCGGTTCGAGCACCACAGTGGCGGCGGCGGTATTGCTGATCGGCACGTGGTAATTGCGCATGACCAGAGCCTGCGGCGCATCGCCCAGCGCCCCACGCGCGGCGATCCAGTTGAGGATTTCCACGCCCTGCGTGCCGGCAAGTTCCGCCACTTCTTCGGCGGAATGCACGGTGAGCGCAGCCGGATCGCTCGCCAGATGGTCGAGGCAGAAGCGGTCGTAGTCCGGGTTCAGAAAGCCGGCGCGCGCGCCCTCGAGCTGGTGCGAAAGGCCGCCGGTGCCCATCACCACGATCCGCTCTTCGCCGTTCCAGCTGCGCAGGGCCCGGCCGACTGCGCGCCCGAGCGCGAGGCAGCGGCGCGGCGAGGGCAGCGGGAACTGCACGGTGTTGATCGCGATCGGCACGAGCCTGACCGGCCAGGCTTCGGCATCGGGCCAGGCCAGCTCGAACGGGATCGAGAGCGCATGGTCGACCATCATCTTCTGGCAGGTGGTCACGTCGAACTCGGCCTCCACCAGCGCCTCGATCAAGTGCCAGGAGAGGTTCGGGTGTCCTTCGAAGCTCTTGTAGACCGGAAGGCCCCAGCCCTCGTCCGCATTGTCGTAGCGCGCCGCCGCACCGACCGCGAACGTGGGCATGGCATCGAGAAAGAAATTAAGGCCATGGTCGTTGTAGAACACCACAGCGACATCGGGTGCGACATCGGCGAGCCACTGGCGTACCGGCGGAAAACCATCGAAGAAGGGTTTCCAATAGCCCGCCTGCTGTTCACCGCGCTGGATCGCGCCGCCGATCGCCGGGACATGGCTGGTGAAATAACCGCCGACAATCTCTGCCATCACGCCGTCTCCCGCTGGCGGCCCGTCTCGGAGGATATTGGGTCGCAGGGAGCAGGGTGGGACGGCGTAGGGCAGAACGGCCGGGGCCCCAGATGCAATCCACCGAGCGCAGGATCGACCCCGGCGCGCGCGGCGACCAGCATGGCCTTGAAATCGGCCACACTCCGGCCCGTCTGCAGCGCGCCGAGATCCTGAACATTGAGCCCGAAGATGCCGGCCAACTTGGCAAGATAATAGACGTTGCCACCGGCCGCGAGCATGGCTGGCACATCGCGCGCGGCGACGGCGGTGCGTTGCTCGGGCGTCAGTCCGTAGTGGCGGCAATAGGCTTCCTCGTCCGCGACGAAGGCCGCGCGGTTCGCCGGATCGTTGAACGAATAGCACATCGCGTTGAGCGCAAAGCCGCGCACCGCGAGTTCGCCGTCGAACAGGGCAGTACCGGGGATCGAGCGGCGCAGTGCGAGGGGATCGCGACGGGTTCCGGATGAGACACTGGAAGGCAGTGACATGGGCACTTCTCACATAGGGTGGCCGGGAATTGACCGGATTTTCTCCTTTAACAGGGCTCGCCCAGCGGCGAATTGACCCACGTCAATCTGCCGGCAGCACCCGTGAAACACGGCTTGCTAGGCAGTGTTACGTAACAATCAATGCGGATTGCGCCGCGCAAGGCCTCCCGCCAAACTCTGCGCATGGCCCTTTCCAACGCTGAGCGGCAGCGCCGCTATCGCCAGAAGCTGAAACTGCGGGCCTCGCCCGACGGCATGGGCGATCAGGCACGCAGCGCGGTGGAGCGGGCTGTCCAGGCGCTCTGGGCATTTCACCAGCGGCCGGGTCCGGCCGGCCTCGACTGGGCCGTGATCGACGGTTGCCGCACGCTGGCCGAGTACCGCTCCGAACTGGAGCGCAGCCCCGGAAACCTGATCCAGGCGGTCCGCGCCTTCCTGCCGGATTACGTCGGGCTGACGCCGGACGAAGCGCACGCGATCGCCGTGGTGATCGAAATTTCCGATGCCTTGCGGCTTGCACCCCGCCGCGGCCACCCGGCGCCAACCGGCATGGCTCGTTTCGGTACCGTCCCGCCCGAGCCGACGCAGTCCGAAGCAGGCGGTTAACACCGGGTTAATCCCGTTTCTTTTCACCTGAACAACCTTCCACGTCCAGTCACGCGACGTGGGCGGGCTGCGCATTTTCGATTCGTGCGAATCGGATTTTCGGTGCAGGAATTCATTCGCTTCTTGTTGAGACTTGTAACAAGGCTGGATTATTCAAGCCCGGGGCGGGTAAAACCGGATTGGTGCTTGATGCGCCAGTTCTGACCGGTTAGCCGCATGATGTCAGGGGGAATATGAGCGTCGACCGTCAATTCATGCGGCTTTTCGTGGCGCGCTATCGCAGCGGCCTTGTTCTGGTCGCCATCGCCAGCGTGATGCTCAATGTGCTGGTATTCGCCGGTTCAGCCTACATGTTGCTCGTTTATGACTCGGTTCTGCCGAGCCGCAGTGTCCCCACGCTGATCGGCCTCTTCGGTATGCTGCTGCTGGTCTATGCGTTCCAGTCGGTGTTCGAGGCGATCCGCAACGAAGCACTGCTCGGCATTGCAAACGGCGTGCACGACGACTTGTTCGAGGCCGTGCACTACGCCACCGTGACCCGCCCGCTGCGCGCGGGCGCGGACAAGGGCGACGGGCTTCAGTTCACGCGAGACCTTGATTCCATTCACACTTTCCTTGCCGGGCAAGGTCCGGTCGCGCTGATCGACCTGCCGTGGGTGATCACGTTCATGATCGTGCTGTTCGCCCTTCACTGGTGGCTGGGCGTGACGGCGCTGGTCGGCGTGGTCGTCATGGCGACCATAGCCATCATCTCGAACCGCCGCACCCAGGCCGGCTCGCGCGAGCTGGCGAATATCACCGGCCGCCGTTCGGCCGCGGCGCTTTCAGAAATTCGCTTTGCCGAAAGCGCGCTTGCCATGGGCATGCAGGAACGCCTCGTGGCGCGCACGGCAAGCTGGGAAACCAACTTCATCGATGCGCAGTCCTACCTCTCGCGCACGGTCTCGCGGCTCGGCGGGGCGAGCAAGGCCTTCCGCATGCTGCTGCAATCGCTGATTCTTTCGGTCGGCGCGCTTCTGGTGATCGACGGCAAGGCCAGCGGCGGCGTGATCCTCGCTTCCTCGGTGCTTTCGGGCCGCGCGCTGGCGCCGGTCGACCAGGCCATCGCCAACTGGCGCGGGCTCGTCGCCGCGCGCACGGGCTGGGGCCGGATTGCGCAGGCCATTGCCACGTTCCGCAAGCCGCCCGCCCGTGGTGTCACGCTCGAGCGGCCTTCGAGCGAGCTTTCCGTGCGCGACATCTGGGTGGCCCCGCCGGGCACGCAGCGCTTCACTCTCTCAGGCATCTCGTTCACGTTGACGCCGGGGCAAGTTCTCGCGGTGATCGGTCCGAGCGCAGCGGGCAAGACCACGCTGGTGCGCGCGATCCTGGGCATCTGGAAGCCCAACCGCGGCGAAGTCCGGCTCGACGGAGCGACGCTCGACCAGTGGGAACCGGAAACGCTGGGCGGCTATTTCGGCTATGTGCCGCAGACGGTCGACCTGGTGGACGGCACGATCGGGCAGAACATCGCGCGCTTCGATCCCGATGCGACATCGCAGGGCATCGTGGCCGCAGCGCGGGCGGCGGGTATTCACGAGGTCATCCTGGCGCTGCCCGATGGTTATGAGACGCCGGTTTCGGCAGGGGCGGTGGAACTGTCCGCAGGCCAGCGCCAGCGCGTCGGCCTTGCCCGCGCGCTCTATGGCGATCCCTTCCTCCTCGTGCTCGACGAGGCCAATTCAAACCTCGACACGGCCGGTGATACGGCGCTGGCCAATGCCGTTGCCGGGGTGCGCGCCCGCGGCGGGATCGTGATCATGATCACGCACCGTCCGGCAACGCTCGGTCCCTCCACTCACCTAGCTGTGATCAACGGCGGGCGGATGGTCGATTTCGGCCCGCGCGAGGAAGTGATGCAGCGCATGCAGGCGCAGCAAACCGCAAACCAGGTCCCGCAGGGAGCACTCGACAGCAGCACCCCCGCCAAGGAACCCACCGCATGAACATGCCCACCACCATTCCCGATCCCGCGCGCCAGCTTTTGCCGGTGTTCGATGAGGATGGGGCGGACAAGGCCAAAGCGCCGGCCCTGCTCAGGCGCCTGCTGCTGACGGTTGGCGGCCTGCTCATCCTGCTATTCGTGCTCGCTGCGCTTGTTCCGATGGGCGGCGCTGTGATCGGCAGCGGCTCGGTCGGCGTGGAATCGCGGGTCAAGCGCATCGCCCATCCCACCGGCGGCGTGATCAAGGCGATCTACGTGCACAACGGCGAGCACGTGACGCAGGGCCAGCTCTTGATGCGCCTCGACGACCGGGTGACGGGTGCCGATGCGACATATTCCAACCTCACCGTCGAACAGCTCCTGGCGCAGAAGGCGCGGCTCGAGGCCGAACGGCTCGGCTCGGGCAGGCTGCAGTTCCCGGCCGAGCTGACCAATTCGCATAATCCCAGCGCCGCGAAGGCCATGGCCGACGAGGCGCGGCTCTTCGCAATCCGCCAGACCGAGGAAGCGGGCCTGCGCGCGCAGCTCGCCGCTCGGGTGCTCCAGTACAATGAGGAAATCCACGGGCTCGAAGCCCAGATCGACGCGCTCCGGCAGCAGCGCAAGCTGATCGAGCCGGAGCGCCAGGGCGTGAAGGACCTGTGGGACAAGCAGCTCGTCACGATCAACCGGCTGAACCAGCTGGAGCGCACCGCGGTCGACCTCGATGGCAATGTCGGCTCGCTCGAATCGCAGATCGCGCAGGCCCGCGCCAAGATCACCGAAGCGCAGGAGCAATCGATCCAGCTCGGGCAGACACGGCGCGTGCAGGCAGGTACCGATCTCGCGCAAGTCAACACCGCGCTCAACCAGCAACAGCTGCGCAGCGTGACCGCGTCCGACCAGCAGGACCGCAGCGAGATCCGGGCGCCTTATACGGGGGTGATCGAGAAGATCGCCTTCGCAGCGATCGGCGACGTAGTCCGCCCCGCCGAGCCGATCATGGAAATCGTGCCCGACCGCGATACGTTCGTTGTGGAAGCGGTCGTCAGCCCGGCTGACATCGACCAGACCCAGAAGGGCCAGATCGCCCGCGTCCGCTTTACCTCGTTCAACCGACCGACCACGCCGGAAATCATCGGCAAGGTTGTCTATGTGGCGACTGACCGCAGCGAGAACCCCGATACCAAGCAGCCCTTCTACATGGTCCGCATCGAGGTGGACCTGGCGGCGGTGAAGAAGGAAGGCCTCGAGCTGCGCAGCGGCATGCCCGCGGAAGTCTATATCGAGACGGGCAACCGCTCGATGCTGTCCTACCTCACGAAGCCGTTCATGGACCAGTTCATGCGCGCGTTCCGGGACAACTGAGCAGAATGACGATGATCACACCCCTGCCCTTCCGTGCTGTGCTGCTGGCTGCCACTGCCGCTTGCGCTGCGCTTGTCCCCGCCTTTGCGCAGACCATGCCTGCGCCTGCCACCTCCGTGCAGGGCCCGCCCGATACGGGCGCACCAGCGGGCGGCTACGGCACCGACGATCCCGATAGCGGACGCGACAAGGGCGATTTCCGGGGCGACGCGGGGGACGACGCAACTGGCAGCGCGCCCACCGAAGCTGACCGGATCGCGCTGCGCCCCGAACTCCCCGCCGAAACCCCTGCCGATATCGCGGAGCGCGCGGCGGGCGGAGCGCCGGTCACCACGCTGACCGATGCACTGAACCTCGCCTACTGGACCTCTCCATCGCTGCTGGCCGAGCGCGCGACGGTGAAGAGCTATGATTACCGGATTGCCCAGGCCCGGGCGAACTATGGTCCTAAGCTCACCTACAACCTGTCCACGACCTGGCAGCGCGACACCTCGGACCGGCTGCGCGGCGGACCGTTTACGCAGCAGGGCTGGACGACCTCGGCCTCAGCGATCCTGACGCAGCCGTTGTTCACGTTCGGGCGCAACGCATCGCAGGAGCAGAACTCGCACGCGCAGCTCGAATTTCAGCGCCAGGTGCTGCGCTCGACCGAACAGCAGGCGTTGCTCGATGCAATTACCGCCTATATCGGCGTGCTGCGCGACCGCGCTTCGGTGATCATCGCCAAGGACAACCTCGCCGCGCTCGAACGCCAGCTCAATGACAACAAGGCGCGGCTCGCGGTGCGCGAAGTGACTTCGACCGACGTGCAGCAGATCGCGACCCGCGTGGCACTCGGCGAGGCGCAGGTCTATACCGCGCAGCGCGATGCCGCATCGAGCGAGGCGAATTTCCTGCGCATGGTAGGTGTGCCGCCGGGCGAACTGGTATCGCCCAATCCGCTCCAGCTGCCGGTGCGCCAGCTCGAGGAAGCCTATGCCTTTGCTGAAACGCACAGTCCGGTCATCCTCGCGGCGCAGGCACGCGAAAAGGTCTCCCGCGCGAGCGTGGCATCGGCCAAGGCGGACCTGATGCCGCGCGTCGATTTACAGGGCAGCGCGACTTATGGCTCGCTGAGCCAGTACAACGACAACTTGCGCAACCGGGAATATCGCGGACAGGTCATCATTTCGGGGCCGATCTTCGAAAGCGGGCTGCGCCGCGCACGGGTAAGCGAGGCTTTGGCGGCGAACGATGCCGACTGGCGCTTGCTCGATTCCGCATTGCGTGAGAGCCGCTCGAACCTGGCATCGTCGTGGAACGACTGGCAGGCGCAGCAGGCCGCGATCGCGAGCTACCGGACCGCCGAGGATTCAGCGCGCAAGGCCTATGAAGGCGCAGTCCTGCAGCAGCGCGCCGGCCTCATCACCACGCTCGACGTGCTCGATCTCGCGCGCGAACTGCTGGTGGCACGGAGCAATTCAAATACCGCAGTCGCCAATGCCTATATCGCCAAGGCTCGCGTGTTGGCGGCGGCGGGCGCGCTTGAGCAGAGCTGGCTGATGCCCGACGCCGCGCGCTATGACGAGGATCGCCATCTCCGCAAGGTGCGGCGCCACGGCGATGTGCCTGTGTTTACACCGATCCTGCGCGCGATCGAAAACACGGCAGCTTTCGGCAGCACAGCGGACCGGGCAGTGCGCGATCCGACAGGCGCGCGCATGGCGCCGCCAGTCGTGATTGTCCCGGCCGACAAACTGGTCACCCCTGCTTCCTCTCCCGCCGACCAGCCTCCCGCCAGCCCGCCGAAATGAGGGCCGCAGCCGCCGTCCGGGCGAAGCGCGGAAAATAGTTCTCGCAAGTGCGAAGCGGGAGGAGTAGCGGCGCGCCAATGGACAGCAACGCGACTCAGGGTGCGAGCCCCGAATCCAGCGACGACGGTGCAGCAGCCGCCGCGACTCCCGCAACAATCCAGCAGCCTGCGGCGGCGCACGCCGCCGATAGCAGCGATGCCGGCCATGGCCCGCATTCCGAAGGTCTGGCGGCCCTTTCGATCGGCGCGCTTGGCGTCGTCTTCGGCGATATCGGCACTTCGCCGCTCTATTCGCTCAAGGAAAGCTTCATCGGCCATCATCCGCTGAAGGTCGATCAGACGCATATCTTCGGCGTGCTCAGCCTCGTGTTCTGGACCATGATCCTGATCGTCACGGTCAAATACGTGTTCATGATCCTGCGCGCGGACAACAAGGGCGAAGGGGGCAGTCTTGCCCTTCTCGCGCTCGTCAGCCGCTGCATGACCGATACCCGCTGGACTTATGTCATGGTCATGCTGGGCCTCAGCGCCACGGCGCTGTTCTTTGGCGATGCGATCATCACCCCGGCGGTTTCGGTGCTTTCGGCCGTGGAGGGGCTGACGGTCGTCCATCCCGCGTTTCAAGAGCTGGTCCTGCCGATCTCCATCGTGATCCTTATCGGCCTCTTCGCGATCCAGTCGCGCGGGACGGCAGCGGTGGGCAAGCTGTTCGGGCCGGTCATGGTGATCTATTT
>CAILIO010000280.1 GCA_903834285.1 uncultured Sphingomonadales bacterium | reverse complement strand
TGATGTGCGCGGCGCTTTCTTCGAACGCGGTCAGCGCGGCATCGACCCGCTCGCGCACCGCATCGACCTGCCGCTCGCTCGCGACGCCGAACTCGTTGAGCCGCTTGAACCCGGCGACGAGGTCTTCGAGCTGGACATGCGTGGTCCGCCCGGCATTGGCGATGGTGTTGGTGACGTCCTTCACCGAATTGGCGATCACCGGCAGCTGTCCGCGAAGCTTTTCCATGTTTTCAAGCGCATGGTCGGAGACGGTGCCGATCTGGTCGACTTGCGCGCCGTTGCTGGCAATGAGCGCCTGCAATTGCCCGGCATTGCCGCTGATGCGCTCCACCGCAATGCGGCCAAGTGATTCGAGATCGCGGCTCTGCGCGGCCAGAAAATCGCGCGCGAGCGAGAGTTCGGTGTTCACGGCGGCAAGGCGGCGTTCAAGCTGCTGTGATTCGATGCGGAGCAGCTGCGCGGCATCGCCGAAGCGCGCTGTCTCGCGCCGGCTGTTACGGCGGAAGAGCAGGAGCGCGACGAGCACCACCAGCACCGGCGTGGACCAGGCCGAAAGCAGACCTGTCCACACGCCCAGCGGCTGGGCCTGCTGGAACGCGCTCAGATTGCCCGTGACGAACGCGCCCGTCCACGCGGCGATCAGTCCGCCGCCGAGGGCAAGTCCAAGCCATTCGCGCTGCAAGCGGGGAGCCTCCATGCCGTCTTCGTTCCAGACCGACGCGCTCTCCTCCGGCGAGGGGGCAATCGGCCAGCCGTCACGAGCCGCCGCGTCGTCGCCAGCTGCGGTTAGTGCTGCGCCGCCGCCTGCGTCCTCAACGAGCGCTTCGTTCGCGAGGCGCTTGCCCAGCCGCACGGCTGCGGCATTCGCCGCACTGTCGTCCGCGCCGCCCTCGATAGCGATGATCTTTCTGCCCCCAGCCATGTCGGCGTGCTTAACACACTTGGCGCCGCCGCTTAAAGGCACCTTAACCCCTCGCAGGATATTCCATCACTTATGGCTTACCTTGGCGATGCGATCGATGCCCATCTGGCTGCGGCGACCGGCGACGATCCGGCGTTGTTTCGTGAATTGCGCGCCGCTTTTGTCGAAAGCGCCCGCCGCCAGCTTGATCTGCTAGGCCGCTCGCGGTGCGACGGCAACTGGCAAATGGCGGCGATGCGTCTGAAAAGCCTTGCCGCGACCTTCCATGCCGAAGAGCTCATGACCCTTGCCGATCTGGCCATGCAGGGGGCTCCGGGCGAACCGGCAGTCCTGCGCCGCATCGCGGCTGCACTCGATTCCATTGAACCAACCGGCTAGGACGCTGCCAAGCTTGGCAATGTAGGCCTGCGGCCCTAGCATGGGGCAAAGGGAGGTCGCCGCCTTGCGGGTTGCATTATTGTCGTTGATGGACGCCGCTGAGGGCGAACCACAGGGTCTTCGCGGCCTGCTGCCGATCGGTGGCCGCTCGATCCTGCGTCATCAGCTGGGGCTCGCCATGGCGCTCGGCTGCTCGCGCATCGTGGTTCTGGCCGAAACGCTCACGAATGATCTCGTCACGCTCCAGCATGCGGCGGAAGCGGGTGGTGCGCGCTTTCATGTGATCGCCTCGGCGCGCGCGATGGCGCCGCTGGTGGCGGCGGAGGACGAGCTGCTGGTGCTGGGTGAGGGGCTCCTTGCCATGCCCGAGGATGCGCTACGCCTCCTGGGCGACGGCCCGGTTGTCCTCACCCTGCCGGTCGAGGCGGGGCTGCCGCTCGGCTTCGAGCGGATCGACATCAACAATGCGGGCGCGGGCGCGATGCTGCTGCCGGGCAAGTTGATTGCCGCGCTTGGCGATCTGCCGGGCGACTGGAACCCCGGCTCGGCGCTGCTGCGGATCGCCTCTCAGGCCCGGGTGGTGCAGCGTGAACTTCCTGGGCTCCTCATCGACCAGGGCCGCTGGCGGCTGATCC
>CAILIO010000279.1 GCA_903834285.1 uncultured Sphingomonadales bacterium | reverse complement strand
TTCCCGATGACGGTGAAGAAGCACATCCGCGCGCAGGAAGTGGCCGCCGCGAACCGCCTGCCGTGCATCTATCTGGTCGACAGCGGCGGCGCGAACCTGCCCAACCAGGCCGAGGTCTTTCCGGACCGCGACCACTTCGGCCGCTTCTTCTACAATCAAGCGCAGATGAGCGCACAGGGCATTCCGCAGATCGCCAGCGTGATGGGCAGCTGCACAGCGGGCGGGGCTTACGTTCCCGCGATGAGCGACGAGAGCGTGATCGTGCGCGAACAGGGCACGATCTTCCTTGCCGGGCCGCCGCTGGTAAAAGCCGCGACGGGCGAGGAAATCAGCGCCGAAGCGCTGGGCGGTGGGGATTTGCATGCGCGCAAGTCCGGAGTGGTCGATCATCTGGCGGACAACGACGAGCACGCGCTGACGATCGTGCGCGATATCGTCTCGCATATCGGCTCGGCGGCCGACTCCGGGATTGCCAAGCGCGAGCCGCGCCCGCCCAAGTACGACCCCGAAGAGCTCTACAGCATCGTACCCGACGACGTTCGCGCGCCCTACGACGTCCACGAAGTCATCGCCCGCATCGTCGACGGCAGCGAGTTCCACGAGTTCAAGGCGCTCTACGGCAGCACGCTCGTCTGCGGCTTTGCGCATATCTGGGGGATGCCGGTGGCGATCCTGGCCAACAACGGTGTGCTGTTTTCCGAAAGCGCGCAGAAGGGCGCGCATTTCATCGAGCTGGCGTGCCAGCGCCGCATTCCGCTGCTGTTCCTGCAGAACATCTCGGGCTTCATGGTCGGCGGCAAGTATGAGGCCGAAGGCATTGCCAAACATGGCGCCAAGCTCGTCACCGCCGTCGCCACCGCGCAAGTGCCCAAGCTGACGGTGCTTATCGGCGGCAGCTTCGGCGCGGGCAACTACGGCATGTGCGGCAGAGCCTACGATCCGCGGTTTCTGTTTACGTGGCCCAATGCGCGGATCAGCGTGATGGGCGGGGAGCAGGCGGCGAGCGTGCTGGCGACGGTCCACCGCGATGCGGAGAAGTGGACGCCGGAGGAAGCGGAGGCCTTCAAGGCCCCGATCCGCCAGAAGTATGAGGATGAGGGTAATCCCTACTACGCCACCGCCCGCCTGTGGGATGATGGGGTGATCGATCCGGTGCAGACAAGGGATGTGCTTGGGCTGGCTTTGGGGGTTTGCTTGGAAGCGCCGATTGCGGAGGTACCCCGGTTCGGGGTGTTTCGGATGTGAGGGCGGGATCTACCCCTCCACCACCGCTTCGCGGCGGTCCCCCTCCCCGTACCGAGGAGGTCCTATGAGCGATGTGGGCCGAGAACCTCCCCGGTACGGGGAGGGGGACCGCCGGACGCAGTCCGGTGGTGGCGGGGTGCTCTCCGCAGGCGCCAACGCATTCCGTGTTGCAAAACGCGAGCGCCGCTCCGGCAATCTGCCTGAGGTCCTGATCTGGCGCGAATTGCGCAAGCGGCCCGGTGGCTACAAGTTTCGTCGCCAGCATCCCTTAAGCGAAGTGGTGCTCGATTTCGTCTGTCTTGAGCGGCGCCTGGCCATCGAGATTGATGGCGTTGTCCATGAGCGGGGTGATCGGCCCGAACGCGACATGCGGCGCGATACTTGGCTGGACGCGCGGGGCTTTACTGTGCTTCGTTTGCCGGCCAGCTATGTTCTCAAGAACCTTGAGGGCGCGGTTGCTGCCATTGTTGCGGCATGCGATGCGCGTTTACCCCTCCACCATCCTTCGGATGGTCCCCCTCCCCGTGCCGGGGAGGACCTGAGGCATGATCCCGTTTTTCCAGAACCTCGGCCTCTCGTTCGAAGCGGCATGGGGCATCGCGACGGTGCTCGAAATCCTGCTGATCGCGTTCCCGCTCATGCTGGGCGTGGCGATGATCATCTATGCCGACCGGAAGATCTGGGCCTCGATGGCGCTGCGGCGCGGGCCGAATGTGGTGGGGCCGTTCGGGCTGCTGCAGTCGTTTGCGGACGGCTTGAAGGTGTTCCTGCAGGAAACCATTATCCCCTCGGCGGCGAACAAGGGCCTGTTCCTGATCGCGCCGATCATCACGTTTACCGTGGCGCT
>CAILIO010000278.1 GCA_903834285.1 uncultured Sphingomonadales bacterium | reverse complement strand
CTCGCAATGACGAACGAAAAAGAATGGTGCGCACCTGCCCCCGCCCCCTAAAGCCCCGCGCCGACCTCCGCTCCCAATTGCGCCTTCACCGCTTCCACATCGCCCAGCACCCACAGCTCGGCGATCCGCCCCCCGGCAAAGCCAAAGAACGCCGCGCCTGCCCAGCTGATCTCCCGGCCGGTCGCCTCCACGCCAAAGAACGCGCCCCGATGGACCCCCGCAAAGCGCAGCCGCACCGCCGCGCGCTCGCCCTGTTCGATGATCGCGAGGATCGTGCAGGTATAACCGCCCAGCGCCGCGTGGATTTGGCGCGTGTAGTCGATGAACCCGTCCACCCCGCGCTTTTCCGGCCCCAGCGAGCCGCGGAACCGGAAATCGGACGCAAGGATTTCGCGCGCCACCGCTTCGTCGGCCCGGTTCCAAACTTCGTGGTAGAACCGCTCGATCAGTGGTGTCGGTGTCAAATCCGGTCCGCCTGCGCCACCGCGTCGCTCGCCCGCAATGCGCTAACGATCCGCGTCAGATGCGCCAGATCGCGCACTTCCAGATCCACTTCATACGTGTGGAACGGGTTCTCGCGTTGGGTCATTTCCAAGTTAACCACATTGGCGTGGTTCTTGGCAAACACACCAGCCATTTCGGCGAGCGTGCCCGGCCGGTTGTAAAGCTCCGCGCGGATGCGGCCCACCGCGCCATCGGTGCGCGCGTCCCAGGAAAGGTCGATCCAGTCGGCGTCGATGCCATTGGCAAGGCTCAGGCAATCGATCGCGTGCACGGTCACGCCCTGCCCCATGCGCCTCAGGCCGACGATGCGGTCCCCCGGCACCGGATGGCAGCACTCGGCAAGCTTGAAGGCCACGCCGGGTGTGAGGCCCTGCACCGCGATGGCGCGCTGCTGGCTGGGCCACCCCTCGCTTTGCGGAAGGTTCGCCGCGCTCCCGGGCACCAGCGCTTCCATCACCTGCCGGTCGTCGATCTTGGCGCTGCCGATGGCGACCATCAGCTCTTCCTCGCTGGCGAATTTCAGGCGCTTGATCGCGTCCGCCAGCGCTTTCTTGCCGATCTTGCTCGGCAGCCGGTCGGCGATTTCCTCGTAGAGCTTGCGCCCGATCTCGGCGATTTCGGCGCGCTCCTTCTGGCGCACCGCGCGGCGGATCGCGGCGCGCGCCTTGCCCGTCACCACAAACGCCAGCCACGAAAGCTGCGGCTCGCTGCTGCGGCTCTTGATGATTTCCACCACGTCGCCATTGGTCAGCGGCGTGCGCAGCGGCACGTGGCGTCCGTTGATCTTCGCGCCCACCGCCTGCGCGCCGAGATTGGTGTGCACGGCAAAGGCAAAGTCGATCGGTGTCGCGCCCTTGGGCAACTGGTGCAGCGCGCCCTTGGGGGTGAAGGCGAAGATGCGGTCCTGATAGATCGCCATCTTGGTGTTTTCGAGCAGCTCGTCCGGATCGTGGCTGGCTTCGAGGATCTCGACCAGATCGCGCACCCAGCCCACTTGCCCGTCGGGCAGCGCGCCCTGCTTGTAGGCCCAGTGCGCAGCAAGACCGAATTCGTTGATGCGGTGCATCTCGTGCGTCTTGATCTGCACTTCCACGCGCATCGCGTTGTTGTAGATCAGCGAGGTGTGCAGGCCTTTGTAGCCGTTCATCTTGGGCGTCGAGATGTAGTCCTTGAACCGCCCCGGGATCATCTGCCAGGTCCGGTGCAGCAGCCCGAGCGAGGTATAGCAGTCCTCCGCGCTATCGGTCAGCACGCGAAACGCCATGATGTCGGTGATCTGCTCGAAGCTCACGTGGCGCTCGGCCATCTTGCGCCAGATCGAGAACGGGTGCTTCTCGCGCCCCGATACTTCCACCTTCAGCCCCGCTTCGGCCAGCGTCTGCTTGATCGCGAGCGCGATGGAATCGACTTGCGCGCCCTCGTCGTTGCGGATCGCGGTCAGCCGCCCGGTGATCGTGGCATAAGCCTCGGGCTCCAGCTGCTCAAAGGCGAGAAGCTGCATCTCGCGCATGTATTCGTACATGCCCACGCGCTCGGCCAGCGGCGCGTAGATCTCCATCGTCTCGCGCGCGATCCGCCGGCGCTTTTCCTCGCTCTTGATGTAATGCAGCGTGCGCATGTTGTGCAGCCGGTCCGCCAGCTTCACCAGCAGCACGCGCAAGTCCTCGGACATCGCGAGCAGGAACTTGCGCAAGTTCTCCGCCGCGCGCTCCTTGTCGCTCATCGTCTCGATCTTCGAGAGCTTGGTAACGCCGTCGACCAGCCGCGCCACTTCGGGCCCGAACAGACGCTCGACTTCCTCGACCGTGGCGAGCGTATCCTCCACCGTATCGTGGAGCAGCGCGGTGATGATGGTTTCCTGATCGAGCTTCAGCTCGGTCATCAGGCCGGCGACTTCGACCGGATGCGAGAAGTACGGATCGCCCGAGGCGCGCTTCTGCGAACCATGTTTTTGCACGGTATAGACATAGGCGCGGTTCAGCATCGCCTCGTCCGCATCCGGATCATAGGCGAGCACGCGTTCGACAAGTTCGTACTGACGCAGCATTTCCACGCTAGATGGCCCTTGCCCGGCGCCCCCGACAAGGGAAAATGCCGCTGATGCGCAAATCTTTCACGCCTGTGTTGCCATAGCGAGACCGCAGCGGCACTTAGGGTCCAATGAGCGAGGAACAATTGGCGGCAGACTTCGGCGCAAGGCTCAAGGCAAACTTGCGCACCCTCACTTGGCTCGATGCAGGCCGCGTACGCGTCTACGCCGCCATGATCCTCGTCGCCTACATCCCCATGATGCTGAAGGTCTTCCGCGAGGCGACCGGCACCGTGGGCAGCGATTTCCTCGCCTTCTGGGGCAGCGGACGCCTGCTGCTCACTGGCCCGGCGGCGCTCGTTTACGATCTGGCCGCCGAGCACGCCGCGCAGATGGCCGCCGGGACCGGCCAGATGGTGGCCTATGTCAATCCGCCGCCGTACCTGTTCCTCGCCGCGCCCTTGGGCCTCATGCCCTACGCGGTCGCGTGGGTGGTCTGGGCGCTTGGCGGCTGGGCTGTGTGGTTCCTCGTCGCCCGCCGCACACTGCCGGACGCCGGCGCTGCCGGCGCCCTCGCCGTCCTCGCCTTCCCCGCCGCCTATCTCGCCGCCAGCCACGCACAGAACGGCTTCATCACCGGTGCCATCCTGATCGCCGCCGTGCTCAGCTTGCGCCGCTCGCAAGTGCTATCGGGCGCGCTGTTCGGCCTGCTCGTGATCAAGCCGCACCTAGCGCTGCTCGTTCCCTTCTGGCTCGCCGCCGGGCGCAAGTGGACCGCGATTGGCGCCGCCGCCGCATCAGGCGCGCTCGTGTGCCTCGCCTCGCTGCTCGTGTTCGGGATCGATACCTGGCGCGCCTATCCGCAGAGCTTTGCCGTCAGCCAGACCCTGATGAGCCAGACGAGCGGCGAATTCTTCCTGCGCATGTGCACGCCTTATGCCGCCTTGCGCGTCCTCTTCGGCCCGACCGTCGCCATCGCCGGACAGGCGGCGATCACGCTCGTCACCGGCGCGCTCGCCTGCCTCTATTGGCGCCGCGCCCCCTCGGACGAAGCCGCCGGCGCCATGCTCCTCGCCGCCACTGCGCTCGCCTCGCCCTACCTCTTCAGCTACGATCTGCCCTTCCTCGCCATGCCGGTGTTCTTCCTTGTCGGCATGGGCCGGCGCGAGGGCTGGCGGCCCTGGGAGAAATTCCTGCTCGTCCTGATCTGGCTTTCGCCGCTCGCCACCCGCGCCGCCGCGCTGCCAGTGGGGCTGAACTTCATGCCGCTACCGGCCGCCGTGCTGTTCTGGCTGGTTTGGAGCACATGGGCGCCGCAGAAGCTGCAAGCGGCCTGAGATAGGTCTCAGGCCGCCAAGCGCAATCTCACTCCCAAACCGCTTCGGGCGGCAGGCTCATCAGGATCGCGTCGATATTGCCGCCGGTCTTGAGGCCGAACAGCGTCCCCCGGTCATAGACCAGATTGAACTCGGCATAGCGCCCGCGCCAGGTCAGCTGCTTGAGCTTGTCGTCC
Source organism: uncultured Sphingomonadales bacterium (assembly GCA_903834285.1). Lineage (GTDB taxonomy): Bacteria > Pseudomonadota > Alphaproteobacteria > Sphingomonadales > Sphingomonadaceae > Novosphingobium. The sequence continues at coordinate 1,747 of CAILIO010000278.1, read as the reverse complement.
GGCGTCCAATCCATGTTCAGCCGCCGCCGCACCAGCGCGGGATAAACATTGAGAAACGCCTCGCCCACATCGCGGGTGAAGGCAAAGTTCGCCTCGAACCCTGCATCATCCGCGCATTCGAGGTGGTCATAGAAGATCCCGCCCACGCCCCGGTGCACCTTGCGATGCGGGATGTAGAAGTACTCGTCTGCCCAGGCCTTGAACCGGTCGTAATAGGCCGGATCATGCGCGTCGCAGGCCGCCTTGTAGCTGGCGTGGAAATCGGCCGTATCCTCGGCATAGGGGATCGGCGGGTTGAGATCGCCGCCGCCGCCGAACCACGCCTTGCGCGTCGTCAGGAAGCGCGTGTTCATGTGCACGGCGGGCACATGCGGGTTCGCCATGTGGGCGACGAGGCTGATCCCCGTCGCGGTAAACGCCGGATTGTCCTGGTCTGCGCCATGCATCGTTTTGGCAAAGTCCGGGCTGAAGGCACCGCCCACGGTCGAGACATTGACGCCGACCTTCTCGAACACCTTGCCCTTCATCAGGCCCTGCACGCCGCCGCCGCCATCGGGCACCGGCTCGCCATGGTGCTCGCGCTTCCACGGCGTGTAGGTGAAGCTGGCATCGCTCCCCGCCTCGCGCTCGATCGCCTCGAACTCCGCGCAGATGCGGTCCCGCAGGCTCTCGAACCAGCTGCGGGCGCGGCCAGTTTCCGCGCTCCAATCCGTTTTGGCGATGGCCTCTCCAGCCCCATGTGCAGTGCTCATGGCCAAGTCTTGCCAAGCCAAACGCAATCCGGCAAGGCCTGTCCATGGTTCCCGTTTCGTTCGCCTCATTTCCTTTCGCCGGGCAGGAGTTCGCGCTCGCCCCCAGCCGCGCGCTCTATTGGGCTGAGGAACGCGCGCTGATCGTCGCCGATCTCCACCTCGAAAAGGCGAGCTGGTACGCATCACGCGGCCAGATGCTCCCGCCCTACGACAGCCGCGAGACGCTCGCCCGAGTCGCGGATGCCTTGCGAGAGACCGGTGCGCGCCGCGTGCTGTGCCTGGGTGACAATTTCCATGACAGCCAAGGCCCCGCCCGGCTCGAGCCGCACGCCGCCGGCATGCTCGATGCGCTGATGCGCGCGACTGACTGGGTCTGGATCACCGGCAACCACGATACCAAAGACGCCGCCGTCGAAGCCCAGGGCCTCGCCGAACTCACCGTACGTGGCATCGCGCTGCGCCACGAAGCCCGCCCCGGCGAGACGGGGCTCGAGCTTTCAGGCCACTTCCATCCCAAGTTCGCTGTCACCGCGCGCGGCCGCCGCGTTGCGCGCCCCTGCGCCGTCGCCAGCGAACGCCGCCTCATCCTCCCCGCGTTCGGCGCGCTGACGGGCGGCATGAACGCGGCCGACCCCGCGATCCTCGGCGCGCTCCAGCCCGCCCGGGCGATCGACGCGCTGGTCCCGGCTGCCGGCAAGCTCGCCCGCTTCGCCCTCTGGCGCGAGGCTTGAAGTCCACACGCCTTCCCCCCACCTCACGATTGCGAGCGGAGCGAAGCAATCCGGAGCGCAAACATCTGCCACCCGCGAGCAAACCCTCCCAAAACCGCTTAACCCCAAACCAACCTTCCCGCTTTATCTGCCGCCGCATTGTGATATGAGCGCCCGGGGGCAGGAGGCGGTGCGCACCGCCCGTACCCCCGTTTTTGAAACATCAGGAGCCAGCACTATAGCCCCCCCACCCCGGCGCATGATGGCGCCCCCTGTAAAGACCGG
>CAILIO010000277.1 GCA_903834285.1 uncultured Sphingomonadales bacterium | reverse complement strand
TGGGGCCGAACTAGGATCGACGTGTGTTGAAAAGCGGTGTTTTCGTCCGGGCTGAGTAACCCGTTAAAGGCTCAAAACCCACAAGTGCCAACGACAACGAAGCACTCGCTCTCGCGGCGTAATCCGACGGCTTAACGGCCTGATCTTACAAAGCTAAAGCGCGGTTGAACCGACCGGGCAACAGAACGGAATTCAGCGGTTCGGAGGCGTACCGGGCAACAGAAACGCCTCCACTTCAGTCCAGCGCGGCGCTCAGGCCCACCCCCAGCCGCTCCCGCTTCCGGGAGGGCCGCGAGAGTTGACCAGCGCAGTGAGCGTAGCCGCAGCGGGGTGGGCTGGTTAGAGCTGGCTATCCGCTTCAACGCGAACAGCCGCCGCCTTCGCCTCGCGCTCGTATTTCATGGCATCCATGATCTTTGCGCCGGCCATGAAGACGGCAAGGCAACTGGCGAGGAACAGCAGCTTGCCGCTAAAGCCGGGATACTGTGCCAGGTAGATGTGCCCGCGCTCCGCCGAACCCAGCGCCAGCGCGTAAATGATCGCGCTCGCCTCAAACCTGTTCTTGATCACGAACAGGCGGCTGATCTTGCGGAGCAAAGATGGCTTCTTCTGCATTACCAAACCTCTTCCGCAACCTTCGTGCCAGATCAGCATTCACGGGGCTGTTGCGCATGGTATAGCCTGTGCCTTGTAAAGCACGGCGACAGGCCATGGTAAAGACGTGCCTAACCCCCGCAGGAAGGGGCGTACCGTTTCAGGCCAGTGCGGAAAGTTCGAGCGCATCGAGCAGCGCGGCGCGGGCGGCCACCACGCTGACTGCCAGCGAGTCGCGCCCCAAATCCGCGGGATCGATCTGCTCGGGCCAAGCCTTGGCAATCAGCTTTTCGAGCATGTCAGCCCGCGCTTCGGTGAGGAGGAAGCGCGAATCGACAGTGGCAAGATTGGCGACAACCCTGAGACGCAGGCAGGCAGGGCCGCCGCCATTGGCCATAGACTGGCGCACGTCGACTGGCAGGACGCGGCGGATGGGGCCGTTGGAGGCGAGCATGCCATCGAGCCAGGCGCGGACCGCGGGGTGCTCCCATGCTTCGAGCGGGATGACGAGGCCCATCTCGCCGGAGGGTAGGGTGAGCAGCTGCGCGTTGAACAGGTAGCTGGCGATCGCATCGGCAAGGCTGACAGCGCTGGTCGGCACGATCACGATCTCGGCTTCGGGCAGCGCGGCGCGGATCGCGGCGTAAGTGCCTTCGGGATCGGCAAAGGCCTGTTCGTGGGTGAACAGCACCCGCTCGTTGGCGACGGCGACCACGTCGTTGTGGAAGGCGCCCGCCGCGATGGCTTCGCCCGATTGTTCGACGAAGAGGCAGCGCGCAGGATCGAGGCCATGGAGGCGTGCAACGGCACGGCTGGCCTGCTCATGCTGGCGCGCCGGGAAGGCGCCGCCGGGCTTGCCGTAGACGAAAATCTCAAGGCCCGGCGCGGCATGGCTGGTGCCCATGCGCATATGGTTGGCCGCGCCTTCATCGCCGAAGCAGGCGGGGACGGCATCGTGGACGGCGAAATGCGCGGTGTCCGCAAAGGCGAGGCGCAGCTGGCGTGCGGTATCGGGCCATTCCTGCGAGCGATGCGGCATGGTGACGAGGTTGGCCGCGGTAAGGTGGCAGCGCCCGTCGGCAGTGTCAGGCGCAGGCGAGACGGTGGCCGCGTTGGCGGTCCACATCGAGCTCGCGGACCAGGCCGCAGCGCGCAAGCGGCGCTCGGTTTCGTCGGCGGGCTCAGTCAGGCCCAGCGCGTCGAGGAAGCCATGGTTCGGGCGCGGCAGCGGGCAGAGCAAGCCCTGCGCCAGGCCGAGGCCCATGTTGTGGCGCATCTTGCCCACGCCCTGCAGCGCCGCGGCGCGGGGGTAGGAAACATTGCCTCCGTGCTTGGCTGAGGCAAGGTTGCCAAGGCTGAGGCCGGCATAGTTGTGGCTCGGCCCGACGAGGCCGTCGAAGTTGATCTCGACCAGAGTGCTCATAAAGGGGGTCCTTCAGCGCGCCACGTGCCACACGGTATCGCCCGCGCCGACGCCGAGCGCTGCAGCGGCATCGGGATCGAGCGCGACGCCCGCTTCGCCGGGCATGATCCGGGCAAAGGTGCACCGGAAATCGCCAAGACGGCCGGTTGCGACCAGGGCGCGGGTCGCGGTCTCGTCGGCGGCGCGTACTTCGGTGACCGGCACCATCTTCGCATCGGTGATCGAGCGGACGCGGTCGGTTCGCGCGGTCATTGTCGGGCCGCCGTCGAAGATGTCGATATAGCCCTCGGCGGCGAAGCCTTCGGTTTCCAGCATGCGCATCGCGGCGCGGCCGCTGGGGTGCGGCAGGCCGATGGCGGAGCGCGCGGTTTCGGGCAGCATCGCGATATAGACGGGATGCTTGGGCATCAGATCGGCGATGAACTGGTTGCCGTTGATCGCGTTGAAATAGTCTGCATCCTGGAAGTTCATTCCGAAGAAGCGGCCCGCGACGCCGTCCCAGAACGGCGATCCACCGCGCTCGTCGATCACCCCGCGCAGCTCGGCGAGGATGCGATCGGCGAAGCGCTTGCGGTGCATGGCGATGAACAGATAGCGGCTGCGCGCGAGCAGCATGCCGAGCCCGCCTGCGCGTTCGCCGGGATGGAGGAACAGGCCGCCGACTTCGCTCGATCCTTCAAGGTCGGTTACGAGGTTGAGCATTTCTGCGCGGAAGGTGCGGCCCAGTTCCTTGGAATGCTGGGTGAGCGTGGCGTGCCGGTATGAATAGAACGGCCAAGTCTGCCCGACGCGCGTGAAGATCTGGCAGGTGCCGCGCACTTCGTGAGTGGCCACTTCCTCGAGGATGAGGACGAACAATTCATCCCGCTGTGTTTCGGGATCGCCATCCTCGCTGTTGGCGAAAGCAGCGGCGGCGCGCTCCAGCTTGGCGGTGAGCGCGCGGCGGTCGGGCGGCAGGTTGGTGAAGCCGCCGCCGGTGAGCTTGGCCATCTCGTACAAGTGTTCGAGATCCGCGGCGCGGGCCGCGCGGATAACGTGGGTCACAGTCCTTATTCCCCTCCGGAAAGCCGGTGCAGCACAAGCGCCGACAGCGCAGCCCGCTCGGCCAGCGACGGCACAATCATGTATTCGGCCGGCGAGTGGATCGCCCCGCCGCGCACGCCCATGGTATCGACGACAGGCACGCCGAGCGCGGCGATGTTGTTGCCATCACACACCCCGCCCGAGCTCTGCCAGCGGATCGGCTGGCCGAGCGCCGCGCCGCATCGGCGGACGAGATCGAACAGCTTTTCCGCTTCGGGCGTGAGCGGCTTGGGCGGGCGGCTGATCCCGCCGTGAAGGTGAATGCTGACCTCGTGCGCCAGCTCGACCTCGCGCAGCAGCGGACCGATGGCGGCGGTGAAGCGGGCGGCGTCTGCCTCGCTGCGGGGGCGGATGTTGAAGCGCAGCACCGCGTGATCGGGCACGACGTTGTTGGCCGAGCCGCCGTCGATGCGGGCAGGGTTGATGGCGAGGCCCCCGTCTCTATTGGCACCCGAGAGCGCCTTGAGGCCGAGCGCGAGATCGGCGGCAGCGACGAGGGCATTGCGGCCATCCTGCGGGTTGCGGCCGGCGTGGGCGGAGCGGCCGGTAACGATCGCGCTGTAGTTGCCACTGCCGCCGCGCGCGCCGGCAAGCGTGCCGTCGGGGAGGGCGGAGGGTTCATATGTCAGCGCCGCGGCCCTGCCACGCGCCAGCTCGGCGATGAGGGGGGCGGAGGCGAGGCTGCCGGTTTCCTCGTCCGAGTTGATCAGCACATCGTAGCCGACATAGGGTGCGACGCGGCTTGTCTCGAAGGCCGTGAGCGCGGCGAGGGTCACCGCGATGCCGCCCTTCATGTCCGCCGTGCCGGGGCCGCCCAAAGTTTCGCCATCGAGCCAGGTGAGCGACTGGAACGGATGGTCCGCCGGGTAGACCGTGTCCATGTGGCCGGTAAGCAGATAACGGCGCGGCGCATCGGGCCGGACGCTGAGGACCATATGCGCGCCGTGCTCGATCTGGACCGCGCGGCCATCGGCGGCAATCGCCTCGACCGGAGCGGGCTTTACGAGGCGGACCTCACCGGGCAACGCGGCAAAAGCATCGGCGAGGAGCGCGGCCTGCTGTGCCAGCCCCGCGATGTTACGCGTGCCGGTGTTGATCGCACACCACGCCTCAACTTGGGCCAGCATGGCAGGCGCGTCGATTCCCTCGATTAGGGCGGCTTCGGAAGGGGCAAGCGTGGCCATGAAGACGCTCTAGCCTGCCCGCGTGCCGGGGTGAACCCCTAGTGGTGCGACGCAAGGTGTGGGCGGGCACGAGCGCGCCAACTGCGCCGGCCCAGCGCCTACTCGACGTGCACGGCAACCTCGCATGCGCCAAAGATTTGCGACTCATCCGATCCACGAAAATTGAATCCGACGTAAATCGAATAGCTGCCACTCCTCGCAAAGATCCGCTCGGCCCTGTTATATCTGAGGCCTATGGCTGAGCGGACCGGAATATCAATTTGAGCCAGCGAGCCTAACGTGTCGCTGGTTATCTTGAAGCGGCCTTTCTTTCCCGGGCGAACCGCGAAAATGAAGTCGAGGCCAGGAAAGGTGAAATCAGAATCGATATGAATGGCGTCTCCCTCGCCATGCGGCAACATGCTCAGCACCAAGTGATCCCCATCGGTGCGGCGCACAATTTCGCACGATCGAATGGTATTCACGTTGGTGCTCAATAGCCCCGAAAAGTCTGGTGCCTCGGCTGTCGACGAGGTGGCGAGCAGCGCAAGAATCGGCAGAAGCACTACCATTGATGCGAACCTTCAAAACGAAGCATGGATATGTGGCGGTACCCCTTCCGGTTTGGGAATACCGTTGTTTTCTCTAATCGCTTTGATAAGTGCTTCCCGGTCAGTAGTGTTCATCTCGCTAATTCTAAAATCAACCTCCCTTCCTAACAAATGTTTTGAAATAGGTTGACCGATTTTCAAATGCCGATCAATCACACCCTCCATGCCAGCCAAAATCTGGTTCTTTGATTTGCCGCTAGCGATTCCGCTGCGATACAATCTGGCCAATTCAGCCCCTTGGGCACCCCTGTAAGTCCCAAAATCGCCATGCGAAAATTTGTAATAAATCCGTTCGGCCTGATCTATTGGCGTTCTCATGCCATCCGTGACAATTAGAGTCTTGCCGGTCGCAGCATGGTAATCCGCAGCGACCGCATCAATCTTACCGCGGATCGCATCGGGAATCTTGACCGCGTCGCTCTTGGCTTTCCATTTCGGGGCGGTTGATCCGGCCTTGTCCGGCCTTCGCCCATAGACGACGATTTCGTGCGGATTCCCTTGTCCTCCCGGTCCGGTGGTAAACCGCCCGTTGGCCGGATCGTGATAGGGATTGAACTTTCGCTCTAAGCTGAGCGCCATTTCGTTAGCGTCAAGCAAACGCCCTGTGCGCAGAAAATGCTCGAAGGCCAGCATTTCTTCGGCCTCGCGTAAGGTATCTTCGTTCGCGCGCACATAGGACTCCTATCTGCCTGAATTAGAACATAACAGAAACATGTAAAATTCGCAATTGAATGTGATGCCATTTTCGATGGTTTCCGGTCCGATGACCTTGATTGCCGGACGGACCTTTCCGCGCGAAATACGCTTGCCATCAGAGGCAATGGGCATGAGACTTTGCGCCATGGTAAAGTTTAATCTCCGCAGGCCCTTGCTTGGCCTGCTCTGCGCATGCGGCCTAGCCGCTTCCTCGCTTCAAGCCGGACTACCCGAGTTCGCGGCGGCCACGCATCCGCCCGCGGGTGACGAATGGCATTATGTCGGCGGGGATCCGGCGGGGACCTGGTTTTCCGCGCTCACCGATATCAACGACAGCAATGCGGGGCAGCTCGGCTTTGCCTGGGCCTATGACATGGGCACCGAGCGTGGGCAGGAAGCGACGCCGCTGGTGATCGACGGGGTGATGTATACCTCGGGCGTCTGGGGCATCGTCTATGCGCTGAAGGCCGCGACGGGCGAAGTGCTATGGACATTTCATCCCGGCATCGATCCGGCTTCGGCGCGCAACGCGTGTTGCGATACGGTCAACCGCGGGGTCGCGGTGCGCGACGGGGTGGTGTTCGTCGCCAGCGAAGATGGCCGGCTCCATGCGCTCGATGCCAAGACAGGCGCGGAAAAGTGGACCGCGGACACGATCATCGGCCGGGGCAACAAGTCCTATACTTATGCCTCGACCGGCGCTGTGCTGCTGACGAGCGACTCGGTGGTGATCGGCAATTCGGGCGCCGACCTCGGTGATGGATCGACGCGCGGCTATATCTCGGCGTGGGATATCAAGACCGGCGCGTTCAAGTGGCGCTTCTTCACCGTTCCGCCGCCGCCGGGCCAGCCCTTCGAACACCCCGAACTCGAAATGGCGGCGAAATCGTGGGGGCCGGATCACGATGGCCGCTATCAGAATGGCGGCACGGTGTGGGACGGGCTGTCCTATGATGCCGAGACCGACCAGATCGTCTTCGGCACCGCCAATGCCTCTCCCTACTCGCGTGCCAAGAGCGCAGCCGAACGGCGCGATGACTTGTTCAATGCCTCGATCGTGGCGGTGAATGCCAAGTCCGGCCGGATGACCTGGTACTATCAGGAAACCCCGGGTGACGCGTGGGACTATGACGCGGTGCAGAAGTTCGTCTTCGCCAATCTGCCGGTCGGCGGGGGCGAGCCGCGCCGAGTGGTGATGCAGGCGTCGAAAAACGGGTTCTTCTACACGCTCGACCTCAAGACCGGGAAGTTGCTCGCCGCAGATCCCTTTGCTTATGTCAACTGGGCCAAGGGCGTGGACCTGGCCACCGGGCGCCCTGAGTTCACGGAAATCGCAGACTATTCGGCCAAGCCCAAGAACGTCTATCCCTCTTGGGCCGGGGCGCACACCTGGAACCCGATGTCGTTCAGCCCGCAGACCGGCCTTGTCTACATCCCGACGGTCGACCAGCCCAATGTCATGGTCAACCTGGCCGCCAACAAGGGCAAGCTCGACCACCTCGAAGGCTTCTTCAACGCCAACGGCATCATCCCCGACGACACTTACGATGAGGCGACGCTGAGCCGCCTGTTCGGCCCGATCCCGACCAAGGCCGAGCTCCAGAAGGAACGCGGCAAGACCAGCCTGGTGCGCGAAGTGTTGAAAGCCTGGGACCCGGTTGCGCGCAAGGTGGTGTGGGAGCAGGTCACCTCCGAGGGCAATCGCGGCTACGACGGCGGCGTGCTTTCGACGGCGGGCAATATTGTGGTGCAGGGGCGCGGCG
>CAILIO010000276.1 GCA_903834285.1 uncultured Sphingomonadales bacterium | reverse complement strand
GGCATGTACGGAACAGAATCTGCACCGTGCAGGACTACGCCCATGCCAAGGGCTGGCGCTCAACTGAAGCGCCTTCGGGCAGTGGCAGCCTGAAAGCTGGGCGTGGCCTGCCCAAGCAGATCAAGCAACGCGAGAATCGCAAGGCAATGCCCTACATCGAGTTGCCGAGTTTCCTCGTCGCGCTGCGCCGCAAGCCCACATATGGGCGCCTCGCTCTCGAATTGCTGATCCTGACCGCCACACGTTCACAAGAGGTCCGCCTAGCAACTTGGGAGGAGTTTGACTTCGATGCGAGGCTCTGGACCATTCCCGCCGAGCACATGAAGCGTTCGAAGGCACACATGGTTCCGCTCTGCGACGAGGCACTTGCGGTCTTGGGCAAAGCAAATGCCTTGCGACAGGAGGGAACAAATGTGGTGTTTCCGGGTGTAGGTGGAAAACCGCTATCGGACATGTCGCTCCTCAAGGTGCTTCGCGACATGAACGAGCTTCTCCACGTGCACGGTTTTAGGTCGACATTCACCGACTGGGCTGCGAACCATGCTATGTCCGACGCCGTGGTAGAGGCGGCTCTCGCCCACAAGACTCCAGATGCGGTGCAGGCAGCATATCGTCGAACAACCTATCTCGGCACAAAGAACGATCCTGGCGCTCGGGTTAAGCTAATGGAGGAATGGGGGCGCTTTTGCCGTCCGGTGTAGCGTGGAGATTCCTTTAGCGTTGAGGAATCATCTTGCTCGGCTGATTACACAGATGACCTGGTTCTCGTTAAAGGTGTCGCCTATTGAGACGTACCGTTCATTCCCTCGCGGGGGTCTTAGCGGCAGGCTCCTCACCAAAGCCCGCCAAACAGCTTTTCCCCGACCGGCCTCGCACCGCGACTGCAACTGGGCCGTAGGCGGAATGGCAGGTTGAAGGCGATTTTGGTCGGTTGGGGACTTTTCGGAGTGGATGGCCATAACAATTGCGCAGCTTTGAATCGTTAACTGTAGCTTCCTGTTATGGCCCTCGCGATCAGTTCGAGGTGTTCGTCACAAGTACCGCAGCAGCCTCCAATCACGGCCGAAGCAGGCAGCCGGGGCTGCAAGGTGGTCCATCCCGCGCTGCGGGCGAGGTCCGAAGGATCGCCGCGTTCGACGTAGCCGAGCTGAGTTCGCGCAATCATTTGCCGCGTTGAAACCTCCGGACGGAGATAGCCCATATGATTCAAGTACTCACCCTGATCTCCAAGCAGAGCCTCGAACTCAAAGGGGGTGGGTGCAGTTGATGCCATAGAGGAGCGCGTAACTGTCTGTCGCTCGGTTAACTTGCTCAATGATTTCGCGAAAAGAACGCTATGCTAACCAGCCACTTACTACTTGGATCGTGAAAGGCAAATTGATCGGAAGCTTTTAGCCTGCGGCAGCACGGAACACCCCGATAGCCTCATTCGTGCTGGTGAAGCTCAGGGCCTGCACAAGATCAACGCTGGCCGAAGCCAGGTTCGCCATTTGCGGTCCGTTGTATTGCTCCGCAGCCGCTTGGGTTAAAGCCTGATTGTTCCAGTCAGCGCCGCCTTGCGGGGCAACGACGCCGCTCACCAGGATGTGGGCCAGATGCTCCAAGTATCGTACCAAGATTTCCATAAGAAATGCGATCGACCGATTTTGATAATCCATCCGACCGGCGGCATCGCGGCCCAGCAACGCGAGCCAGTTCCACAATTCCACTCCCCCCAGAATGACGCACATGCAGTTACGCATTGCGACAATTAGCAACGCACGGTACAAAGACACATCCTGATCTAGCGCCGCTTAGTTGTCCAAATTCGGGGGAGATCGTAGCCGTAACCGTACGACAGTTCGGACGCGATGCCGCCTTCCGCGAGGTACAGCAAGTCGGGTAAAAAGGGCGATTGCATCGTCATAACTTCATCACCGGGATGGTGCCCAAAGCCAATTTCAGACGCCCGTACAAGACCAATCAATGCATTGGTTGTGACAGACACCCCGAACACGCTGTCGAGGAGGCTGACGAAACCGATGGCAGCCTAGAAGGCGGCGATCGGTCCCGGATGGCTGGAAATCAGCGCAGGAAATCGAACAGCGAGAGATTGGCGAGCTTGGAAAAGCTGGACTGGCTCGCTTCGAGCACGGTGGAGAGCTGCTGCAGGCGGGCGAGCGCGGAGCTGAGATCCGGTGCGCCAATATCCTGTTGCTGCGACGAGCGCGCCTCGCTCATCGCCTGCTGGCGCTCGGTCGAAAGGTCGATCCAGCTGAGCCGTGAGCCGACCACGGTCTGCGCAGTGGTGATCGCATCGAGGCCGTTGGTGAGTGAGCCGAGCGCAGCGCTCGCGGCGGCGGCGGTACTAGCCGAGCCGCCGGCGAGCGCGTCGGAGAGCGACTTGACCACCGCCATCAGATCGGTCGAGTTGCCCGCCGCATCCTTGAAGGAGAGGAATTCGGGGCCAGTGAGGCTGCGGCTGACCATCTGGCCATCGCCGAGCGAAAGCTGCCCGGCACTGCCGCTGCCGATGTATTCGGCCATACCGGTCGTCGCATTGATCTGATAGGCATCGCCCGGGCTGTCGCCGCCGAACAAGGCATGACCGGCGCCGTCGCGCGTGTTGGCAAGCCCGACGAGGCCCTGATGGATCTGCGCGAGTTCAGAGGCGATGCTCGCGCGCTCCGCGGCAGGGAGGAGCGTGGAGGCGGCCTGCGTCGCGAGCACCTGAGCGCGGCTGACATAATTGGCGAACTGGGTCAGAGCTGTATCGGTGAGATTGAGGTCGGTGGTCGCGCGATTGGCCGCAGCGGTATCGATCATGCCGACGGCATCGGCGCGGGCGAGCGCGCGCAGCTGCGAAGCCGCCAGCGGATCGTCCGACGAGCGGGTGATCTTGCTGTTGGTGCTTATCTGGTTCTGTAGATCCTCCGCCTGGCTGCGTAGCGCCGAAAGGCTATGCATCGAGCGTTCGTAAAAAGCGGAGGTGCTGGTGGCGAAGATGCTCATGAGATGTCTACCGGATCTGGAGCAGCGAATCAAAGATCGACGACGCGATCTGCATGACCCGGCCCGAGGCCTGGAATGCCTGCTGGTAGCGGACGAGATTGACGCCTTCGGCATCGAGATCGACGCCGGTCTGGGCGGAGAGCGCGGTTTTGGCCGCATCCGAGATCGTGCTGAGCGCATCGCGCGTGACGGTGCGGCCCGAGACGCTGGCCGAGATATCGAAAAGGATCGCGTCCATTTTGCCCGCGGGATCGGCTGCGGCGAGTGTGGTCCGCATGGCATCGAGATTGCCCGTATCGCGGCTGTCTTTGGGAGAGCCTGCAGGGGCCGTTGCGATCTTGGCGGGGTCGCTGGTGGCGAGCGCGATAGTGCCAGCGCTGTCGCCGGTGAGAAGGTTGGCACCCGGATCACCGTTTCGGTCAGCCCCGGCGCTATTCGCGCTGTTGACTGTTGTCACGATGTCTTTGGCAAGATTGTCGAGATCGGTGTGCAACTGGGCGAGCTTGCCGAGCGCGAGTTGCCCGCCGGCGAGCGATCCGCCGGACAGAGTAAGCGCCTTACTGTCGAGTGTGTAGCTGACGGTGCCGTCGGCGGCGGTGGTCATGGCGACGGTCTTGGTATCGCCGGCGCTCACGAGCGGGGTGGCGGGCGTTGTGCTGCCGAGCGCGACGGTGACGCTGCCATCCTGCGCGAGGGTCGTGGTCACATCGCCATACTGGCTGAGGTCGGCGAGGAGTTTGTCGCGCTGATCGAGGAGCGCGGTCTGGTCCGAACTTGCGTCCGCCGCGCGGGAGAGGCGCAAGTTGGTGCGCGCAAGTTCGCCGGCGATGCGGTTCACCTGGGTAACGCCGTCAGAGGCTTCGAACTGGAGGCCCTTGCCGACCGCGTCCATTTCCTTGGAGGCGATCTGAAAGGTGGCGCCCATCGTCCGCGCGGCCTCGATCACCGAGGCGCGCAGCGAGGTATCGACAGGGTCTTCCGTCAGCTTTTGGAGCGCGGAATCGAAGCCGGTGATCGCAGTGTAGGCGCCCGACTGTTCGAGCGCGGATTCGACAGTGCCGAGGCCATCTACTTCGGCGTTGGCGCGCGCGGTGTCCGCGCCGGTGCGGCGCACTTCGCTCTGGCGGAAGGCATCGGCGTTGCGCACGATCCTGTCCACCCGCACGCCCGAAAGCGAGATATCGCGCACGTTCTGGTTGTAGCCGGTGGAGGCGACTTCGCTGAGGCCGATCGAGCGGCGGACATAGCCGTCCGTTGCCGCGTTGGCGATGTTCTGCGCAGTCACATCGAGCGCGGTGCGCGCAGCCTTGGCGCCAGAGAGACCGATAGAGAGAAGATCGTAGGCCATAGAGCGTTACTCCTTTGCCGCCGTCGCCGTCGGCTGCAGTCGCGCGAACTGGGCTTCAAGCTGCTTGGCACAGGCGATCAAGCCGTTGCCGGTGTAGGTGACGCGTGCAACGACGGCCTGGGTGGTGCGCACGCGGCTGCCCGCGTCGATATCGTCGAGGCGCACGATGCCGGAGACTTGCACCAATTCCTGGCCTTGGCTCAGCAGCAAGAGCTTTTCTCCTACGACAAGCGCGCTGACATTGGGGCGCACTTTGGCGATTGTGCCGGATACCTTGCCGCCGAGCGTGCTCGTCTGCGTGGCATTCTCTTGCCCGTTGAACGACAATCCGTCCGAAGCTTTAAGGGCATTGGGATCGAGGAAGGACTGCGGCCCGGCGCTGGGCGGGAGGATGTTGAAGGCGCGGCTCTTCTTGGGGGTGCGCCAGGCTTATGCGGAGC
>CAILIO010000275.1 GCA_903834285.1 uncultured Sphingomonadales bacterium | reverse complement strand
CGCCGCCGGGGCCCCAAGGACCGCCCAGATGAACCGCATTTTCTTTCCCGGTGCCAAGTCAGGCCTGTTCGGCTTCGTCGTCACCGCCCTCGTCATGGTCACCACCAGCTTTGGACCAGCGAACAGCGCGTCCGTCGATGCGGTGGCCCAATACGATAGCCACGTGCGCCACAGGTAATTCCTGCACTGCAATTTGTCTTGCCTTCGCAATGGAGCCTACGATGTCCCTCAAATCGAGCATCTTCTCGGTTGCAGGTCCGGCGACGCTGCTCGCTCTCAACGTAGCTGCTGCGTTGACCGTCGCGGCTCCGCTACACGCTCAACCACTTGTCTTGGGAAAGCCGGTCGCCTCGTCCGAAGGCCTAGTCCGAACGCTGCTTGAACGGCACGTCGATGAGCAAGGCAACGAGTTCGATCTCATCCTCGACGTTTTTCCGCCGGGCATTATCGTCCCGGCCCACCACCACCCGACCACCGGGCTTAACTACATCCTCGAAGGGGCTGCGGAATCCCAATATGAAGGCGAGCCGCTGCGGCATCTGGCTGCGGGCGATAGTTTTCAGGATCACGCCGACATTCGTCACGTGATGTTCCGCAATCCCGATCCGGACCGGCCTCTGAAAATTCTGATCAGCTTCGAAGTTAAGAAGGGGCAGGCCTTTTTCATCGCCCCCTGAGGATTGCGTCAGAGCACACGCCCATTTCCAAGGAGCAAGTCCCATGCAGAAGAGTGATGTTGTCAGTGCGTTTTACGCCGCCGTGGCCGCCGGCGATGTGCCGGGCGTGCTCGGTGTTCTGGCCGAGCGGCTGGAATGGACCGAAGCGGCCGGTTTTCCCTACTTCAGTGGCACTTGGCGCAACCCGATGGATGTCGTCGAAAAGTTGCTGATCCCGATCGGCCGTGATTGGGACGACTTCAAGGCCGCCCCGCGCGAGATACTCGATCTGGGGGACAGGGTCCTGTCGCTTGGCACCTATTCGGGCATCAGCAAGGCCACCGGCAAAGCAATGGAGGCCCCCTTCGCGCATATCTGGCGCGTCGAGGACGGCCGGATCACCCGCTTCGACATGTATACCGATACCAAGCTCATCGCCGACGCAATGCAATAAGCCCCACCCTCTCCAAGCAAAGGATCAATGCCATGATGACGACGTCCAAAGCCATTGCCTATGGCACCCTTGTTGCGGGCACGCTCGATGCCATCAACGGGGTCGTTTTCAACTACTTCGCCCACAACATGAACCCGGTGCAGGTGCTGCAATATATCGCCAGCGGGTTCTATGGCGCAGAGGCCTTCAACATGGGCCTTTTCGCCGCCGCAGTCGGTGCGGTCTCGCACTACTTCATCGCGCTGGTGCTGATGCTGATTTATCTTGCGGCCACACGCGTCAGCGCCAGGCTGAAGGCGGTGCCGCAACTGTTCGGCTCGCTCTATGGCGCAGCGGTGTTCCTCACGATGAACTTCGTGGTTCTGCCGCTCACCAACGTGGTGGAGGTGCCCGTGACCCAGGCGTTCCTGATCAACGGCCTGATCGGCCATGCGCTGTTCGTCGGCCTGCCGATCGCCATCTATGCCAGCCGCGTGGCGAACACGGCCAAAGCCCGGCCGCACGTTGCCACGCTCGAACAATTGCTCGTCCTGAAGTAATGATGCTTTTCTGAAAGCCAGAACCAGCGCGGCTCCTCTAGAGCCGCGCTGGTAAAGCTGTTCCGGGGCTTGGATGAAGCGGTGCTTGCGGCATAGCCTCCATACTGAGACCTGGCATTGATTGAATAGGCAGACATTCGGATACAGTTCACTCGATGGAGACTTGGCATGCCCCCGAAGATCCACACCTACGCATCCTTGCCCGAGGCGTTTTTCGTCAATTCCTTCGTGGTCGAAGGCGCTGCCGGTCTGGTGCTCATCGACACCCAATTTCTGCTCTCGAGCGCGCGCGAACTGGTCGCCATGATGGCGGCGCTGGGAAAGCCGCTAGAGGCGATCATCATCACGCACCCGCACCCCGATCACTTCAATGGCCTGCCCACCGTGCTCGAAGCGTTCGGCCCGGTCCGGGTCTATGCCACCGCGGCGACCATCGCGGGGATTACCGCCTCGCAGGGGGACAAGCGCGCGGCCTGGACGCCGGTGTACGGTGCGGACTATCCGCCGACCGACGCGGTGCCCGACCATCGCCTCTCGCTCGATGAAACGGTTACCTTGGCCGGGATCGATTTCCGGATCGTCGACCTTGGCCCGGGCGAAAGCGCGGACATCACCGTCATCCATATCCCCGATGCCGATACGCTGATCGTCTCGGACATGGTCTACAACCGGTCGCATCCCTGGATGGCAGAGCATCGCACCGATGCCTGGCTGGCCCAGATCGCGCGCGTGCAGGCTGATTTTCCGGCAGTCACCCACGTTCTGCCCGGCCACGGCGTTGCCGGTGGACGCGAACTGCTGGACGAACAGCGCGCCTATATCGAGCAGTTCCGGGCATTGGTCGCCGCGCATGCTCGCGATGGCGCGCTCGATGACGCCGCGCTTGCCGCCATTCGCGCCGCGACCACCGCGGGGCGCGAGGGCTGGCCGCTCGACATGCTGATCTCCATGAACGCAGCTGCGTTCGCCGCCGAAGGAGCGCGTCCGCAATGACCGACCAGATCGAGACCCCCACCGCACCCGTGCTCCGTTCGGTGCGGGTCGGCAAGATCGCGCCGCTGGGCCCGCAAGCCGTGCCGAGCGGGTTTGTCAAACGATCCGTTGCGGGACCGGTGCGGGTGTCGACGCTCAATCTGGAAGGCGACGCGCAAGCCGATCTCAGCGTGCATGGCGGGCCGGACAAGGCGGTCTATGCTTATGCCGCGGGGCAATACACTGCGTGGGCGCAGGATTTTCCCCACCATGCAGATCGGCTCGTGCCCGGTGCATTCGGTGAGAATCTGACCATTGACGGCCTGGACGAGGCGGACATCTGCGTCGGCGACATTCACGCCATCGGCACGGCGCGCCTGCAAGTGTGTCAGCCGCGGCAGCCCTGCTTCAAGCTCGGGCTGATGTTCGAGGACGATCGCATGCCATTCCTGATGACACGCAATGGTCGTTCCGGCTGGTACTACCGCGTGCTGCAGGAAGGGACGCTCCGCGCAGGCGACACCGTCGTGCTTGCCGATCGGCCCAACGCCGATTTCCCGCTCACCCAGTTGATCCGGGTCATCTACAGCCGCAAGGGGACCGATGAGGACTTCGGCAAGATAGCCACGGCAGAGGGCGTTGCGGACTGGCTGCACGATACTGCGCGGCGCAGACTGGGGCTGGATTGACCGTCAGCGCGGGGAGGGCGCGCCCGGCTCCCACACGGTCATGACAAACCGCACCGGCTCCCGGCCCGCGCAGGCATAGGCGTGGGTGCGATCGGTCCGGGCGTGGGCGGATGCTCCGGTCGGAATGCTGTGCGCCTTGCCGTCGATCTCGAACGCCAGCTCGCCTTGCAGCACATGGACCAGTTCCTGCGTTCCTGCGGGGTGCACGTCACTTTCGAACCGCTCTCCAGGATGCAGCTCCCACATCCACTGTTCGAGCATTTCGGGGCCATCGGAGCCGACCAGCAGCCGCGCGCTGCCGCCCGCCGGGCCGGTCCACAGGGCCTTGGCCTCATCTTCGACAAGGATGCGGATCGGGGCATCGGGCGCCTGCGCCACTTCGACCAGTTCAGCGACGGACACGTTCAGCCCGGCGGCGATCCGGCAGAGCGTGGCGATGCTGGGGTTTGCCTTGCCCTGTTCGACCTGCACGAGCAGGCCCTTGCTCACCCCGCAGCGCGCGGCGAGCCCATCGAATGACAGCTTGAGCGCCTTGCGCCGTGCCGAGATGCGGGCCGCCAGCGCGGCTTGCACTTGCAGCGCGGCATCCGGTTCAGCGCCATCCAGATCGGTCATTATATTGACTATGTCGGTCATTCATGCATTTTGGGCCGCGCCTCCTGCCGCGTCAACCCGAACGGACGGCCGGGCGGGCAGGGGCACTGACCCGGCAAGTGATCCTTGCCCGCAAGATCAGGAGTGGACCCATGCATCCCGAGACCATCGCCATCCACGTCGGCCAGGCCTGTGACCAGCTGACCGGAGCCGTGGCCGCACCGATCCACCTTTCCACCACGTTCGAACGCGCCGAGGACGGCGGCTTTCCTAGCGGCTTTGTCTATGGCCGCGATGGCAATCCCAATCGCCACAGCCTCGAGGCCTGCCTTGCCGCGCTGGAGGGCGGGGTTGAAGCCGCAGCCTTTGCTTCGGGTATGGCGGCAATCACCGCTGCGATCGAAAGCCTTCCCACAGGGCTCCCGCGCCGGCTCGTGCTGCCCGACGACATGTATTTCGGCATCCGCGCGCTTATCGACGAAACGGACATCGGCGCCCGCTTCGATTGGGTCGCGGTCGATATGACCGACCTCGCCGCCGTGAAGGCGGCCTGCGCGGAGCCGACCGGGCTGGTCTGGATGGAAACGCCTTCCAATCCGCTGATCAAGATCGTCGACATCGAGGCGGTAGCGCGCATCGCTCGCGCAGCCGGAGCGCTGGTCGCAGTGGACAACACCTGGGCCACGCCGCTGCTGCAGCGTCCCTTCGCGCTGGGCGCGGATATCGTGGTGCATTCGCTGACCAAATATGTCGGCGGCCACAGCGATGTGATGATCGGCGCGGTCGTGCTGCGCGAGAATGGCCCGCAACTGACCCTGCTGCGCGCGATCCAGAACCACAAGGGGGCGGTTCCATCGCCTTTCGATTGCTGGCTGGCGCTGCGCGGCATGCAGTCGCTGTCCGCACGGATGCGCGTCCATTGCGCCAATGCCGAGCTTGTCGCGCAGTTCCTCGCAGGCCATCCGGCCGTGGCGGCGGTGCATTACCCGGCGCTTGAAAGCCACCCCGGGCATGCTGTGGCGAAGCGGCAGATGCGCAGCTTTGGGGGGATGCTGGCGTTCGAGGTCCACGGCGGGCGCGAGGAGGCCATGCGTTTTGCGGCGGGGCTGCAGCTCATCACCCGCGCGACCAGCCTTGGCGGCACCCATACGCTGATCGAGCACCGGGCGTCAGTTGAAGGGCCGCAGACCATGGCCCCCGAAGGCCTGCTGCGCCTCTCGGTCGGGCTGGAACATCCCGATGATCTGATTGCCGATCTCGTGGCCGCATTCGCCGCCTGTTCCGTGTCCAGGTCCTGAACGCCCGCCTCAGACAGCACTCAGGTCCAGATCAGAGCGTCGCCTCGCGCCGGAACGTCGCGGGTGTCATGCCCACGCCGCGCCGAAAGACCGTCGTGAAATGGCTTTGATCGAAGAAGCCGCAGGCCAGCGCAATGTCGGCGATGGCCAGATCGCGGCGCATCAGCAGCTGGCGGGCATGGTCGATCCGGCGCTCCATCAGCCAGCGGTAGGGCGGCACTCCGGTCGATTGCCGGAAGGCGCGCGCGAAATGCTTGGGTGAGAGGTCCACCAGGTTCGCAAGGTCAGCCAGCAAAAGATCATCGGCACGATGGGCGAGCATGAATTCGGTGACCCGCCGCAGTTGCCACGGAGCCAATCCGCCGCGGGCCGCATGATCGCCCCGGCTCTCGCCGTGTTTGGCCAGAAGCCGGTCCAGCAGGATCAGGATGTGACCCTCCATTTCCAGCGTCAGGGGCGGCAGCCGGGTATCCAGCGCGCGCCGGACATAGGTCGTCGCGGCAAGATTGATCTGCGATGACGAATCGAAGATGAGATCGGGCCTGAGGCGGCCGCTCAACCTGGCCTCGCCGGCGAGATCAGAGGCCCGGTCCAGCAGCGCATCGCTCAAGACGATCTGGGCATAGGCCGTGCGCGTTGTTGCGAGGTAGGCGTTGGACGTGCCCTTGGGTTGCAGGGTAAAGCCGCCCTGCGCGCTGGTCTTGCCGACACCCAGTCCGCGCGCCCGGACGGTGTGATCCCCGCCAAGGCGCACATAGATCAGCGTTTCGGGGAGTTCCTCGACCCACCCCGCTTCACCCACGCCCTCAGGACAGACCAGTTTGGCGACTGGCGCGGTCCAGGATTCGGCGCGACCAAAGACCTGCATCTCGAACAGCTGCGACAGCCGCGCCCAGAAATCATGGATGCTATCCGCCCCTGCGTCCTGCGCAATGCGGCTGATGACGGCGTCGGAATGCGGGACCGATGAAGGAGGCGGGGCTGCGCCGAGATCACGCGCACGTTCCGAGGCGGGCTTGCCGGACATCATGTCTCGCCTCTCCTGCACGGCTGAGCGGCTTCGAGACATCCGGTACCTTTCATCCGAGCGCTCCTTGAACCCGGCAAAGGTGCGCGGCGCGGTGGGCGCAGCTTGTTACACTTCTTGGCACTACCACGTAGGTCATGACGGCACACGGATCACAAGGTGAGTACCGGCGCCAATTCTGGCCAGACAATCACCTTTCATGCAGCGGTTTGCCTTGCGCATGTCGTGCAGTCTTCTTTCAAGCTGGTGCCGCCTTAGCATAGCGCCGCGTTTGCCTTCCAGATTGTTTGATTTTTCGTCGATTATTTGAAAATCCGCACGAAGGCGTGCTTCGCTGGCTGCCCCACCGGATTCGCTCTGATCGCAATACCCGTGCGGGAATGCTCCAATCCCGATTTGCGCAAGGGGCATATCCGGCAGGGGAACCGGTCATTGGCCTGTCCGGCACGGAGCGAGGTTGAGATGAAGCGAAACGCATGTCTTGCCTGCCCGGCGGTCCGCAAAAGACCCACCCGCACGGTTTCATTCCTGCGATCGCGATCCAAGTCGTCAGGGCCCTCCGAGCCGCCTGCCAATCCCCAGGTCGACGATGCGGAGCGGGCGCTGCTCCATACCTTGCGCCGCCACGGAGCAGCGCCCGTACCGTTTGTGCCTGCTGCATGGTGAAAGGAACGCCGCGATCAGGTCGATACCGGGTGACATGTCAGCGGCAGTCCCGCTAAGGTTCATGCGCACGGCTCGCAGCGTCGCAACCAAGCCTGGCCTTGCATATTCCGCCAAAGGTGCCGAGCCCCGCCTCGGCCCGCGTCTTGCGTCGCGTGACTTTATCGCCATCGTCGAGCAGGCCCGGGCGCCGGATCGGGATCTCGCGCCGATCTTTCTGGAAATGGCGCGTTTCCTCGAAGTCTGGGGCGGCTGCGACAGGATCGATTGGCAAATGCGCCTTGCCCGGGTCGGACTGAACAGTCGCACCCGCATGGCGCTCTGCACGATCGTGGCCGTACTGATGGCGCAGGCCCTCATGCGTTCGCGACATCTGGGGCGTCCCACAATTGCCATTGTCTTGACGGAATCGGGTGGCGAACTGAGCCTGATCGCCAGCGATTCCGGCGGACTGGGCCCGGCCGCCGAAGGATTGGACCTTGAACTGGTCCGGGATCTGATCGTCTGGCTCGGCGCCGTCGTCTCGTACAGGCATGCGGCTTGCACGGGCCGCGAGACCCGGCTCGATCTCTTGCTGACGGCGCGACATTGCGACGCGTAAACTGCCGCTGCTCGCTGGAAAGGCTCTAGTCGCTGCGGTCTGCCGCCGGCTTGAGATGGCGCGGTGCTTCCCCCGTGACCCGGGAGAACACCCGCGAGAATGCGGCCGCGCTTTCGTAGCCGACCTGCAGCGCGACGCTTTTCACCGGCTTGCCTTTGGCGAGAAGCTGCCGGGCATACGTCATCCGCCAGCGCGTCAGGTATTCGATCGGTGTCCGCCCGACGACCTTGCGGAAATGCGCCACGAAGCGCGTGCGCGACATGCCGGCAATCTCGGCCAGATCGTCGAGCGACCATGTCCGGCCGGGGTTTTCGTGCATCGCGGTCAGCGCTTTGGCGAGGCGCGGATCGGCCAGCCCCGCCAGCACGCCACTCCCGACGAGCCCGCCCGCGACCACGTGCCGGACGATCAGGATCAGCAGATATTCGAAGAGGCGGTCGATGGCGGTCTGTCGCCCATCCTGTTCAGCAAACCCTTCGGAAAGCAGCAGTTCGCAAATGGGCGCGAGCGCGGGGTGTGCGGCCTGCGGCAGCAGGATCATGTCCGGCAACCCCTCGCCGATCGGGTTCCCCGTCTCGCCTCCCATGTCGACTGTGGCGCAGACGAGATCCGCGCCGCAATCTGCCGCACCGGTGATGCGGTGGGCCCGGCCGCGCGGGAAGAACAGCAGCGTGGGCTCGTGCAGCGTGATGTCGGGCGTGCCGACGCGGCTCAGCGTCAGCGACCCGCTCTTGAGCAGATGCAGATGGCCCGATCCGGAAAACTGCGCCGCGGTGCACAAGTTGCCGGAAAAGAATGTCCGCGCGACCGGTGTCGTATGGGCAAAGAGAGCAGAAAAAAGGTCCATTGGTCCTATCGGCAATGTAGTTGGCACCTATTGGCATCCATAGTCGCACATACAGCCGGGGTGCAATCCGCACGGAAGCAGAAGGAACCTCGCAATGCCCCGTATCGCCCCCGTAGACACCGCCAATGCCGATGCCGGCGTCCAGGCCACTCTCGCCGCCGTAAAAGCGAAGATCGGCATGGTGCCGAACCTGTTCAAGACTTTCGCCCATGCCCCCGTCGTGCTCAACGCCTTTCTTGCAACCTCCGATGCGCTCGCGGGCGGCAAGCTGACCAACCGCCAGCGGGAAATCATTGCTCTGGCTGTCGGCCAGGCCAATGGCTGCGAATACTGCCTCTCGGCGCACACCCTCACCGGCAAGGGCGCGGGCCTTTCGGCTGAAGCCATTGTCGCCGCCCGCCACGGCAAGGGCGTCGATGCGCTCGATCACGCCATCGCCACTCTCGCGCGCGCCATCGTCGATGCCCGCGGCAAGATTAGCGACGCGCAGCTGGCCGAGGCTCGCCTTGCCGGGCTCGATGACGCCCAGAT
This sequence comes from uncultured Sphingomonadales bacterium, assembly GCA_903834285.1. Classification (GTDB taxonomy): domain Bacteria; phylum Pseudomonadota; class Alphaproteobacteria; order Sphingomonadales; family Sphingomonadaceae; genus Novosphingobium. The sequence goes on along the minus strand of CAILIO010000275.1, from coordinate 7,422 downwards.
CGTCGAGATCGTCGCCGGGGTCGCGGTCAACACCCTGACCAACTTCATGAACAATGTCGCGCACACCGAAGTCGATTTCCCCAAGGTCAGCACCGAACTGGCCGCTTGAAGCCACGCAGGGCCGGACGAACCCCGTCCGGCCCTTTCGCGCGCATCCGGCCACACTCCATCGATGTTCTGATCGTGCAAGGCTGGCGGTGTTCGTCCAATCGGACGCGGCACGGCACGCCTAAACTCGGGATATCAAGACGCCGGCGGCAAGCCCGCTGCGCAAAAGGAGCGCCGCGACATGTCGCTGACCGAAGCCGAGGCCATCGCCGACATCATCGACAAATATATAGGCAGCGCCCGCACTGGCAGCGCGCGACGCATGCGCGAGATCTGGCTCGACCATGCCCGCATCGTCGGCACGTTTGATGGCCAACCGGTCAACCGCACCGCAGACGCATTCAGCGAGCGCATCGGCCAATCGGGCGGCGCGCCGAATGTGCGCGGGCGCGCCGTGTCGATTGGCCGCAGCGGCCCTGCCGCCACCGCCTGCATAGAGATCGAGGACTGGGACGGCGTTCGCTCCACCGATCTGTTCGCGCTCTTCAAGGCGGACGGACGATGGCGCGTCGCGGGCAAGGTCTTCGACGCGCACGCCCGGCGGTGAACTGGCGCTCCCGCCGCGCCGCCTTCCCACGCTGCACAGGAACTACGCGACCATGTCCTCCGAACACGGTATCTACGCCAAGCTACCTGGATTTGCGGAAGCTCCGATGCGGGTCGCGTTTCATCAGGCCATCCCGCTCAAGACGGTCGTCGTCTATTGCCCCGATCCCCGCGCAAGCGAGATCCCCGCAGCGGTGGCGCGCGAATTCGATCAGGTCTGGCCGGGCGAAGTCGTTCGCGATGAGACCGGTGCCAAAGTCGGCTTCACCAACAATATTGGTCAGGTCATCACTGTCGGTGGCCGGGCGATCGACGCATTGCGCTCGGTCACCGTGCTCAATCACATGCTCGGCGTCGAGAATGTCGTCATCGTCCACCACACCTTCTGTGGCACGACGGCCTTCACTCCGGATGGACTGTTTGAAGCCTTCGATCAGGAAGAAGGTGCTGACATCCGGCATCTGCATGCGCCTGTCGACCTCGCAATCGAGGATTTCGAGCAATCGCTGCGGCACGATGTGGCGGTGATCCGCGATGCGCCGGGCACTCCCAAGCAAATCAACGTCTTCGGCTATATCTACGACATCGATACGGAGACGCTGACGAAAGTCGTCGAAGACCTTGCACCGGTCACACCGTGAGGCCGCACCGGACCTTCGCGCTCACCTCCCTGAACGGCGCCGCAATCGGATGATCGGCAAGCTGCAATCTCCTGCAAAAAGGACATTCCAATGACCAAGCTCCTCTACGTCAAGGCATCACCGCGCATCGAGCGGTCGATCTCGATCAAGCTTGCCGACGCCTATCTCGCCGCATACCGCGAGGCGCATCCGGGCGTGGAGGTCGACGAGATCGAGCTCTGGCACGCCGATCTTCCCGAGTTCGACGGCGACAGCGCGGCCGCAAAAGTGTCGTTCTTCGGCGAGCCCGAAATGGATGCCAGGCAGCGCACCATCTACGAACATCTCGTCGAGATCTTCAACCGCTTCAACGCGGCCGACGAGTATCTCTTTGCGGTGCCGATGTGGAACTTCGGCGTGCCCTACAAGCTCAAGCAATATATCGATCTGCTCAGCATGCCCGGAACGCTGTTCGGGTTCGAGCCGGCCACCGGCTATATCGGCCTTTTGAAGAACAAGCGCGCGACCGCGATCTACACGGCGGCGATCTTCATGCCCGATCTGCCCAAGTCCTACGGCACCAATTACACCTCCAACTACCTCGAAGACTGGCTGAATTTTGCCGGCGTCGAGGATGTGACCACGCTTTGGTACTACGGCAGCAAGATGCGCGAGGAGGCCGCCGCCGCGGCCGCCTTCGATGAGGCCATGGCCGAAGTGCAGGCCGCTGCACGGCGCTGACCCACCCACCGCTCGCAAGGAGACCCCCGATGTTCGCAGTTAACGGCTATGGCATGGAGAGCGCGGACGCGCCGCTCGCACCGATCAGCTTTCATCGCCGCGATCCGCGTCCGCACGATATTGCGATCGACATTCTGTTTTGCGGCATTTGCCACGCCGATGTCGGCCTCGCGCGCGGCGAGTGGGGCTTCGGGTCCTACCCATGCGTGCCGGGTCACGAGATCATCGGCACCGTAACCCACGTAGGAGATGCGGTGACCCGGTTCAAGGTTGGTGATCGCGCCGGCGTCGGCCCGCTGGTCGACAGTTGCCGCACTTGCGGACCCTGCAAGGAGGGGTTCGAACAGATGTGCGATCCCGGCTTCACCCCCACCTACATGGGGCCCGATGCCGATTTCGGGCACACCTACGGCGGCTATTCGGGCGCGATTGTCGTCGATGAGAACTATGCCGTCTCCGTGCCCGCGGCGCTGGACCCGGCACGGGCCGCACCGCTGCTCTGCGCCGGCATCACCGCCTGGGCACCGCTCAAGCACGCCGGCGTCGGTCCGGGCATGACCGTCGGTGTGATCGGGATCGGCGGCGTGGGCCATCTGGCGATCAAGCTGGCCAAGGCGCTGGGCGCGTCCACGGTCGCGCTGACGACGTCGCCGGGCAAGGCCGACGATGCCCGCCGGCTGGGTGCCGACGACGTTCTGATCACCAGCGACGCCGACGCCATGGCCGCCTCGCGCGAACGGTTCGATCTGATCCTTGATACGGTGTCGATGCCGCATGACCTCGATGCCTACATGGCGCTGGTCAAGCGCCAAGGCGAACTGGTCATGCTCGGCACGCCCGATCATATCGAGGCCAAACCGCTGAGCTTTGTGTTCCGGCAGAAGCGGATGTCCGGCTCGTTCATCGGAGGGATCCACGAAGTGCAGGAGCTGATGGAATTCTGCGCCGAGAACAACATCGGCGCGGATGTCGAACTCGTCGCGATCGACCAGCTCAACGAGGCCTGGGCCCGCATGATCGCCGCCGATGTCCACTACCGCTTCGTGATCGACATGGCGACCTTGCCAAGCCCCGCCGCCTGAAGCCCATCACCCCGCAGATAAAGGCCCCGCCATGCTCGCTGCCTATTACAACGGCCGTTCAGACGTGCGCGTCGGCGATCTGCCGGAACCGAAGATCCTCTTCCCCGGCGATGCAATCGTGCGGGTAACGCTCGCGGGGATTTGTGGTGCGGATCTCGAATTCACCCACAACGGCCCCGAACTGGGCCTCATCCCGGGCATGCGCACGGGGCATGAATTTGTCGGCGTGGTCGAGGCCATTGGCAACGAGGTGAACGGCGTCACGGTCGGCGACCGCGTGCTGGCTTCGGCCGGGTTCGTCGATGGCCAGTGCTTCTACTGCCAGATCGATCAATATCCTTCGTGCGAGCATTTCGGGCTGTTCGGGTCGCACCTGTTCATCCCCCACGGCGGCGAAGACGTCCAGGGCGGGCAATCAGAACTCGTCCGGGTGCCTTATGCCAACGGCACGCTGTTCAAGCTCCCAGAGAGCCTGAGCAGCGGCGGAGACGATGCCAAAGTGTTCCCGCTTGGCGACAACTTCTCGACCGGCTTTCATGGCGCGCTCAATGCCAATATCGGCACGGGCGAGACCGTCGTAATCTTTGGCGATGGCGCGGTCGGCATCAGCGCGGTGATGGCGGCAACGCTGTTTGGCCCCGCGCAGATCATTCTCGTCGGGCGGCACGACAGCCGGCTTGAGCTCGGCAAGAAAGCGGGGGCGACCCATGTCGTCAACGGCAAGACTACCGATCCAGTGTTCTTCATCAAGGACCTCACTGATGGACGCGGTCCGTCCTCGCTTGTCGATACGATCGGTGGCAAGTCTTCGCTCACCCAGACGATCGACGTCGCGCGCGCAGGCGCTGCGATCAGCGTGACCGGCTTCGGCCACATCTTCGAACCGGTCGACCAGCCCTTTTCGGCGGGCCTGTTCCGCAATCTGCGCTTTCACACGGGTGTGGTCACGGTCAACGCGCACGTGCCCCGTCTGCTGCCACTTGTGGAGAGCGGGCGGATCGACCCGAGCCTCATATTCACCAATACCCTGCCGCTCGCCGAAACCGAGCGCGGCTACGCACTTATGCGCGATCGTTCGTCCGGCACTGTCAAGGTCGCCCTGAGCAATGGCTGCTCGCATCGCCCTGGTCACCGGCGTCGGCGCGGCGACCGGCGCGGCGATCGTCCGCCGCTTTGCCGCAGACGGATACCGTGTCGCCATGCTGGCGCGCGACGGCGCCCGGTTGGCAGCACTGGCACGCGAGACTGCCGGCAGCGCTTTCTTTGGTTGCGACGTTGGCGACCGCGTGGAACTGGCGATGACGCTGGAAGCGGTGCGGGCGCGGCTCGGGTTGCCCGATATCATCGTGCACAATGCCGTATCAGCCACATTCGCCCGTTATGACGAAGTGTCACTCGACACATTCGAGCAGAACTTCCGCGTCAACGCGACATCTCTGCTGCAAATCGCCCAGACTTTGGGGCCGCAAATGGTGGAGCGGGGCAGCGGTGCGATCATTGTCACCGGCAACACCTCGGCTTATCGCGGCGTCCCCGGCTACGCGGGCTTCGCCGCAACGAAAGCGGCGCAGCGCGTGCTCGCACAATCGCTGGCCAAGGATCTCGGCCCCAAGCGTGTCCACGTGGGTTACGTCGCAATTGATGCCGCAATCGACGCGCCCTGGTTGGGGGATAGCGTTTCGAAGCCGACAATCGAATCCGGCAGAGTGCGCGAAGACTATTTCGCTCAGCCTGCCGCGATTGCCGACGAGGTGTTCCACATTGCCCATCAGCATCCTTCGACCTGGTCGTTCGATCACGTGATCCGGCCCTTCACCGAGCGCTGGAGCTTGAATTGAGCACCCGTTCTGGTGATCAGCGGAGTGGGTGACGCGATATGTCCAGACGCGCTGTACCAGCGGACTTCGTGGCGCAACGTCGGTTGTCAGACTGTGCCACAGGGCGATGGGTCATGGCCGCTTGTGCCGGCCTTGCACTGCCACAGGGGACAGCCGCTTGTGCCGAAACGGCTGCGGCCGAGCATGCCATCCGCGTGACCGGCCATATCGAAGCAGGGATAACATTTCAGCCCGATAAGCCCGAAAACGGGATCAACTTTGGCCACCTTGCAACCGATCGTGCCAACCAGCCAGTGTTCAACCAGGCACTGCTGAACATCGAACGGCCGATCGACACGGCGGCCAAACATGTCGATCCGGGCTTTCGCGTCAGCCTGATCTATGGATCGGACGCGCGCCTGACGCGCCTGACCGGCCAGTTTGGTGGTGCCGTCCTGGGTCGTACCGCATTCGACGTGCTTGAGGCCGATTTTCAAGCGCACCTGCCCGTCGTTTTCGCAGGCGGCATCGACATCAAGCTCGGGCAATATGTCAGCCCGGTCGGCTATGAAGTGATCGCCGCCACCGACACACTGCTATACAGCCACGGCTATATTCTCAATTTTGGAGCGCCGATCAAACACACGGGGCTTCTGACCATCAGCCATCCCAGCCGGCACGTTGACGTCTATGCGGGGGTCGATTCCGGCACAAACACCTCGATCCTGCGTGACAACAACCGCGCGGCGGGGTTTTTGGCCGGTTTTGGCCTGAATTTCCCGCGCGTAACATTCGCTGCCCTTACGCATATCGGGCCCGAATGGCCCAGCGGCACGCCCGGGGTGCGGCCAAACCGCGACTTGCGCTATTACAGCGACGCCTACGTCGTGTGGCAAGTCACCGATCGCCTGATGGCGATAACCGAAGTCAACTATGTGAGGGACGACGGTATCAAGGCCGATGGTGGCGGCATCGCCCAGTATTTCGCCTACACGGTCAGCCCAAAGACCCGTCTTGCCTTGCGCGCCGAAGTCTGGCGGGACAGCAAGGGTGCCTACTTTGGCGCTCTCACCGGTACCAACGACCTTTACAATCAGCAGCTTGGGAGGCCGAATGCAGCGATTGCGGGCTCGCCTACAACTTATGCCGAGTTGACCCTGGGCGTCACCCGAACGTTTCACGATATTGGTCCGCTGCGCGAAGTCAGATGGCGCCCGGAATTGCGCTACGATCATGCACTCTCGGGCAGACCGTTCAATGCAGGGCGTCGCACCGATCAGTTCACCCTTGGCTTTGACGTCGTGATCCCCTTTGCGACGGGCCAGCGAGGGCCCCCGACATGACCATGCCCGCATTCCAGCTTGCGCCGAATACTTGCGCCGAATATTGGCCGCACTGTCCCGGACAAAGGAGGGAACTCGAAATGAACGCATCGATCGAAACCCGTTTCGGCAGCGCTGACGGTGGAGTGCTGCGCTGGAGCCTTGTCGCCATTTTCCTCGGGTTTGGTTCTTACAAATTCACGCCGCAGGAAGAGGCATCAAGGCCTGTGTGAGAGCCTCTGGATTCACGAAGGCCTATTGGAACTAAAGCCATGCCCAATTCGCAGTCGCTAACGGCGCTGACAGCCACCACATTGTCTGCATCGGCGTCTCTCGGAACTTTATCGGACAAACGCGCGTGCCCGGTCGCCTGCAATGGGTCCGCCCCGATCAGACGAAATTGGCAATACGGCGCTTCGCAACCGTTGACAAAGGAGCAGTGCCCGTGACCCGCCCCATTCGCGACTTTGCGCTCGAGGTGCATTTCTCGAAGTACGAATTCGCCGCTCGTTTCAACCTCACGGGCTCGGACGCCGAAAGCCACACGATCGAGGAGATTCTTGCGCTCGGCACCGAGGCGGATCGCCGCGCCCTGTTCGATCTCAGCCTCGGCTATACCGAGACGTATGGCGCGCCCGCGCTGCGCGAGGCAATCGCGCGCACATATGACAGCGCGGCGATCGGCAGCGGGAATATCCTGACCTTCGCCGGTGCGCAGGAAGCGCTCTATGCCGCCAACCGGGTGCTGCTCGATCCGGGCGACCATGCCATCGCCATCACCCCCAATTACCAGTCGTCCGAGACAATGCCCGCGACGATCTGCGAGGTGACCGGCGTGCCGCTCGATCCGGAGCGTGAATGGCATCTCGATGTCGACCGGCTGATCGCCGCGATGCGCCCCAACACCAGGCTCGTCTCGATCAACTTTCCCAACAACCCGACCGGTGCCCTGATCCCCGAAGCCAGCCTGCGCGCGCTCGTCGAAGCGTGCCGCGCGCGGGGGATATGGCTGCTGTCGGACGAAGTCTATCGCCTGATCGAAGCCGATCCCGCGCGCCGCTTGCCGCAATGCGCCGATATCTACGAGCGGGGGCTCTCGCTCAACGTCCTCTCGAAAGCCTATGGCCTCCCCGGGCTGCGCATCGGCTGGCTCGCTTGCCAGGACCGGGAGATGCTGCGACGGCTG
>CAILIO010000274.1 GCA_903834285.1 uncultured Sphingomonadales bacterium | reverse complement strand
TTCCCCCCTCCCGCTTGCGGGAGGGGTCGGGGGTGGGCCCGTCCTTATTCCGGGCCCGGAGACCTGACGTGACATTTTCCCTTCTCCAGTTCGGTTGCGGCAACATGGGCGGCGCGATGCTTGGCGGCTGGCTTGCCGCCGGGTTCGATCCGGCCGCCTTCACCGTGGTCGATCCGCTGCTCGCCGAAGCGCCCACCGGCGTCCGCCTGCTGCGCGAAGCGGCGGACAACGCGCTGCCGGCCGATGTCGTGCTCCTTGGCTTCAAGCCGCAGCAGTTCGCGGCGTCCACCCCCGCTATTGCCCCGCATGTGGGGGAGGGCACGCTGCTGCTCTCGATCCTCGCCGGGGTTGACCTTGCCACCTTGCGCGCGGCCTTCCCGGCAGCGGCGGCGGTGGTGCGCGTGATGCCCAATCTTGCTGCGGCGATCGGCAAGTCGCCCATCGCGCTCTATGGCGATGCCGATGCCGCCTTGCGGGAGCGGACCGAGGCGCTGATGGCGCCGCTCGGGCCCGCCGAATGGCTCGGCGATGAAGGCCTGATGGACATCGTGACTGCGCTCGCCGGGTCCGGTCCGGCCTTTGTGTACCGCTTCATTGATGCGCTGGGCGAAGCCGCCGCCACGCTCGGCCTGCCGCGAGCGTCGGCCGGCCGGCTCGCGCACGCCATGGTCGAAGGCGCCGCCACGCTGGCTGCGACGGCTGCCGATGCGCCAGGCGAACTCGCCCGCCGCGTGGCAAGCCCGGGGGGAACGACCGAGGCCGGGCTCAGGGTGCTCGATGCCGATGCCCGCCTGGTCGCGCTGCTCACCGAAACCCTGCGCGCCGCGCGCGATCGCAGCGCCGAACTAACGCGGGCAGCGCGCGGCTGATCCGCTCAATTACGGGTCCGGGCCAAAACCGGACCTTATTACCTTTTGACACATTCTCTTATGACCCTCCCGCTTGAAAAGGCTCGGGTTTGGGGCGATATTGCAACCACTCGGCCCATCCCGGGCCGGAACGGAGTTTGGTACGTCATGGCAAACTGGAATGACCCCCAGCCCTCACGCTGGAGCCCGGCAGGCTTCGGCGCTGCGGCGGGTCTCGCCGGGCGCGGCGCCGCGTATGATGCGGGTCTGCGCCGCTACATGCTGTCGATCTACAACTACATGGCCTCGGGCGTTCTGCTCTCGGGCGTGGTCGCACTGCTGTTCGCCACTTCGGGCATGGCGGAAGCCGTGTTCGGCACCCCGCTGCGATGGCTCGTCGCGCTGGCCCCGCTCGCCATCGTCATGGTCATGAGCTTCGGGATCAACCGCATCTCGACGACCACGATGCAGGCGCTGTTCTGGGCCTTCAGCGTGCTGATGGGCATTTCGCTCTCGGCGATCTTCGCGGTCTATACCGGCCCCTCGATCGCGGCGACGTTCTTCGCCACCGCGGGCGCTTTCGCCGGTCTCAGCCTCTATGGCTACACCACCACGAAGAGCCTCTCGGGCTTCGGCACGTTCCTGATCATGGGCCTTGTCGGCATCCTGATTGCGAGCCTGATCAACATCTTCCTGCAGTCGGCAGGCCTTGCCTGGGGCATCAGCTTCCTCGGCGTGCTGATCTTCGCCGGCCTCACCGCCTACGATACGCAGAAGCTCAAGCTGATGTACGATCAGGTGGCTGGCACCGAATTCGCGGGCAAGATGATCGTGCTCGGCGCGCTCACGCTTTACCTCGATTTCGTCAACATGTTCACCTTCCTGCTGCAGTTCATGGGCGATCGCCGCTGATCTGAAACCGGTTTGAAGCACGTTACCGTGCCCGGCGGGCCTTCCGGCTCGCCGGGCATTTTCTTTGTGAAGCGGGCCCGTTAAACCACGTAGATGATTTTCCCCGGGGGACCTTCTCGCATGCCACGTACCTCGCGCCCTCAGGCGCCTGTTTTCCAGCGTATCGCCCGGTTCCTCCCCGCTGCCGCGCTGGCCGCCGCGCTGGCAAGCTGCGCCGCGCCTGCGCCGCCGCCACCCCCGCCGCCACCCCCGCCACCGCCGAAGCCTTATATTCCGCCGCCGCCCAAGCCGATGCCGCCGGCGGGCGCGAGCGACAACCTTGCAATCCCCCCGCTCGATGCCGGCGGCCTACGCCAGTCGGTCAACCGGGGCATCTCGCCCACCCAGATGGTGTGGAACCTGCGCTCGGCCTTCAACGTCGCCGCACTCAATTGCAGCGATCCCAAGCACGCCGAAATCCTGCCGCGCTACAAGGTCTTCCTCAAGGCTTATGGCAAAGCGCTCACGGCGATGAACCGCAAGGTCGATGCCGAATTCAAGGCCCGCTACGGCGCGAAGTTCACCGCCCCGCGCGAGGCTTACATGACCTCTGTCTACAACCACTTCGCGCTGCCGCCGGTGATGAACGAGTTCTGCAATGCCGCGTTGGCTGTCACCGGCGACATGGCCGGCGTGAAGCCCGCCGAGCTTGAGGCCTTCGCTTTGCGCAGCCTGCCGAGCATCGAGGTGGTCTACGACGATTTCTACCGCCGCTATGAAAACTACCGGCTCGATCTGGCGGAGTGGAACGCCAAGTACGGCCCGCCGCCGGCGCCTGCGGCTGGCCAGACCGCACCCTGACGGGACGCCCTGATCTCTTTTTGCTGAACACCCAAGCCTCGTCATTGCGCGCGTAGCGAAGCAATCCAGAGCCGCCGAGCGCAACCGCTCTGGATTGCCTCGTCGCTGCGCTCCTCGCAATGACGAAACTTGGGGTGCATAGATCAACGATCACTCCGCGAGCTGGCGTTTCCTTCGCGTATTTGCGAGAAACCCCTTGCATCATTTTGCACTTGGCAAGCGCCGCCCCGCTGGGCTAAGGGCCGCGCTCCCGGCAGGGTAGCGTTCACGCCGCACTGTCGGAGGATACTGGGAACGGGGCCGTAGCTCAGCTGGGAGAGCGCGTCGTTCGCAATGACGAGGTCAGGGGTTCGATCCCCCTCGGCTCCACCAGTATGCCGTAAATTGGCCTCATGCAGGCCTGCGAACGGCACCGTTCTGCGCTTCCGGTGCTCACGGCCATGAAGGCCGCTCCGCTCCGGTTCTCGAACGGCACCATTCTCGGCTCTGCCTGAGCCCAATTTCCGACATACTGGTCTTCACCGCCAGCGGGTCGGGACAAATCGTCCTCTTTCCGTTAGTATTGTCCCATGCATTTTCTCGACCAGGCCAAGATCTTCATTCGCTCCGGCGCGGGCGGGCCGGGTGCGGTCAGCTTCCGGCGTGAGAAGTATGAGGAATACGGCGGACCCGATGGCGGCGATGGCGGCAAGGGCGGCGATATCGTGTTCGAGGCTATCGCCGGGCTCAATACGCTGATCGACTTCCGCTACACCCAGCACTTCAAGGCCCAGCGCGGCATTGGCGGCATGGGCAAGAACCGCACCGGTGCGGGCGGCAAGGACCTTGTCATCAAGGTTCCCGTTGGCACGCAGGTGATCGACGAGGATGGCGAAACGGTGCTGCTCGATCTCACCGAGCCGGGCATGCGCGTGGTCCATTTGCGCGGCGGCGATGGCGGGCGCGGCAACCTCTCCTACAAGACCTCCACCAACCGCGCCCCGCGCCAGGTCGGACCCGGCTGGCCGGGCCAGGAAATGTACGTCTGGTTGCGGCTCAAGCTGCTCGCCGATGTCGGCCTTGTCGGCCTGCCCAATGCCGGCAAGTCCACCTTCATCAACCAGATCACCAACACCAAGGCCAAAGTCGGCGATTACGCCTTCACCACCTTGCGCCCGCAGCTCGGCGTCGTGCGCCACAAGAACCGCGAGTTCGTGCTGGCCGATATTCCCGGCCTGATCGCCGGCGCCGCCGAAGGGGCCGGGGTGGGCGACCGCTTCCTCGGCCATATCGAACGCTGCCGCGTGCTGATCCACCTCATCGACATCAACGGCACAGACCCCGCTGAGGCGCTGCACATCATTCAAGACGAGCTTGAGGCCTATGGCGGCGGGCTCGATGAAAAGCCCCGCCTCATCGCGCTCAACAAGATCGACCTCGTCGACGACGAACTCGTCAAAGCCTTCCGCGCCGAACTGCGCGCAGCGGGCGCCCGCCGCGTGTTCCCGATCTCGGGCGCGACCGGCAAGGGCATGAGCGCCTTGCTCGACGCCGTCCTCGAACACCTCCCCGCCGCCACCGCCACCGAACGCCCTGAAGGCGAAGTCGAAGACGCGGAAGACCAGACGCCCTGGTCGCCGATTTAAGCGGGCCAGACTTACAATCTCCCCATGTCTCGTCATTGCGAGCGCAGCGAAGCAATCCAGAGCGTCACGCAGCACCGCTCTGGATTGCTTCGCTGCGCTCGCAATGACGAACAGAGAGGTAGTGGCGGCCGCGGC
>CAILIO010000273.1 GCA_903834285.1 uncultured Sphingomonadales bacterium | reverse complement strand
GTGCTGCACGATCTCGGGGTCGTTCATGGCTTCGCCACCCCCTTGCGGAAACTGGGCGGAAGGGCGTCATAGACCGCGCCCTGGAAGAATTTGCGCAGCGTCGGGATCTTTCCCGCTTTCTTTGCCGCGACTACTGCCTCATATAAAGAGGGGTGCATGTGCGTCGTAACTGCTTTGAGTGGTGTCTCCATGTGAGAATCATAGCATAAGAGAAAGTATTTGCAAAAGCTTTTGCACTTTGCTAAACTTCAGTCATGCCTTCCGAATACTCCAATTTCACTGAGCGCGAGCTCGACATCATGGCCGGGATCGATCCCCGACCGGAGCCCGCTCCCGCCGAAACTTATCACTGCACGTACTGCGGTGCGCGCGTCGAAACCGTGGTAACCGTCAACGATGCCGACATGGGACCGGCTTCGGCCTGCGTCGATTGCATGAAACTTCTGGAGGAGGCCGCCCAATGCGCTTAATTTCCACGATGACATCCGTAAGCCTCACGAATGAGGCGGTTGTCTCCACTCAGACCCTCGTGAACCACGGCGACGGCAAACAGTCCTTCGACATCACGTTTAAGGATCAAACGCCCGAGCTTTTGGCAATGACGACGCTGCGGTTGACGATGACGCGCGAGCAGGCTCTCGCCATGCTCAACGGACTCACGGACGCCGTCAACGCATGGGATGACGACGCACGGTTTAAGGCGGTTCGGCCATGATGGTACCTTGCGCCGATTGCCGCTTTTTTTTGGTTAATCCGAAACATCCAGCAGGCGGAAAATGCCGCAAAAATCCTCCGGTCGTCATTCAGGCCTCGACCGACTGCGGGCCTAGCGGGTATAAGTTTGATCTGGAAACCGTCTGGCCGTGGGTTTCCGTAGAAGATTCATGCGGGGAAGGGACATCTGAATGACCGCCTACGAAACCACAGCCCGCGCGGCGAAGGCACGGAAAAGCCGCGATGCAATGCGGAGGATGCGCGCGCTCCAATCTTTACAGCGGATGTGCGCTACGGTGGGCCTGTTCCTCTCTCCTCCGTCGTCGATGGCTCTGTGGAACAATCCGGCCATTCAGCTTCGTTTTACGCCGATCCATAGCGGGTCTAACCGTAAATTTAGCGGCGAGGGGTTCCGGCGATGAGCCACCACGAAGAAACGGCCCGCAACAAAAAGGCGAGATTGATGGCCGATATCCTCAGCGCGAACGGCATCTCCGAAGACTCGGCTCGCTCGATGACGGCCCAGCAGTGGCGCATGGTCGCGCAGGCCGCCGGGTGCCATCCTCCGAGGTCCGAGTCCACGCGGCAGGCCGTATATGCGGCAATGCAGCCGGCGCATGCACCGACCCGGATGACGGTGCGCGAGTGGCGGGATCAGGTGGAGGCACAATGTCAGTCGTAATCATCGGGGCGAAGCCGGAACCGGCGCGCACGGTCGAAGTGGTCCGGTCGGTGTCGTTCAAACTCAACCTCGGGAACTATCAGTCGATGGACTTCTTTTGCAGCCAGAAGGCCCAGTGCCCGGCGGATGAAGTCGATTCGGTGAGCGCGGACCTTTACGACTGGTGTTACGACCAGGTGATGGCGTCGGTGCGGGACGTGCAGGCGAAGCAGGCGAAGAAACAAGCGGCGATGGAGCGCAAATCCGCATGAGCCCCGACTCGAAGATGACCCAGGAGCAGTACATCGCAATCCTGTTTATCGATTGCGGTTACGACACAGCTTCGCAGCGGCGCGGCTGGCTTCAGAAGCGCTTCAGAGTGAGTTATGCGGACGAACTGACAACGGCGTGCAAGTCGCGCGCCATCGAATTATTGAAACAGGAAAAGGAGTCGGCATGAAAGCGACATATACCGCCCAGACCGGGCGATTGTCTTTTGAACTTGAAGCCCCCACGGCAAAGGAACTGTTCAGTGAGATCGCATCCGTACAGGAGGTTTTCGACGCGGAATCGTGCTGCGGCCTGTGCGGGTCGGCAGATATCCGTTTCGTCGTCCGCGAAGCTGAAGGCAAAGGCAAGAAAGCAGGCCAGATGTTCACGTATTACGAACTTCGCTGCCAGGGCGTGACCGAATCCGATGGTCAGCCCTGCCGTGGCCGGTTCGACTTCGGGCAGTCGCTCGATACCAAGAACCTTTTTCCCAAGCGTAAAGCGGATGAAGGCGAGCCCGAGAAAGGTCCGCGCGGATGGTATCGGTACGTAAACCAGAATTTTGCCGCGCCGGCCGCGCGATACGGCGCATCCACCGAGGCCGACGAGCAGGGTGCCGCCAAGCGTTCCCCCGTGCCGCCGCCTGCGCCTGGGGCCGGAACCGATCCGGCGAGCCGCGATCGTTACGCGCGATTGGCGCGGGCGTGGGGCTGGACCGGTGCAATTCCGATGGACTTCGCGGCGCTGGTGCAGATGGCCCGCGACCACTTCGCGGCGCTGACGGCCCCGAGCACGGAAGGCGCGCAGGAGTTTGACAAGAACTTCCGCCGGTACATGTTCGAGCACAAGACGGATTCGCTCGATCCGAACAATATCAAGGCGTTCATGACCGAGCTCTTTGAAGTTGAGCAGACGCTCAGGAAAGCAGAGGTTCCGTACTAAGATGGCACGACCGAGGAAGTCAACACGAGACGAATGGATTGACACATTCGCGGATTGGGACACAGACGCGCAGGAGGCCGCGCTCGACCTTGCGCATTGCGAACACCGGCAGGCGAAGCGCCGCGCCACCCGCGGCAAGGATGAAGACTCCATCGAAGCCCGCGCGGCTCAGCCCGCAGCACGGGCCGCAACCGGGCAGCAGTCGCCGGGCGGTTTGCCTGATGAGGACCAAAAATTATGAAAACGGTTATCGACACTGAAACGGTAGTACTCTCTTCAGGCGCGCACTCAGCGCCAAATGGAAAATTCGACGGGGCCTGTGTAATGGAGCTTGCGAGCTACATCGCCCGCGAGCCGTGGAGCGACCATCCGGCATGCGTATCTCCGGTCCTCGGGGCGTTCCTGCGGTCGTGGAACGATTCGCTCGACCACGAAACGCGGCAGAAGCTGAAACCGTATGCCGCGAAAGTCATCGGGACCGCCGGGGACAGCAAGGATGAACAGCGCGCTTGGATGGCCGTTGACTGGCTGGCGCGTACCCAATTGCCTGTATGGCTGGATCTTGCTGGGCTTACCGAGCACGCCGCGGCAGTGCGGGCCATCATCGCTATTTCTGATCCTTCGTCGGCAAGCGCAGCACAGCCGACGCTAAACGCTGCCGGGGCCGCTGCCAGGGACGCTGCCGGGGCCGCTGCCGGGGCCGCTGCCAGGGCCGCTGCCTGGGACGCTGCCGGGGACGCTGCCAGGGCCGCTGCCAAGGCCGCTGCCTGGGACGCTGCCAGGGCCGCTGCCGGGGCCGCTGCCAGGGACGCTGCCGGGGCCGCTGCCAGGGACGCTGCCAGGGCCGCTGCCTGGGCCGCTGCCTGGGCCGCTGCCTGGGACGCTGCCGGGGACGCTGCCGGGGACGCTGCCAGGGACGCTGCCGGGGCCGCTGCCGGGGACGCTGCC
>CAILIO010000272.1 GCA_903834285.1 uncultured Sphingomonadales bacterium | reverse complement strand
CGGGATCGCGCTCTGCAGCACCATGCCGGTGATCGGATCGGCGTCATCCTCGTCGTCGATCAGGCGGTTGGTCGAAGCGCCTACGGTCATCACGTCGTCCTTGCCCGAATCGTCGTTGCCCCAGGCATGCGACATCGAGATTACCCCGCGGCGCACCTTGTCGCTCGCGCTCGCCACCGCATGGATCGAAGCGACGCGCGAGGCGATCTCGATCACTGCGCCGTCCTTCACCCCGAGTTCGGCAAGGTCCTCCGGATTGAAGTAGGCCGGGTTGGTCGGCATCTTCTTCTTGAGGAATTCCGAGATGTGCCCGTTGCTGTTGTAGCGGTGCTTCGAACGACGCGAAATCAGGCGGAAGTCGAAACCGTCCGCCTCGGGCCGCTGCGCTGCATAGCCGGCAAAGGCCGCCGGCATTTCGCCCGCGCCGAGCTGGAAGCGGTTCGCCGCATCGGGATCTGCCGGTGCGATCACCGCATGCACTTCGGGATAGAACATCGCGCCGCCCGGGGTCGCGCTTGCCTGCGAATCCGCGCGCGCCTTGCTCGGCTTCACGAGGCAGCCGTGCGAGATGAGATCCAGCATGGTCATCTTGTCCGGCACGATGTCCATCGAGCATGGCCCGCCCGGCAGCTTGAGTTCGAGGTCCAGATGCTTGGCGAGCCACCACAGCATCTCGTACTCGTCCATCGTATCACCCGGCGCCGGCACCATCGCCTCGCCATAATGCGCATAAGGATCCTCGCAGAATGGCTGCGAGACATTGTTGATGTCCTCGCGCTCGAGGCACATCGAAGGCGCCAGGATCACGTCCGCCCGCTTCGCGCTGGCCGACATGTAGGGATCGACCTGCACGAACATCTCGAGCGATTCGAGTGCCTTGCGTACCTTGCGCTGGTTGGGGAAGGCGATCTCCGGGTTGCCGCCGATCGAGATCAGCACCTTGATCTGGCCTTCGCCGGGGGTGAGGATCTCGTCCGCCAGCACCGGGCAGGGCATTTCCTGCCCCAGCTTGCCGATGCCCCGGATGCGCGACTGGGCAAAGCCTTCGCCGAACATCGGCATCGGCGGCGCGACCTGCGCCTTCTTCGGTCCCGCGGCAAAGGGCATGAACACCATCGGGTTCGCCACTTTGTCGCCCGCCTGGTTGAACCGCGCGCAAACCACGTTGAGTGCGGTGACGAGGTATTCGGTCAAGGTGCCGCGGCCGGCCATTTCCGGGCCCGTTCCCGTTACCACCCGGCCCTTCGCGGCCCGGGCGAACATGCGGGCTGCAGCGGTGATCTGCTCCGCCGGAACCCCGGCGCGCGTCGCGGCGAGCTCGGGAGTATAGTCCTTCACCGCGTCCGCCAGCGCGTCGAACCCGTCGACATGCGCCGCAACAAAATTGCGGTCGTATAGACCTTCCTTGATGATCACATGCAACATGCCGCCGAGCAGTGCCGGGTCCTCGCCCGGCTTCACCTGCAGGTAGAGATCAGCCAGATTGCCGGTATCGCTCTGCCGGGGATCGGCGACGATCACCTTCATCCCGCGCGCCTTGGCATCGCGCAACCGGCGCGAAGGCGAGAATGGCGGCACCCCGCCGCTAGGCGTGTAGTGCGAGACAAGCGGGTTGTTGCCGACGAACATCACGACGTCGGATTCCTCGAAGTTGTTCGGCCCGCCCATCCACTGGCCATAGCGCGCGGTGGTGAACACTTTCGCGGGCTGGTCCACCGTTACGCTGGTATAGTAATTGCGCGTGCCCAGCGCCTCGGCCAGCGCATAGGAAGTGCCCAGCACCGCGCTGTTCTGAAACGCGTTGGTGCCGCAATAGAGTGCCACGCTGTGCGGCCCATGCTCGGCGATCACGGCGCGGATCTTGTCAGCCACCAGCTTGAGCGCATCGGCGGTCGAGGTCTCGACGAACTCGCCGCCCTTCACGCCGTCCTTGCGCACCAGCGGACGCAGATGCCGCTCGGGCAAATTGTGCATTTCGGGCATCTGGCGGCCCTTCACGCAGGTATAGCCATTGAACAGCGGGTTTTCGGGATCGCCCCGCACCGCCGTGACCTTATCGCCTTCGACATCGACCAGCATGGCGCAGCTGGCATGGCAGAAGCGGCAGAAGGTACGCAGGGTCTTATCGGCCAAGACACATCTCCCAAATCTTTTTGAACGCGAAGACTATCGGCAATCCGGAGCCGGGCACACTGATGAAAGAGAGGGGGACAAAGAACAGGGGCGCCGCTCATTTCCGCCAGTGGCCTTGGCCGTGAAAGCCGGGCTTGATGCGCTGCCCGCATGCGCCGAAGGAAACACGATGAGCACCGAAAACCGCCACTGGATCCTCGCCAAGCGCCCCGTCGGTAATGGCTACGCAGAGGCCTTCGCGCTGGCGACGGAAACGCTGCCCGCGCTTGACGAGAGCCAGATCCTCGTCGCCAACAAAGTGCTTTCGATGGACAGCGGCACCCGCATGTACATGACCGACCGCGAGGACAGCTACCAGCCCGGGACGCCGCTCGGCGCAAAGCTGATCGGCACGGTGCTGGGCGTGGTCACCGAGAGCCGCCATCCCGCCTACAAGGCCGGAGACCGCGTGCGCTGCTACGGCCAATGGGCGGACTTCTCGGTGGTCGAGCCCGATACGACTTACTGCACAAAGCTGGACGAAGCCCACACAGACCTCAAAGAATACGTCGGCATCTATGGCGCCAACGGCTGGACGGCCTGGGTCGGTGTCGTCGAAACCGGCGCGGTGAAGGCGGGCGAGACGTTCGTCGTCTCGGCAGCGGCCGGCTGCACCGGGCTCATGGCCGGCCAGATCGCCAAGGCGCGCGGCTGCCGCGTGATCGGCATCGCAGGCGGCGCGGCCAAGTGCGAACTGCTCACCGGCGATTATGGCTTCGACGGCGCGATCGACTACAAATCAGACAACGTCGAGGCCGAACTCGCGCGGCTCTGCCCTGACGGTATCGACGTCTATTTCGACAATGTCGGCGGCGCGATCCTCGATGCGGCGCTCGGCCAGATGGCGCTGTTTGGCCGCGTCGCGGTCTGCGGGCTGATCACCAACTACATCGCGCAAGGGCCCGTTCCCGGACCCTACCGCTTCGATCAGGTGCTGATGAAGCGCCTGCGCATCGAAGGCTTCTTCTCGCCAGACTTCTACGTGCGGGAGCCGGAATTCAACCCGGAGCTTGCCCGGCTGGCCGCCGCTGGCCAGCTGCGCTTGCCCTTCGAAGTGAGCAAGGGCCTCGAGGCGACGCCCGAGGCCTTCACCAAGCTCTTTACCGGGGCGAATATCGGCAAGGTGGTGGTGGAACTCTGAGGCTCCACCAGCCTGGTTTGTTGGAGCTGAAGTTCAATTCTTTGCTCAAAATACCTGCGTCGGCCCGTGCTTGACACGGGCCTTGGCTTTCCTTGGCGGCAGAGAAAAGCCGAGCCCCGTGTCAAGCACGGGGCGACGGTGGTTTATGTCAGGCGAATTTTCGTTCCCGACGACTGCCCCTAAGCCGTCTTGGGCAATTCACCGGAAATGTACTTGTCCATCGTGCGGTGGAATTGGCGGATGCGGGTTTCCTGATAGTGGCCTAGTTCCAGCCGCTTGTTCTTGGAAGCCTTCATGCCGGCCTGCACATGCGGCAGGTTTTCCATGTCCTGATCAAACACCCCGGCCAGCGCAGCACCGATAAGGTGGCCTGCATAGGCAAACGGCTGATCATCCGGGATCATGAACATCTCGGGGCCCCGAGCAGGCTTCTCGCCCTTCTGGGCGCGCATCAGAATGCGCACTTCCATCAGGCAATGATCGGCATCCTTCCACGGCCGCCAGCGATAGATGATGTTCGGCACGAAGCCGCCCCAAGGGCTCCAGTTGGGAAAGATATTGTAGGTAAGGTTGTCGAGCATCTCGCTGTCAGAGGCCTCGGAATAGTCATGCCCGTTCATCGCCGCGAAGCCCTCGCGGTTGGCCTGCGCCAGGACCTTGCGCGCGAGCAGCGGATCGGCGGGATCGAAGCCCTTGAGATCGTCGCGATCGGTGGCGTTGCGGCGACCGCGCCCATCACCCGCGCCGAGGAAATCGGCGAGCTTGTCTATCACATAGAGCTGATCCTTGCCTTTGAGGTGCGGTGAAAGCGCACCGTTGGGCGTGATCGCGCGGTTCATGTGATCGCCGTAGAGATCGTAGCGCGTGTTGGCATCGGCCGTGAACGGCAGAATCTGCGGGTGCGTGACGACCGAGTGCCACGCTTCCATGAACGCTTCGGAGACAGCCTTCCAGTTGGCCGGGACCACGCGCGCAACCCATGCACCGGTGGTGCATTCGTCGAGCCGCCAGTTGTCATAGTGCTCGATGCCGGGTCCGACCCAGTCGCGGAATGAGGGCAGATCATGGTTTTCGGTGACCATGATGAAGCCCTGCCAGCGCTCGACCTTGAGTTCGGGGAGCGAGAGGTCCTTGTCTTCCAGATGCTTGAAGTCCCACGCGCACGGCACTTCCTTGAGGCTGCCGTCGTTGTTCCAGGTGAAGCCGTGGAACGGGCAGCGCAAGTTGATCGAGCGCCCGCCTTCCAGCCGCAGCTTGCGTCCGCGGTGGAGGCACACGTTGTAGAACGCGCGCACGCTTTCGTCCGGCTGGCGGATCAGGAGGAATGACTTGTCATTGATTTCGTAAACGACCGTGTCGCCGGGATCGGGCATGTCCTCTTCGCGCGCGGCGAACTGCCACACGTTAGGCCACATCTTCTCGTCTTCCAGCGCCTTGAACGCAGGGCTGGTGTAGCGATCCGGATCGAGCGGCTCGTCTCCCAGTTCCTGCGTCGATTCCATCACGAGGTAATCGGGCGCGGGGCGCGTATCAGCCGCCAGCATGTCGGTATAGGTGATCCCCGGGCAACGGTCCGAGCGGTCGATCTGGGGGTCAATGTCAGCCATGACGTGTCCTGGTTTTGAGGCGCGCAGAGTGGGCGGGTCCAGCCTCACCACACGCAGAGATCTAGCACGGCAATCATATTGCCATGCCCGCGCCCTCCAACAAGCTGGCGCATTGAATAGGAGCGCAAAAAAGCCTCCGCCCGCCGCGCGTTTGCGCGGGGTCAGACGGGAAATCGAGTTTACTCGTGTTACTGCTTTTCCAGCAGGGCCGCGCCTTCGGGGAGCGTCACCCAGTTCTGCTTGCTCGAAGTCCAGAAATGGAGCGTCGGCGCCAGCTCATCGGGATTGTCCAGCGTGCCGGCCTTGATGAAGATCATCCCCTGCGCCATGCCGTCCGGCGTTTCGCTGAACACCGGCGAGCCGCACGTGCCGCAGAACTTGCGCATCACCGGATTGCCCGATTCACTGCCGTCTTCGTAAGTGGTGAGCTCGCCCGAGCGCTCCAGGCCGGCGAACGGCACCGCAACGAGAACCGAAAAGGCCGTGCCCGCCTGCTTCTGGCAATGGCGGCAATGGCACACGCCCGTCAGCAGCGGCGGCCACGATGTTTCATAGCGCACCGCCCCGCACAGGCACCCGCCCGTACGCCGCTCGCCGGTCTCCGTTTCAGTCGTCATTGCGTCTCTCCTCTTCCCGGACAGCCTAGGCGATTGGCGGTGCCGGGCCACTCCCCAAAATACGGGCAGTCTATCCGGACCACCGCACAGCCGCTAGCCTGCCGCGCGAAGGAGGATGTCATGGAACTCGACGAGGCGGCCTTCGCCCTCTTGCTCAAGGGCAGCCCTCTGGGCGCTTTGCCGCGCGAGACGCTGCGCGCCATGCTCGCTCACCACCAGGTGATCCGCACACCGGCGCAGGCGATGCTCTACAGCGAGGAGGAAGCGCCGCGCATCACACTGCTGCTGGAGGGCTTGCTGCGCGTCGGCATCGCCTCGCGCGATGGCCGCGAAATGACCCTGCGCTATGTGCGCAAGGGCGAATTCATCGGCATTCCCGCGCTGCTGATTGGGCCAGCGGCGGTGCGCGTATCGGCGATGACCGATTGCCGTATCTGTTATTTCCACGCCGAGGCGATCCGCGCCATGGCAGAACGCAACGCCGCGCTCGCGCTCGCACTGGGCCGCGAATGCGCCTTCAACCTCTACGATCTGATCGCGCGGACGGCCGCAGCGACTTTCGGCACGGTCCGTCAGAGGTTGATCCGCGATCTGCTTGATCTCGCCACCGAGCAGGACGGCGCGCTGCGCGTGGCGCTGACCGCGGGAGAGCTTGCCGCAGCGATCGGCAGCGTGCGCGAAGTAGTGGCGCGCACGCTCTCCCACTTGCGCGCCGAAGGCCTGATCCAGACCGGGCGCGGCGCGATCACCCTGCTCGACCCTGCGGCGCTCCGGGGCGAAATTGCCGAACCG
This sequence comes from uncultured Sphingomonadales bacterium, assembly GCA_903834285.1. Classification (GTDB taxonomy): domain Bacteria; phylum Pseudomonadota; class Alphaproteobacteria; order Sphingomonadales; family Sphingomonadaceae; genus Novosphingobium. The sequence goes on along the minus strand of CAILIO010000272.1, from coordinate 15,587 downwards.
GCCAGCGCTGCCGTTTAGAGCACGCGCATCGTCGTGCCGGGGATAGCAAGCGCGAAGTCCGTCCCGAATGCGGCCGCAGGCGTGTGCGCTCCGGCAGGGATGCCGCCTTGCAGCACCCGCTCGACCGCAAGTACGGCGGCACTGGCGGCAAAGGCATAGCCCTCACCGGTTTCAAGCAAGCCGCGCACAGTCTCACCCCGGGCATTGCTGGCTGTGGCCCAGACGCGCGAGACGAAGGGCCCTGCATCGGCGGTGGACGTTGCAGCGGAGTGGCCCGTCGCGCGCACCGCCATGCGCCGGATCGCAGGCACCGCAAGCACGAGCTTGAGCCCGCCGGAGAGCAGGCGCACCGCCCGGGCCGCCGCGCGCGGCATCGGCGTTCCGGTCATGATCTCGGCGATGCCCGTGCTGACCCCGAGGGCCGCAAGCTCGGCCAGCGGCGCTGCGGCCATCGGCAGCGCGGCGCCGTCCGGCGTGGTCTCGTTCCAGGTGCGATCCCCGAGTGCCGTGGACACAAGCTTTCCGCCCGCAATCCGCCGCCCTCCGAATTCGAGCGCCGCAACGGTGCTCGCCGCAACCGCGGGGCTCGCATAAGCGCTGGCGGGCGCCACCGCGAGGCGCAGCGAGGTCGGCGCCGCGATCTGCGCCGCAACAAAAGCCGCAAGGCAGTCCCCCGCCGCCACGCCGAAGCCAGCGCCGGCGATGAGCGGTATGCCCGCCGCGCTGGCCGCGCCATCGGCCGCGAGCACCTCCAGCAGGAAGGCCAGCTCGCCATTGAGATCGAGATAGGGCACCCGCGCGGCCAGCGCCGCTTCAAGCACCGGTCGACCGGTGACCGCGAACGGGCCGGCCACATTGAACACGGCGCCCAGCCCAGCAAAGGCGGCGGCCAGACCGGCCTTGTCAGCAGCATCGATCACGCGGATGGCAAGCCCATGCGGCTGGGCAAGCTGCGCCAGCCGTCCCCGATCGCGCCCCATCAGCACCGGCTGGTGTCCGCGCGCGAGCGCTTCGTCGAGCACGAGACGCCCGGTTACGCCGGTGGGTCCAATCAGGCCCCAGGTCCCTGTTGTGGCGGCGCTTGGCATAGCAGGTTCATCCTTGCGGGCGGGATCAGGCGTTCCCGATCGCGGGTTCCTTGCCTTGCACCGCCGCCCGGCCAGGCGCAGCAACTTGTGTCGCGGCTTGTGTAACCCATGTCACACGCAATCGCATCACGCGAACATCGCGCGCAGTTCGCCCTTGAGGATCTTGCCATTGGCGTTGCGCGGCAGCGTCGTTGCGGTGAAAGTGATGCGCACCGGTACCTTGAAGCCCGCCAGCCGCGCCGCGACAAAGGCCTTGAGTTCGTCCTCGCTCGCCTCCGTCCCCGGCGCGAGATAGACCACTGCCGCCGGTTCCTCGCCCAAGGTGCGGTGCGGAATGCCTACCAGCCCCGCGTCGGTCACGGCGGGATGCTCGTAGAGCACGTTCTCCACCTCGATCGAGTAGATGTTCTCGCCGCCGCGGATAATCACGTCCTTGGCGCGGTCGACGATCGTGCAGAAGCCTTCGTCATCGAGCCTGGCGAGGTCGCCCGTGCGCACCCAGCCGTCGACGAACGTCTGCGCGGTGGCCTCGGGCCGGTTCCAGTAGCCCGCGACGATCATCGGCCCGCTGGCCCAGAGCTCGCCCACCGTGTTCGGCGGCAGGACGGTCACCCCGTCATCGCCGCGGATCTGCAGCGAGGCGACAGGCGCCGCCGGGCCGCAGCTCGAAGGCCGGTTGAGGTAGTCCTCGGCCATATGGTGCGTCACCGTGGCGCTGGTCTCGGTCATACCCCAGCCGTTGCCGGGCAGCGCGCCGAACGTCTGCCAGATGGCAGAGACCAGCTCGGGCGCGGAAGGCGCGCCGCCATAGGCGATGGCTTCGAGGCTGGAGAGGTCGAACTTGTCCCGATCAGGATGTTCGATCAGCTGCCAGGCGATGAACGGCACGCCTCCGGTAACACTCACGCGCTCCTTCTCGATCAGGCGCATCGCTTCCAGCGTATCCCACTTGTGCAAGAGCACGAGGCGGCTGCCGCCCGCGAGCGCGCCCATCAAAGTCGCCGAAAAGGCGGTCGCGTGGAAGAGCGGCACCGCGAGCAGGATGACGCGGGGCTTGGGCTCTGGCAGCCCCTCGCCGCGCCGCCGCGCCGATTGCGCGCCGCTCCACGCGCTCGTCATGATGTTGGTGACAAGGTTGCGGTGCGTGCCGAGCGCACCCTTGGGCCGCCCGGTGGTGCCGCTGGTGTAGAAAATGCCGGCAGGATCATCGCTGGCGATCTGCGCTTCGGGCAGTTCCGCATCGGGGAGCGCGGCCCAGCTCGCCGGCGCGCCGATCAGATCCTCGAGCCGCTCCGTACCTTCGGATGCGCCGCGAGACACCACCGCATGCTGCAGCGGTAGCGTCGCAGCATGCGGCGCGATCCGCGTCCAGCGGTCGGCGTCGGCGATCAGCAGCTTCGAACCGCTGTCCTCCAGCGCGAAGGCCAGTTCCTCGCCCGTCCACCATGCGTTGAGCGGCACGATGATCGCACCCAGCGCTGCAACCGCCATGAAGGCGACCGGCCATTCCGGCAGGTTGCGCATGGCGAGCGCCACCCGGTCGCCCTTGCCAATCCCGCGCGCGGCCAGCGCCGCCGCGAGCGCGGCCGTAGCGCGGTGGAACGCATCGAAGCTCACCCGCTCTTCGCCATAGACAAGGAAATCCGCCGCGCCATGCGAGCGCGCTGCCGCCAGCACCGCGCGCAGATCGGGCAGCGCGTTCTTCCAGACCCGCGTCGGCACGCCTCGGATCGTGACTGTCTCCATCTCGAACGGCATACCCGGCGCACAAAGTTCCTCGCGCACATCGGCGAGCGAGAGGACGGGCCAGCCGGCGGGAATCGTGGGCAGCGCTGCAGTCGTTTCGGTCATGGCATCCTCATGGGCACCGCTCGTTGCGGCGGCGCCTCCTTGCGGGCGAGACTAGTGCCCGGCCAGCCTTGCAGCAAGGGGCGCGAAAGGCGCGGATGCCGTAGCGGAAGGCATGGAATCCGGCGGAATTGCTGCCTTTTTTCGCTTGGGGCAGCCGCGCAAAGCGCTTCCCTGATCCCTCCCGATGACCTAATCCCGGCGCATAAGAAGATTCGTGGGAAGGATAGGATTTGCCCGAAGCCGAGCACCCGGATGCCGCCACCATTGCGCCAAATGATTCAAGCGCCGAAGCTGATATGGGCCTCGGCGCGCTCGCCGCGCGGCTCGAACCACTGGGCGAAGGGCGCTTCAAACTCGATGGCGCGGCGGGCTGGATGCAGGGCCGCACGATGTATGGCGGCGCGGCCGCCTCGATCGCCTATGCCGCAGCCATCAAGGCTTTTCCCGGTCTCCCCCCGCTGCGTGCCGCGCAAGTCGGCTTTGTCGCGCCGGTGGGCGAGCAACTAGAGGCCGAAGCCGCAATGCTTCGCCAGGGCCGCAGTGTGGCGCAAGTCGAAACCTCGCTGTATTGTGACGGTGCGCTCGTTCAGCGAACGCTCTGGCTGTTCGGCGCCGGGCGCGAAAGCAACGGAACCGTGGCGGCCCAGATTCAACCTGATCTCGTGCGGCCCGAAGACTCCCCCCGCCTTGGTGCGAACGACATGGCGCCCGCCTTCACCGTGCGGATGGACATGCGCCGGGCCGATCCGGCGGGCGGCTCACCCAAGGGCACGATCCGCCGCTGGGTGCGGCTTAAGGACCGCTCCGGCCTCGACCCACAAGCCGAACTTGTCGGCATCGGCGATGCGCTGCCGCCCGGATCGGCGCGCGCGATGGAGCGGATGGGCCCGATCAGCTCGATCACCTGGGCGTTCACTCTGCTCGGCGATGTGCCCGAAACGCGCGATGGTTGGTGGCTGCTGGAAACCCGCTCGAACCATATGGGCAACGGCTTCAGCAGCGAAACGCTGCGCTTGTGGAACAGCGAAGGCGTGGAAGTGATGCATGGCCTGCAATCGGTGGCGGTGTTCGGATGACCGAGCTGGCTGATCCCGCCGCCCATGGCTTCGATGCCGGTCGCCTAGCCCGCATCGGCGCGTTTCTCGAGGAACGCTATGTTACCCCCGGCCTGCTGCCGCACGCCGATCTGCTGATCGCGCGCGAAGGCCAGCCGATCCATCGCTTCACGCTGGGCAAGGCCCGCGCCGATGGCACGCCGCTCGCCGGGCACGCGATCTTCCGCATTGCCTCGATGACCAAGCCGCTCACCAGCGTGGCCTTCATGATGCTGTTGGAGGAAGGCAAAGTCGCGCTCGACGATCCCGTCACCAAGGTGATTCCGGAGTTTGCCGGGCTTGGCATCTACAATGGCGGCGGCGGCGATGCGCCGTTCTTCCCGACCCGCGCAGCGACAAATCCGATGCGCATGGTGGACCTGCTCACCCACATGTCGGGCCTCACTTACGGCATCCAGAACCGTACCAATGTCGATGCCGCCTATCGCAAGGGCCGGCTCGACGGGCATGCCTCGCTGCCGGGCAACGACCACTTCATCGCCGAATTGGCCAAGCTGCCGCTCGAGTTCGATCCGGGCACGGGGTGGAATTACTCGGTCAGCACCGATGTGCTGGGCGTGATCGTCGCCCGCCTTTCCGGCATGAGCCTTGGCGAATTCTTCGCGCAGCGCATCTTCGCCCCGCTGGGCATGGTCGATACCGGCTTCCACTGCCCGCCCGAAAAAGCCCACCGCCTCACCGACAGCTGGGCGTGGAACCCGATGGGCGCGCCCACGCTGATCGACCATGCGGAACAATCGAACACGCTGCGCGCCCCGCGCTTCGAAAGCGGCGGCGGTGGGCTGCTTTCAACGACGGCGGATTACCACCGCTTCTGTGCTGCCTTGGCAAACGGCGGCGCGCCGCTCATTTCGCCCAAGACTTTGGCGTTGATGGCGAGCAACCACCTCCCGGGCGGTGCGGACCTGACCACCCTCTCGCGTGCCTTGTTCAGCGAATCCGGCAACGCGGGCGTCGGCTTCGGCCTCGGCTTCGGCGTGGTCGTCGATCCGGCCAAGACGCTGATCCCGGGCACCAAAGGCGAATTCCACTGGGGCGGCATTCATTCGACCGCCTTTTTCATCGATCCGGTCGAGAAGCTGCATATGGTGTTCATGACCCAGCTCTTCCCCTCCTCCGCCTATCCAATCCGCCGCCAGCTCAAGACGCTGGTCTATGCGGCGATGACGCACAGTCACGCCTGAACCTTTCCAAGGAGAACGTCCGATGTCCGATCCCATATCCGGCGCGAAAGAGCACATCGAAGCCGCGCGCACCCTTGCCGCAACGATCAACGATATCCCGGCCGATACCGCCCTGCTGCCCATCAACAAGGTCGGCGTCATCGGCGCGGGCACGATGGGCGGCGGCATCACGATGAACTTCCTGACGGCGGGCATCCCCGTCACCATCGTCGAAATGACGCCGGAAGCGCTCGACCGCGGCGTCGCGACGATGCGCAAGAACTACGAAAACACCGTGAAGCGCGGCAAGATGGACGCTGCGCTCGCCGAAGCGGCAATGGGCAGCCTCACCCCGACGCTCGATTTCGGCGCGCTGGCTGATGCCGATCTGGTGATCGAGGCGGTCTATGAAAGCATGGACGTCAAGAAAGAGGTCTTCGGCAAGCTCGATGGCATCGTGAAGCAGGGCGCGATCTTGGCCAGCAACACCAGCTACCTCGACGTGAACGAGATCGCAGCCAGCACCAAGCGCCCCGAAGCCGTGCTCGGCATGCACTTTTTCTCGCCCGCCAACGTGATGAAGCTGCTCGAAGTCGTGCGCGGCTCGGCTACGGCCAAGGACGTGCTCGGCACCGTCATGGCGCTGTCGGTGAAGATCGGGAAAGTCCCGGTGGTCTCGGGTGTCTGCCACGGTTTCATCGGCAACCGCATGCTCGGCAAGCGGCAGGAGCAGGCCAATGCGCTGATCATGGAAGGCGCGGACTTTGCCGAAGTCGACAACGCGCTCCTCGAATTCGGCTTCCCGATGGGCCCGTTCCAGATGGCGGACCTCGCCGGCCTCGATATCGGCTGGCACCGTGACCCGAACCGCATCGAGACGCTGCGCGAGGCGCTCTGCGCGCTCGGCCGCTGGGGCCAGAAGACCGGCAAGGGCTTCTATGACTACGACGCCAACCGCCAGCGCACGCCTGCCGATGTCACGCGCGGACTGATCGCCGAATGGGCGGCCAAGGACGGCGAGCCGCAGCGCTCGATCGATGCGCAGGAGATCCTCGAACGCCTGCTTTACCCGATGATCAGCGAAGGCGCCCTCATCCTCGAGGAAGGCATCTCGCAGCGCGCGTCCGACATCGATACCGTCTGGCTCAACGGCTATGGCTGGCCCACATGGACCGGCGGCCCGATGTTCTGGGCGAGCCATATCGGGCTTAGCGCCGTCGTCGACGGCCTTGAAAAGCACGGCCTTCCGGTTGCCCCGCTGCTGGCGCAGAAGGCCGCAGCCGGCGAAGCGTTCGATTGAGGACAAGAGCGGCCATGCGCATCGAAGACATCGTCGAGAGCCCGTTCATCCCGCTGAGCGTGATCCTGCGCGCCCATGCGGCCCGGCGGGGCGATGCCATCGCCATCGCGGATGAAACCGCGCGCCTGTCGTGGGCCGATCTCGATGGTATGCTCGACCGCGTGGCCGCCGCGCTACAGCGCGAAGGCGTGGAGGCGAATGAGCCGGTCGCCATTGCGGCGAGCAATTCGGTGAATACCGGGCTCGCCTTCCTCGGCGCGCTGCGCGCCGGGGCCGTGGCCGCACCGCTCACCTCGACCGCCGCGCCCGCAACCGTACTGGCCATGCTGGCAGACAGCACCAGCCGGGTGCTGCTGCTCGATGCCGCCATGGCCGAAGGGCTGGCGGACCTGCCCTTCCCCGCCCACGTCAAGCGCATCGCGCTCGACGATAGTGACGCAGGCGTTCCCTTCTCGGAGTGGATCGCTCCGGAAGGGGCCCAGCCCGAAGAACGCCTCCCTGCGCCCGAAGACCCGTTCAACATCATCTATTCCTCGGGCACCACCGGCGTGCCCAAGGGCATCGTGCAATCGCACCAGATGCGCCACGAATATGTGCGGCGCGGGGTCGGTTCGGGCTTTGACGACGATACTGCAACGATCTGTTCGACCCCGCTCTATTCGAACACGACGCTGGTCAGCTTCCTCCCCACGCTCACCGCAGCGGGCAAGGTGGTGTTGATGAAGAAGTTCGATGCCCGCGCGTTCCTCGAACTCAGCGAGCGCGAGCGCGTCACCAACGCCATGCTCGTGCCGGTGCAGTACCGCCGGATCATGGAGCACCCTGACTTCGACAGCTTCGATCTCTCGTCCTACCGGCTCAAGACCTGCACGTCCGCGCCCTTCCCCGCCTGGCTCAAGGCAGATGTGCTGGCGCGCTGGCCTGGCGGCTTGGTCGAAGGCTATGGCCTCACCGAAGGCGGCGCGACCACCAACCTCGTCGCGCACAAGTTCCCCGACAAGCTCCACACCGTGGGCCAGCCCTCACCCGGCCATGTCATCAAGATCATCGATGAGGACGGCAACGAACTGCCACCCGGCGCAACGGGCGAAATCGTCGGCAGATCGCCCATCATGATGAACGGTTACCACGGCCAGCCGGCCAAGACGCGCGAGATGGAATGGTACGACAAGGACGGCCACCGCTACTTGCGCCACGGCGATGTGGGGAGGTTCGACGAGGACGGCTTCCTCATCCTGATGGACCGCGCCAAGGACATGATCATCTCGGGCGGGTTCAACATTTTCCCGACCGACCTTGAGGCCGAGTTGACCCGCCAGGGCGCAGTCAAGGAAGCCGCGGTTGTCGGCGTGCCGTCCGACCAGTGGGGCGAAACCCCGCTCGCCGTGGTCGTGCTGGCCGATCCCACTGCCGACCCCGAAGCGATCCGCACTGAAGCCAACCGCGCGCTTGGCAAGACGCAGCGCATTGCCCGCATCGAAGTGGTAGGCGAACTGCCGCGCAGCCCCATCGGCAAAGTGCTGAAGCGCGAGCTGCGCGACCACTTCGGCGGTAACCCGATTGCCCAAAGTCCCGTACTCCCATCGGATGCCAAGGAGAGCCCCCATGCGTGATGCCGTTATCGTTGCCGCCGCCCGCACCCCCATCGTCCGTGCCTACAAGGGCGCGTTCAACGCCACTCCCGGGCCGACGCTCGGCGCGCTTTCGCTCAAGGCCGCCGTCGAACGCGCCGGGATCGAAGGCGGCGAGATCGACGACGTGCTCTGGGGCTCGGCCCTGCAGCAGGGCACACAGGCGGGCAACATCGCCCGGCAGGTCGCGCTGCGCGCCGGGCTCCCCGTCACCGTCGCGGGCATGAGCATGGACCGCCAGTGCTCCTCGGGCCTGATGACCATCGCCACAGCCGCCAAGCAGATCATCGTCGACCGCATGGATGTGGTTGCCGCTGGCGGACAGGAATCGATCAGCCTCGTCCAGACCAAGGACATGCGCGTCGCGCCCGATCGCAGCCTCGTTGCCATGCACAACTCGGTCTACATGCCGATGCTGCAGACTGCCGAAGTCGTCGGCAAGCGCTACGGCATCAGCCGCGAAGCTTGCGACGAATACGCGCTCCAGTCGCAGCAGCGCACCGCCGCCGCGCAGGCCGCCGGCAAGTTCGATGACGAGATCGTCGCCGCTGACGCCTCGATGGGCGTGCAGAACAAGGAAACCGGCGAGATCACGATGCAGGACGTGCATCTGACCAAGGACGAGGGCAACCGCCCTTCGACCACGCTGGAAAACCTTCAGGCACTCAAGCCGGTGATCGAGGGCGGCATCGTCACTGCCGGCAATGCCAGCCAGCTTTCGGACGGGTCGGCCGCGGTCATCCTGATGGAAGCCGCGGTTGCGGCGCAGAAGGGTCTTACCCCGCTTGGCCGCTATGTCGGCATGGCGGCGGCGGGTACCGAACCCGATGAAATGGGCATCGGCCCGGTCTACGCGATCCCGGCGCTGCTGAAGCGCTTCGGCCTCAAGATGGATGACATCGGCCTGTGGGAACTCAACGAGGCCTTCGCCGTACAAGTGCTCTATTGCCGCGACAAGCTCGGCATTCCGAACGAGCTGCTCAACGTCAACGGCGGCTCGATCTCGATCGGCCACCCCTATGGCATGACTGGCGCGCGCTGCACCGCGCATGCCCTGATCGAAGGCAAGCGCCGCGGCGCGAAGCATGTCGTCGTCACGATGTGCGTCGGCGGCGGCATGGGCGCGGCGGGGCTGTTCGAAGTTCTGTAAGCTAGGGGCGCGGCGCTTGCCCGCTGGCAGCGCCGCGCCTATCCTCGCACGTATGAATGACAATACTCGACCCTGGCCGCAAGACGGTCGCGAACGCCTGATCTATCCTTCCCCCGTCGGCTGGAAGGGCTCCGATTTCGTCGATAACGAGGGCGAGCTGCTGAAGCGCCTGAACCCCAAGACGGTGTTCATGATGGGCGACAACCCAGCCCTGCCGCGCATGCCCGAGCGCCCGCGCCTGATGGATTTCTTCCGCTGCCGCTTCGGCGATATCACCGTGCGCCACCTCCTCGTCAGCGCCAAGCGCGCGCTGGATGATGGCCTGCCGGAAAAGGTCGTGATGGCCTGCCTGCTGCACGACATTTCCAACGGCTGCCTGATCCGCTGCGACCACGGCTACTGGAGCGCGCAGCTGGTCGAGCCCTATGTCGATCCCGAAGTCGCCTTCGCGGTGAAGTATCACCAGGCGCTGCGCTATGTGCCCGATGCAAGCGCGGGCTATGCGTACCCCGAAAGCTACCACGCCTTCTTCGGCCCGGACTACGAGGTGCCGGACTACCTCCTGCGCGACGCGGAATATGCGAAGAACCACAAGTGGTACATGACCGCCCGCCAGATGACGCTCTACGACACCTACTTCTTCGATGATTTTCCGGTGGTGGTGCCCGAGGAGCTGGAAGACGTGATCGGGCGGAACTTCAGAGAGCCGAAGGAAGGGCTAGGCTTCGACGGTACGCCCAGCGCGCATATGTGGCGCACGATGATCTGGCCGAATAACTTCTTGTGAGGCGGCGGCTTTGGCAGGGTTGGGGCTGAAAGCTGCCTTTCGGAATGAGACTACATTGCGGATAATCGAATGAGCGCTAGGCTTATGTCATGTCTTTAGGTTCGAAGCCGCTCGATCAGTTTTGGGTCCTGTCGGATGAGCAGGCTGGGCGTCGAGTCGCATATGTCTCAGTGGCATATCATCGGACCCATAATCAGGCCGATGGCGAGAGCTTTTTCGCAATCTCTCCTACATTTGAAACTGCCGCTGAAACCAAGGTGTACATCAGAATGATGATTGCAGACCTGACTGACGCGCTGGCAACGGTCGACAAGGTGTTTGCACCGCGAAAGTAGGAACGCGCGGTTCCCACGAACTTCCGATCGTAACACCCCGAGGTATCAACCCTCATCGCCCGCCGTCACCCGGGACTTGATCCGGGGTCCCGCTATTGCGGCACGGCGCTGTCCTCGAAGAAAAGCCAAACCCCGGGTCAAGCCCGGGGTGACGAGGGGAGTTGTGGGGAATTGGGCCTAAGCCACCCCCGCCTCAACCTTGCCCGAATGCCCGGCGAAGCCCTGCATCCCCAGCCACCATTGCATCGCGATCACGCCGCCCTTGGCGGGGCGCAGGATCGCGGCGATCAGCGATGCGGCCAACGCGAGCACGATCAGCATCATCGCCCATTCCGGGATCCATTCCGCCTTGCCCAGCAGTATGATCACCGGCGCCATCAGGTGCCCGGTCAAGAGGATCGCGATATAGGGCGGGAAATCGTCCGCCGCGTGCAGTGTCCAGTTCTGCCCGCACATCCGGCACCGCTCGACCGGCTTCAGCCCGCGTGCGAAAAGATGCGTCCCCCCGCAGCGCGGGCACATGCCGCGAATGCCGCGCATGATGGCACTACCCGCGCTGCGGGGCAGCATCGCGGGGTCCAGCGGCAGAGCATCATGGGGCATGGCGCGTCCTGTTACTTCTTCGCGAACGGGTTCGTCGGGCTGCGCAAGGTCAGCCGGATAGGCACCGCATCGAAACCCAGTTCGCGGCGGATGCCGTTCACCAGATAGCGCCGATAGCTTTCGGGAAGCTGATCGAGCCGCGTGCCGAACATCACGAAGCTCGGCGGGCGGATGCGCGCCTGTGTGATGTAGCGCAGCTTGATCCGGCGGCCGCCCGGGGCCGGCGGCGGATTGGCGGCGAGCGCATCGTCGAACCAGCGGTTGAGCGCCGAGGTCGGCACGCGCTTCGACCATGCCGCGCGGATATCGAACGCCGCGGTCAGCATCTGGTCGAGCCCCTTGCCCGTCCGCGCCGAAACCGCGAGCAGCGGCACCCCGCGCACCTGGGCCAGCCCTTCCTCGAGCGCCGCGCGCACGCCGTTGAACAGCGCCGAAGGGTCCTCCGCCACGTCCCACTTGTTGATCGCGATCATCAGCGCGCGGCCTTCCTCGAGCACCATCGAGGCGATCTTGAGGTCCTGATGCTCGAGCCCGCGCGTCGCATCGAGCAGCAGCACGACGACTTCGGCAAAGTCGATCGCACGGCGCGCATCGGCGACGGACATCTTCTCGAGCTTTTCGACGACTTGCGCCTTTTTGCGCATCCCGGCGGTATCGATCAGCCGCACCGGACGGTAGGCATCGCTCGCAGGATCGAACCACTGCCAGTCGATCGCGATCGAATCGCGCGTGATTCCCGCCTCGGGCCCGGTCAGCAGCCGGTTTTCGCCAAGCATCTTGTTGATCAGCGTGGACTTGCCCGCATTGGGGCGCCCGACGATGGCGAGCTTGAGGACCGATTCGGGATCGAACTCCTCTTCGTCCTCCTCGCCTTCCAGCGGGGGCATGTCGTCATCATCGTCGTCCGCGGTGCCTTCGATATGCGGGCGCAGCGCCTCGAACAGATCGGCAAGGCCCTGCCCGTGCTCGGCGGAAAACGCGACCGGTTCGCCAAAGCCCAGCGCGAAGGCATCATAGAGCCCCGGATCGCCCGCGCGCCCTTCGGCCTTGTTGGCCATGAGCACGATCGGAATGCGGCTGGAGCGCAGATACCGCGCGATTTCCGCGTCGAGCGGGGTCACGCCCGCGCGCGCGTCGATCACGAAGAGTGCAACGTCGGCGCCCACCAGCGAGGCTTCGGTCTGCTGGCGCATGCGCCCCGGCAGCGTCTCGGGATCGAGATCTTCCCACCCCGCCGTATCGACAATGGTAAACTTCAGACCGAGCAGATCCGCATCGCCAAAGCGGCGGTCGCGCGTCACGCCAGGCTGATCGTCGACGAGCGCAAGCTTCTTGCCGACCAGCCGATTGAACAACGTCGACTTGCCGACATTGGGGCGGCCAATAATGATAACCTGGGGAAGCATTGCCCTCCCGTGGCCCCAACACGCCCGGAACGCAAGCGCAGCGTGGCGGCACGGTTAACCTGCCGGCCTTCCTAACCTCGCATTAACCAGATTGGCGAGAGCGGCTTTAACCACGTGGCGGCAAAGTGCTTGCATGAGCCCGGCACCTCTGCGAATCGCACTCCTTTTCCTGCTCGCCGCAGTGCCGCCTCTGGCGCTGGCACGCCCGATCGCGCCCGATCCGGCCAGTTCAAGCGATGATGGCCTGGATGACGGTGCCGAAAATGCCGGGCGCGATTTCGCGCTGCCCTACATCCAGTGCGTGCCCTATGCGCGCAAGGTCTCGGGCATCCAGCTTTACGGTGATGCGCATACCTGGTGGAATCAGGCCGCCGGCCGCTATGCGCGCGGCGCGCGCCCCAAGGTCGGTGCGGTCATGGTCTTCCGCCCGCATGGCGCGATGCAGCTGGGCCATGTCGCCGCCGTGAGCCGGGTGATCGATTCGCGCACCGTCCTGCTGCGCCATGCCAACTGGTCCCCCATCGACGGTCGGCGCGGCCAGCCGGAAGATAACGTCCGGGCGGTGGACGTCTCCCCGGCAAACGACTGGAGCGAGGTCCGCGTGTGGTACGCCCCGCTCGGCGGGCTCGGCACGACGCACTGGCCGGTCGAGGGATTTATCTACAACCGCAAGCCACTCGCGAACGAGCGCCTTACGGTGCTCGCATCAGCGGATACCCCGAAGGCGGCCTACACGTCGCGGATCGGTGCCGATTTCCTGAAGGGCATCGTACCGGAAACGAGCCGGGCCCCCGCCCCCGTCCGGCGTACGCTTGTGATGCGCGAGACGCCGAAGGCAAGCTCCGCCTCGCGCGAGGAAGACCGCGCGGTGGCGGTCTCGCCTAGCCTCGCCCGGGACCCGATCGGTCGCATCATCGCCAGCCGCATGCGCTGACCCGCTATCCCTCCCCGAGCTTGTCCCGGGGAGGTTTCAGCCCTCAGGGCTGACAGAGCGGCAATCCCTCAAAGCGTCTTGATGATCGCCGAGAAATCGAGCCCGCCGTTGCCCGCATCGGCGAACGCCGCATAGAGCTCTGCCGCGCGCGCGCCCATCGGCACTTCCGCCCCGGCACCCTTGGCCGCTTCCATCGCCAGCTTCAGGTCCTTGAGCATCAGCGCGGTGGCAAAGCCGCCCTGATAGCCATTGTCCGCCGGGGTCTGCGGGCCGACGCCCGGCACCGGGCAATAGCTCGTCATCGACCAGCACTGGCCCGAAGCCTTGCTGGAGATGTCGAAGAAGGTCTGCAGGTCGAGCCCCAGCTTCTCGGCCATGGCAAAGGTCTCGCAGGTCGCGATCATCGAGGCGCCGAGCAGCATGTTGTTGCAGATCTTGGCCGCCTGCCCCGCGCCGCTGTCCCCCGCATGGATCACCGCCTTGCCCATCGCGGCCAGGATCGGCTCGCCGCGCGCAAACGCTTCGGACGAACCTCCAACCATAAAGGTCAGCGTGCCGCCATTGGCCGCCGCGATTCCGCCCGAAACCGGTGCATCGACCATGGCATAGCCCCCACCCGCCGCCAGCGCGGCGACTTCGCGCGCGGTCGCAACGTCGATGGTCGAGCAATCGAGCAGCAGCGCCGAAGTGGGTGCATGGCCGATCACGTCAGCGGTGTAGACGGCCTTCACGATGGCGCCGTTGGGCAGCATCGAGACGACGGCATCGGCGCCCTGCACCGCGTCCTTCACCGAAGTGTAGGTGGTGCAGCCGCTTTCCTTCGCGCGCGCCAGCGCCGCTTCGGCAAGATCGAAGGCGTGGACATCATGCCCCGCCTTGACCAGATTCGCGGCCATGCCGCCGCCCATGTTACCCAGGCCGATAAATGCGATTTTCATACCCACTCTCCTTGTCCTCTCCCCTTGGAGGGAGAGGATACGAAGGCTTGGCAGCTTGTTGCCTAGCCGAAGTTGGAGAGGGGTTTGCGGCGTAAGCCCCCTCTCCCAACCCTCTCCTCTGAAGGGGAGAGGGTTAGATGGACTACCGCCCCTTCCACACGCCGGGGCGCTTTTCGATGAACGCGGCCATGCCTTCGGCTTTGTCCTCGGTCGCGGTCAGCACCTGGAACACGCGGCGTTCGAACAGCACGCCCTGATCGAGCGTCATCTCGAACGCGGCGTTGACCATTTCCTTGTTGGCGATCACGGCCACCGGCGGCATCGCGGCGATGGCTTCGGCGGCGGCGACCGCCTCGTCGATCAGCGAGGCGAGCGGCACGACACGGCTGACGAGGCCTGAACGCTCGGCTTCCACCGCATCCATCATCCGGCTGGTGAGGCACATGTCCATCGCCTTGGCCTTGCCCACGGCGCGGGTCAGGCGCTGCGAGCCGCCCATGCCGGGCGCGACGCCGAGCTTGATTTCAGGCTGGCCGAACTTGGCGTTTTCCGAAGCGATGATGAAGTCCGCCATCATCGCAAGCTCGCACCCGCCGCCCAGCGCGAAGCCATTGACCGCGGCGATCCACGGCTTGCGCGTGGCCTTCACGATGTGGCTGGTCCAGCGCGAGAAGAAGTCGCCGGTGTAGAAATCGGTCGTGGCCTTGTCGGCCATTTCCTTGATGTCCGCACCAGCGGCAAAGGCCTTCTCGCCTGAGCCTGTCAGGACGGCGCAGCGCTGGCCGGGGTCCGCCTCATAGGCACCAAACGCCACGATCAGCTCCTCAAGCACCTGCGAATTCAAGGCGTTGAGCGACTTGGGGCGGTTGAGCGTGATCAGCGTCACCGCGCCGCGCTGTTCAACCAGGATCGTTTCATACGTCATAGCGGGCTCCATTCTTCGTTTGCAGGCAGGGGCGCGAAAATCGCGTCCAGCATCTCGTCGGTCACGCCTTCGGGCGTCGCCGGGTTCCACTTGGGGGCATTGTCCTTGTCCACGATCACCGCACGTACGCCTTCGGCAAAGTCCGGGCGGACGAGGACGCGACTGCAGATGCGGTATTCCATCGCCATGTTCGCGGCGAAATCGGGAAGGGTCAGGCTGGTTGCCAGTTGGCGCAGCGCAACCTTGCAGGTCTGCGGGCTCTTGGTGTGGAGCGTCGCCAGCGTGGCAGCGGCAAATGCGCTGTCATCGGCGGCGAGCGCGGCGAGAATGTCCTCGTAGCGGTCCGAAGCGAACAGCCGCG
>CAILIO010000271.1 GCA_903834285.1 uncultured Sphingomonadales bacterium | reverse complement strand
TGGCTGAAGCCTTCACCAAGGCCCATGCCGAGTATGAGTGGGCGGCTGGCGTCCCCATCGAGGATTTCAGCAGGCCGCGCAACCTTCATGCCATGCGCGCCGCTGTCCTTGCTCTCAAGGACGAGTTTCAAGATCCTGTTGTTAAGAACGCATTGCAATTCGTTGCGGATGCAAAGGATAGCCAATGATCCAGCCATGCGCGCACTGCGGCGGGAGCGGGTACAAGCCTTCCCCAATCACGACAATCGTTCAAGTTTGCGGTGTGTGCCTTGGAACGGGATATGTGTGGGTGAAGCCGAAATGAGGCTCATCCGCGTCTTCCCCCGCAAGACAAAGGCGAGCCCGACTGACGATCTGGCCTATTTCGGGCCGCCCGATATGTTTGCCGAGGCGGACGAGGTGCATATCTCGGTGGCGTTCACCGATGACAAGCCGAAGGCTGAAAGGCTGGCTCGGCAGTGGGAGAAAATCGCGCCCGTCAAGGTCGGCGGGGTGGCTTACGGCGATCCGGGGGCCGAGTTCGTGCCGGGGAGGTATGTTCGCGAGGGGTATATTTTCACTTCGCGCGGATGCCCTCGAAGGTGCTGGTTCTGCTCAGTCTGGAAGCGCGATCCTGTGCCGAGGCTCCTGCCGGTCATCGACGGCTGGAACATTCTGGACGACAACCTTTTAGCCTGCCCGCGCCCGCATGTCGAGGATGTATTCGATATGCTGCGCCGGCAGAAACGTCGTGTGGAGTTCACTGGTGGACTTGAGGCATTGTCGCTGCAGGATTATCAGGTCGAGCTTCTCGCCTCGCTCACGCCGCGCCCGAATATGTTTTTTGCCTATGACCCGGGCGACGAGTTCGAGACACTCCGCTCCGCGGCCCGACGTTTGATCGAGGCAGGGTTTACACCTCAATCGCACCGGATGCGCGCCTATGTGCTCATGGGCTACCCCAAGGATACCATAGCCGCAGCGGAGGGCCGCCTTCAGCAGATGGCATCGATCGGTTTCACGCCCCATGCAATGCTCTGGCGGCCCGAGACGGCGAACGGGGAGAAGTGGCGGCCAGATGCCACTTGGCGGCGGTTCCAGAGGCAGTGGGCGCGGCCAGCGATCATCCATGCGAAGGCGGAGCCCCGGCGCGAAGACGCTGACGTGATTCAGTTCCAGCCATGGGGAGCCATCTGATGCTTGACCCTGCCAAGAGAAAGCGCGTCAGCAAGCAACAGTCCGAAGGAAGACTAAGCCCTGCGACACAGAACTGCGGGAATTGCGGCTTTGCCCGGGTGAAAGCGCTCACGGTGAACAAGTCCTGCAGGATGCAGGCGGGGAAGACGGTTTCGCCTGAGAACTATTGCGTGAACTGGAAAGACGAGTTGGGTTGCGTTTTCGAGAAAAAGGAGAAGGCGTATGCCTGACGTGGAACCTGGAATCTTTATCCCCCTATGGGCAGTTTGGAAGACAACGCAGATCCTTGCCTTCGGAGGCGCGGCCTGGCTGGGCTGGTTTCTCCGCGGGCGGCATGAGCGGCGGCTGCGGGCCACGAAGCTGGTCGAGAGCGCGCCGGTAGCGGATATCAAGGCGAAGCAGGCGGTGCGAGCATGAGCGACCTATCCTGCCAGGAAATCGCGGACGCGCTTAAGCTCTGGCAATCCTTAGTCGGCCCGCTTCGTGAAGACGAGGATCCTGTAACGATCCTTGCTCACGCTCTCAGGGCGGCCGAGGAGCGCGGCACCGGTCGAGCGTCTCAGGAGTGGCTTGACGTCGCTTCAAAGGCGCAAGCGGCAAAGGTGGCTGATGTAATCGAGGAATTTGAACGGAGGCGAGCGCATGGCTGACGATTTTAACTTGCTCCAGGCCATGGCCGATGCAGGCGGGAACGCCTCGGGGTACACCTCGATTAAGGAGGCCCGGCAGTTTCTTGCGATGCTGCGCGTTGTGCAGGCGCATGACGCCTTTGCAATCGAGAAGAAGCAGAAGCCGGCCGCCGGGAATGACGACAAGCCCTTGGAGAGGCTCGCCGGATGACACAGGAATACGATCCAGCCGACGACTCCAAGCGGTCCTATGACGTCGCTGTGGATGCCCTACGGGCGAAGTTTGTCGAGGACGTGACCGCTCTTCGCGAGCAGGCGATCGAGCGGGTCGAGCGCGCCCTCCACAATGCGTATTTCACAAACAGGGACGAGGCTATAGCCGCCCTGGATGAGGTTCTCGCATGGCTCTCCGAAGCAGACCTGAAGATCCCTGCTCATCAGACGACGATATTCCGAGCGATCGTGAAGGGGCTGCGGCGTGAGATGAAGGCGGTTGCTGGTGCATAACCTTGATTTTGTTGCTTGAATCCCGCCCGG
>CAILIO010000270.1 GCA_903834285.1 uncultured Sphingomonadales bacterium | reverse complement strand
GCGGTGACCGACATTTCCGGGCTCAATTCGATCAGCCGCGACGTGTTCCGCAATGCGGCCAATGCCGTTGCGGGCATGGCCAAGGGCTATGACCCCAAGGCGGCGGCGGAGCGGCCGCTGGTCCTGATCACCACGCTCGGCACCACCGAGGCAAGCGTGCGCCGCATCCGCGAGGCGCTGGAAAGCGATGGCTGCGAGGTCATGGTGTTCCATTCCTCGGGTGCCGGCGGGCCAACGCTCGATGGCCTTGCGGTCGGCAAGGACGTCGCGCTGGTGCTTGATCTATCGCAGACCGAGATCATCGACCATATCTTCGGCGGCCTCGCCGATACCGGACCGGATCGCGGGCGGCCCGCGCTGCTCAAGGGTATTCCGACGATCCTCGCGCCCGGCAATGCGGACTTCATCATCGGCGGGCCGATCGAAATATCGCGCGAACAGTTCCCGGGCCGCCGCTATCACGAACACAATCCACAGCTGACCGCCGTGCGCACGACGTTCGAGGACCTCAAGAAGCTCGCCGACCATCTCGCCGCCAATGTGCGCGATGCCACGGGCCCGGTGCGGGTATTCACCCCGCTACATGGGTTCTCCAACCACGACAGCCCGGCCGGGCACCTGATGGACCCGAGCGTGCCGCCGCCGTTTGCCGAGTACTTGCGCGCGGTCATGCCCGCCGAGGTGCCGGTCACTGCGATCGATGCGCATTTCAACGACACAGCCTTCTCCGACGCGATCATCGCCGCCTCGCGCGAGATGCTGGCCGCGGCCAAGGCCTGACCGGACATAATGATGAGCGAAGACTTGCCCCTGACTGCCGAAGATATCGCCGAAATCGCGGCGATCATCGAGGCCTCGCCCTACCGCGAGCTTGACCTTTCGACGCAGCGTTTTCGCCTGCGGCTGGCACGCGGCGACAACGCCGAAGCGGGCCTGACGCAGGAATGGCAATGGGCCGGCAGCGCGCCCGATGCGGCAATTGCCGAGGCCGGGCATGTGGCTGATCCCGATGCCGTTGCTGCGCCCCTGCCCGGCACCTTCTACCACGCGCCGCAGCCCGGTGCGCCGCCGTTCGTGGCGGTTGGCGATGAAGTCGGGCCCGAAACGGTCGTCGGCATCGTTGAGACGATGAAGCTGATGAACCCGGTGCACGCCGGACGCGCGGGCAAGGTTGCCGAAGTTCTCGTGCCCAATGCGACGATGGTTGCCACGGGCCAGCCTCTCATCCGGCTCGCCTGAGCGCAAAGGCCCAGCACACCATGATCCGCCGACTGTTCATAGCCAATCGTGGCGAAATCGCCCTGCGCGTGATCCGCACCGCCAAGGCGATGGGGATCACCACCGTGCTCGGTGTTTCCAGTGCCGACGCTGCATCGCTCCCCGCATTGATGGCGGATGAGACCGTGCTGCTCGGCCCCGGCCCCTCCTCGCAGAGTTACCTGTCGATTGACAAGGTCGTAGCGGCGATGGTCGCCGCCAACTGCGATGCAGTGCACCCGGGCTACGGCTTTCTTTCGGAGAATGCCGTCTTTGCGCGGGCTGTCGCGGGGGAGGGGATCCGGTTTGTCGGCCCCGATATCAAGACGCTCGAGGGCATGGGCGACAAACTAGCCGCGCGCGCCCTAGCGCTCGAGGCCGGCCTTCCGGTGCTGCCGGGCGGCGACGCGGCAACGCGCGCGGCGGTCCATGCCCGCGCGGAAGAGATCGGCTATCCTCTGCTACTCAAAGCCGTGGCAGGCGGCGGCGGCAAGGGGATGCGGCGGGTGGACCGCGCCGAAGACCTCGATATCGTGCTCGATATGGCGCAGGCCGAGGCGCAGGCGGCGTTCGGCAATTCGGCGGTCTATGTAGAGCGGTTCGTCGCCAAAGGGCGGCATGTGGAAGTGCAGCTGCTTGGGGATGGCAGCAGCGCGATCCACCTCGGTACGCGCGACTGTTCGATCCAGCGGCGCTTCCAGAAACTGGTGGAAGAGGCCCCTGCCCCCGCCATGCCCGAGCCTGCGCGCGCGGGGATCGAGGATGCGGCGGTGCGGCTCGCACGGCACATCGGCTATCGCGGCGCCGGAACGGCCGAGTTCCTCGTCGATGCGACCGACTTCTCGTTCTACTTCCTAGAGCTCAACGCGCGCATCCAGGTCGAGCATCCGGTGACCGAGGCGATCACCGGCGTGGATCTGGTCGAGCAGCAGTTGCTGGTGGCAGCAGGCAAGCGCCTCACGCTGACGCAGGCCATGGTGCGACCCGTAGGCCATGCCATCGAGGTGCGCATCAACGCCGAAGACCCCGAGGCCGATTTCCGCCCCGCACCAGGCCGGATCACGCGGGCGGCATGGCCGGCAGGGCCAGGCATCCGGGTCGACACGCATATCGCCGCGGGCGGTGAAGTGCCGCCGTTCTACGATTCCCTGCTCGGCAAGCTCATCGTCCATGCGCCGAGCCGCGAGGAAGCCGTCGCGCGGCTGCAAGCCGCGTTGAGGTGCATCTGCATCGAAGGCGTGCCCACCACTGCCGGGCTCCACGCCCGCATCGCCGCCGATCCGCGCTTTGCGGCGGGCGGGGTAGACACCGGATTTCTGACAGGACTTGCCCAATGACAACGCTCAGGCTGGTCGATGTAACCATGCGCGATGGCAACCAGAGCCTGTGGGGTGCCACCGGGCTCAACACCGCGCATATGCTGCAGGCCGCCGCGCTAACGGAGGCCTGCGGGTTCCGTGCGATCGACTTCACCTCGTCGAGCCACATGGCCGTCGCGGTGCGGTACTTCCAGAACAACCCTTGGGAACGGCTGCGGCGCATGGCAGCAGCCATGCCGACGACGCCGCTGCAGTTCATCACCACCGGCCTGCGCTTCATTGCCTGGCAGCAGGCGGACCCGGAGTTCATGCGGCT
>CAILIO010000269.1 GCA_903834285.1 uncultured Sphingomonadales bacterium | reverse complement strand
TCGGCGGCGGCATCGGCGGCATGGCGGCCGCCATCGATCTTGCCGCGCGCGGTGTCGCCGTCACGCTGATCGATCTCGATCCCGAATGGCGCGTCTATGGCGCGGGCATCAGCATCACCGGGCCGACCCTGCGCGCCTACCAGCGCCTCGGCATGGTCGAGGACATTGCGCGCGAAGGCGCCATCGTCGCAGGCTCCAGCATGTTCCTGTTCAACGGCATGCACTTGCGCGATCTGGATGAGCCCCCCATCGAGGATGGCCTGCCCGCCACCGGCGGCATCATGCGCCCGGTGCTGCACCACTTGATGCAGCAGCGCATTGCCGCAGCGGGCGTGCCCGTGCGGCTCGGCATCACTGTCGATACCCTCGCCAATCGCCACGGCGGCGTTGACGTCACCTTCACCGACGGCACCACTGGCCGTTACGATCTCGTCATCGGCGCCGACAGCGTCCGTTCTCGCGTGCGCGATCTGGCCTTCCCGCATATGGGAGAGGCCGAGCCCACGGGTCAGGGTTGCTGGCGCGTCTCGATGAAGAAGCCGCCGACGCTGGAGCGCGGCGAGATGTTCTTTGGTCACCGCTACATGGTCGGCATCACCCGCTGCGGAGAGGACCGCATCTACCTCTGGCTGCTCACCCCGCACGATGAAAGCGAAGAGCGCCTTGAAGGTGAAGCCCTTGTCACGCAAATGAAGGCCCACCTTGCCGATTTTGGCGGCAATGCCGGCTGGGTGCGCGATTCCATGACCGCCGAAGACTGGGTCAACTACCGCCCGCTCGCCGCCAAGATCCAGCCCCGCCCTTGGTCGGATGGGCGGATCGTGCTCCTGGGCGATGCGGTCCATGCCACCACGCCGCACCTCGCCTCAGGCGCAGGCATCGCCGTCGAAAGTGCGCTGGTGCTGGGCGAGGAACTGGCGCGCGCGGACACTGCCGAAACAGCACTCCTCGCCTACGAAGAACGCCGCTACGAGCGATGCCGCGATGTGGTGGAAACCAGCGTCTCGATCGGCGCCGCGCAGCTTTCGGGCCGTCCCGGCGAGGAAATCGGCGGCATCATGGGCGCCGCGCTGCACCGTCTGGCCGGGCCGTTCTGACGAGAAAGCCTGCTCACCATCCATTCGTCATTGCGAGCGCAGCGACGAGTATGGTTGATGGTCTAATCGAGCGCCCCCGCCTCAATCCGCGTGGCGCAAGTATGCGAGCGCCATTTTGGCAAGCTCATCCTTGATCACGCACCACAAGTGCGGATCGCTCGATTCCGGCGTCGAGCCTAGCCCGAACTGGCGCGCGATCGTGGCGAAAACGATCTGGAACACCGTCAGCGCCTTGGCCTCGGCATCGGCGGCCTTGATCTCGTTGCGGTAGGTCAGGATCGCCGCAACCGATTGCTCAGACGACCGCCGCGCGGTCTCCTTGCCCGGTTCGGACACCTCGGGATCGACCGCGGCGCGGTTCATGATCGTCCCGAGCAAGGGCGCATGCTCCTGCAGGAACGCACTGTAGCGCGTGATATAGCGCGGCAGAAAATCGGCCAGCGTCGGCGATTCCCCCAGCGTGGCCTCGATCATCGCGCTTTCCTTGGCGATGATTGCCTGGAGTTCCTCGGCGATCACCGCATGGAGCAGCCGGTCCTTGCTCTCGAACCGCAAGTAGATCGAACCGATCGAGACCTGCCCCCTCTCGCTGACGTCCTGCAGCGTGAAGCTGTCTCCGCCGGTCTCGATCATCAGCGACTTGGTCGCCTCGAGCATGCGTTCGAACGAGGCCAAGCTGCGCCCCTGACGCGGCTTGCGACTAAAGGCCTGTAGCGCAAGCGCTTCAGTGTGGCGTGTGGCGGTTGACATTGGTTTGCTAGACTCTACTAAAACAGGAACGTCAATTCTAATTTGATTCGGCAAGACCGTACCAAAACGATCCTGACCCGGGCGCCGGAGGATCGCGGACAGGCTGCTTGGGAGAAGGTAAGGCCATGCGTTTCTCGGTGTTCCTCAACGCGCGCACCTTGCGCCCGGAAGACGACCGGCAGCTCATGAAGGACCTCGAGACGCATGCCCTGCGTGCTGGCGAGCTCGGTTTCTCGGCCATCTTCATGCCCGACCACCACTTCAACGGCTACATGCCGGTCGGCAGCGACAGCTTCATTTTTGCCGCCTACCTCGCCGCCAAGATGCCGCACATGCACTTCGGCTTCTCGGTCGTCTCGGTCCCGCTGCACCACCCGGTGCGCTTTGCCGAGCGGATCAACATTCTTGACCAACTGACCGACGGCAAGCTGCTGGTCGGCATCGGCAGCGGCACCACGCCCGAGGAAATGATCGGCTTCGGCGTTACCTACAAGGATGCAGGCGCCATCGCCGAGCGCAACCTCGAACTCGCCGAAGCGCTCTGGGCCAAGGCGATGGAGGACCCAGCGGTCGAGATCGACAACGGCCCGCATCAGGGCCGCGTGCTCCAGCGCATCGCGCCCGCCGCCTTTACCCCTGGCCACGCGCGGCTGATGCCGGTGGCGATGAAGGAAGCGAGCGCCCGCCGCGCTGCAACCCACGGCTGGCCCGCCTTCATCCCTGCCTTCACCCCACCCAAGATCGGCGGCACCGAGCCCTTCGTCCACGTGAAAAAGTTCTTCGATATATACCACGGCATGCTGACTACGGCTGGCCACTCTGCAGAAGTGGTCACCAGCGCGCTCGACTGGACCACGCACACGTACCAATGCGTTCATGTCGCCGAGAGCGACGATCAGGCACGCGAGGAGCTCGAAGTCATCCTCAAGGCCTATCAGGCTGCCGTCGAGCGCGAGGCGGAATTCAACGCGCGGGCTGAGAGCAACGCCGAGAACACCAAGACCGACCGCACGCCCAATGCGCTCAGCGAGGACTGGATCGGCACATGGTGCCTCTATGGCTCGCCCGAGACGGTGATCGAGCATCTCCTGCCTTACAAGGCGCTCGGGATCGGCAACGTCCTGTGCGGCACGACCACCGGCCCGCTCACCGAGGAGCGCCTCGCACTGGGCAACCAGACACTGGATTTGCTTTCGCGCAAGGTCATGCCGGCATTGGTTTGACCTTTGCGCCAAATAGCTAATGCATCAATTTCGTAGATAGATATCGATGAAAACATACTATTTCACTTAATGGACCCAATCAGGCAGGACACCTGACATTCGAAGTCCGGTTCGGCTCATTTCGGCATGCGGTGCCGGAATGGTTCGCCGGGGGACAACCTGAGTTCCAGGCCCTGCCATCGGGCCTTGGCTCACGCCGCTAACCAGACACTCCGGATCAAGCGGAGTGCATCAAGGGAGGGATCATGCGCACCACCATCCAAGGCATCAGTCTGCTCACGGGCAGCGCGATCATCGCCATCGCCGCGCTCGGCCCCGTTCAGGCCCAAGCCCAGCAGGCCGCCCAAGCGAGCACCGACGCGAGTACGGCCGAAATCGTCGTGACCGCGCAGAACCGCACGCAGAACGTCAACGACGTTCCCATCGCGATCAACGTGATCAGCGGCGAAGAGCTCAAGAAGGTTGGCTTCTCCGATCTTAATGACATCGACAAGGTCGCGCCCGTGGTCCAGCTCAACCAGGATCAGGGCACGGTCAAGATCTCGGTCCGCGGCGTCGGCACAACGTCGAACGATGAATCGCAGGACACCTCGGTCGTCGTCAACGTCGATGGCGAATATCTCAACCGCCCCAATATCATGGCGATGTCGCTGTTCGACATGGACCGCGTCGAGGTTCTGCGCGGGCCGCAGGGCACGCTCTATGGCCGCAACTCGACCGGCGGCGCGATCAACTTCATCACCCGCAAACCGGGCCATGACCTCGCCTTCGACGGTTCCGCAAGCTACGGCAACTACAATTCGGTGCGTGCCGATGCCGGGGTCGATGTGCCCTTCGGCGACAAGGCCGGAGTGCGCGTCGCGGGCTTCTACGAGGACCGCGACGGTTATGTCGGCAGCCCCGCCGGCGGCGGCTTCTTCGTGTTCCCCGCCTACAAGGCGTTCCGTTCGGACGACAACCACGCCTATGGCGGCCGCGTCTCGCTGCGGCTCGATCCGACCGACGCGCTCTCGATCAATCTGGCGGCTGAATATGCCAACCGCAGCTTCAGCCCGCAGGCCTATGCCTCGACCGACCTCAACGCACCGGGCAACGGCCCCACGGGCCCGGGCTGCAATGCCAACGGCTTTGTGCAGGTCGCGCCCAAGTATGTGGGTGAAACGCTCTGCATCCCGTCCAAGACCAATTTCCTAGGCAAGATCGACCGTGCCAACTTTGCCGCACCGTTCTTCGGCCAGAGCCATGTCGCCGCCGATACCTGGGCGATCCGCGGTCGCATCGCCTACAAGTTCGGCCCCGAAGCAACGCTCACTTATACCGGCGGCTATCGCAAATACAGCGGCGATCCCAGCACGCATCTCTCGTTGCCCGAGACTTACCAGAGCTTCAACTTCCTCGACGAGGCCGACACCCAGAGCCATGAACTGCGGCTCAACGGCGTGATCAGCGGCGTAACCTACCAGATCGGCGGATTCTACTTCAAGGAGAAGCTCGACCGCGAGAACGGCTTCTTCGTCGCACCGA
The DNA here is from genome assembly GCA_903834285.1 of uncultured Sphingomonadales bacterium. GTDB lineage: Bacteria > Pseudomonadota > Alphaproteobacteria > Sphingomonadales > Sphingomonadaceae > Novosphingobium. The sequence continues at coordinate 10,686 of CAILIO010000269.1, read as the reverse complement.
TCGGCATCCCGGCACCGCTGCCCAATGGCTCGTACCTCACCTACTTCGGCCGCAACATCAACAGCGAGAGCAAGTCGGTGTTCGGTCAGGTCGAAGTGCCGCTGGGCAAAACACTGACAGCGGTCGGCGGCCTGCGCTACACCGACAACAGCCGCTCGGCGCTCTATCTCAACGGCACGCCCTTCGGCGCGGGTCCGCCGGATGCCTTCCTCGTTCCGCCGGGCACGCCGACCACGGACTTCCTGTTCAATTCGGGTCCGGGCCGCAAGAACATCCTGAAGCTGCCCTACCTCCAGAACATTCCGCTCAAGAGCTCGGAAAACCGGGTCACCTGGCTGGCGGGGCTCAACTATCAGCCCAGCCGCGACACCTTGGTCTATGCCAAGGTTTCGACCGGCTTCAAGGGCGGCGGCTTCGATTCCGTCGGAACCTACAAGCCCGAGACCAACACCGCCTACGAAGCGGGCTGGAAGCAGACGTTCGGCGATCATCGCCAGCACCAGTTCAACCTCGGCGCGTTCTACTACAACTACAAGGACCTGCAGGTCTCGGTGCTGCTCGATACCACCAAGGGCGGGCAGACCTTCAACGCGGGCAAGGCGACCATCTGGGGCATCGAGGCGGCGACGACCATCGGGCTCGATGACGACACCCATTTCAATGCCTCGGTGAACTACCTCAACGCACGGTACGACGAGCTGCTCGCGCAGTTCAACGTGTACCAGGCGCCCGGTGGCAACTTCGACCGCAATGGCATCGGCGATCTCGACCCGACCACGCCGGGAGTCCAGCAGCCGAACTTTGCCGGGAACCACCCGCCCTTCTCGCCGCGCTTCATCATCGCGGTCGGGTTGGATCATGTGTTCCACCTCGGCTCGGCCGGCACCCTGACCGCCCGCGCGGATTCGACCTTCAAGTCATCGTACTTCCTCGACTTCTACAACTACCGCGATGGCACGCAGGACGCTTTCTCCCAGACCAACCTGAGCCTGGAATATGCGCCCGAGAACAAGCGCTTCACCCTCTCTGCCTATGTCAAGAACCTCGAGAACAAGCGTCCGCTTACCTACGGAAGCTTCACCTCTGCGGGCGCAGACGACATCTACAACTGGCAGTTCGGCTCGCCGCGGCTCTACGGCGTGCGGCTTGGGGTGAAGTACTGATCTGACCCGATGACTCATGAGGGGGCGGTTGGCGACCGCCCCCGACAACCGGCAGCCGGCCGTTCGAATAGGGAAACCGGACATGCACGTGTCCGCCTGCATCGAATGGCAGTTAGCCGAAGACAATGACGCGCTCGCCGACCGGGTCCGCGCTGCACAGGCGGCGGGGCTGAACCACACCGATTTCCAACTCAGGTGCGACAAGGATACGGTCGGCCTGGCCGCTGCGCTGGCCAAAAACGGCATGACGCTCGCGCTCGATATCATCGAGGCCATCGGCAACCTGCAACGATATACGCAGCACCCACGTCCTCCTTGCGGGCGGCCTCCTCGCAGATCAGGCCTGCGTCGTGCGGATCTCGCCGATGGACGGCGCGTGGCGCGCCCGGGTTGAAGCGATCAAAGCTTGACGCGGCCCGGTATTTTATAGAATGAACATTCTAATATTTCCACAGAGAGTCGCGGGCAGCCACGCGGTTCCGGTTCAACGGCAAGGCGGCGCTTTGGCAGCCGCCGATGGGGAGAAAACCACATGCCGATCAAGCGCGGCGTAAGCCTGTACAGCTTTCAGAACGAGACTTTCCAGGGCAAGATGACCCTTGAAGACTGTATCCGCACTTGCGCCGAAATGGGCGCGAACGGGATCGAAGTGATCGGCGAGCAATCCTTTTGGGGCTGGCCCGAGCAGGAGGTCGATCCGGCCGAGATCGAGAACTGGCACCACCTTATCGCCAAGTACGAATGCGTGCCCGTCAGCCACGACTTCATGCTCGACTACAAGCGCTACAAGGGCCGCGAGATGCCCTTCGAAGAGCAAGTCGCCAGCGTCCGCAAGGACATCGATTTCGGCGCGCGGCTTGGCGTGAAATACCTTCGCGCGCTCGTCTCGATCGCGCCCGAAGTGCTTGTCGCCGCCGCGCCTTATGCGCTGGAGAAGGGCCTCAAGATCCTCATCGAAGTCCACGCCCCGCTGCACTTCGATCATCCTTGGATCATCCGCCATGCCGAAGCGTTCGAGAAATCGGGCTCCGATGCGCTCGGCTTCCTGCCTGATATGGGCATGTTCCTCCACGCCTTCCCGCCGATCTGGAAGGAAAAGTTCCTGCGCCTCGGCGTGCCGCAGAACATCGCCGACTACGTCGTCAAGGCCTATGAGGACCGCGTCCTCTCGGAGTACGTCATCCTCAATGTCCAGCAGATGGGCGGCGTCGGCCCTGCCATCGCGATGGCCGAAACGCTGCGCCACAACGCTGCATTCGAGCCGAAGCGCATGCTCGATTACATGCCGCGCATCCACAACATTCACGGAAAATTCTACGAGATTACAGCAGATGCATCCGGCACCTACGCGGAACCTTCAATCCCCTACGACGAGATCATCAGCGTGCTGAAGCAGGGCGGCTATGACGGCTACATCTGCTCCGAATACGAAGGCAACCGCTGGATCGAGGACGCGATGGAACCCGATAGTGTCGAGCAGGTTCGCCGCCAGCAGGTCATGCTCGCGACGCTCCTTGGCGAGCCAGCCCCCCAGATGCGCGCCGCGGCCTGAAAGGAACCGATCCCATGATGGACAACAAGATGATCGTCGAGGGCAGCCTCGAGAGCACCGACAAGGGTTTCGCCTTCTACGGCCGCCTCCCCTATTATCGCGGCCTCGGCCTCTCGATGATCGAGGATATCCAGATCACCGTCGACGGCGAGCTCATCCCCCGCGCCGACGTGCGCTTCCACGTGCGCGGCAAGACCTACACGCTCGACGAGATGGAAACGGTCTATGACGACCGCTGGAATTTCGGCGAAAAGGCCAAGATCATCGCGATGAAGCCGGGCGGGCTTCCCGCGGGCGAACACAAGGTCGAGTTTGCCGTCCGCATGCGCGTTTCCTACTTGCCCTTCGTGCCTACCACGAAGGACACCAAGGTCCTTGCGCTCGCCGCCTGACATGACCCACCTGACGCTCGATCAGGCCGCCTTGCTGACGGCAGGCGCCGCAATGTGGGCAACACCCGTCGTGCCCGAAGCCGGCATCGCGTCGTTCACGATGAGCGACGGGCCGATGGGCATCGCCAGCGGCAAGGTCGATGAACGCGATGTTGCCCGGCTTTCCCCTTGTGCCACGGCGCTTGGGGCGAGTTGGGACGTGGAGCTTGCCCGGCGCGTGGCCACGCTGGTCGGTCAGGAAGCGGTGGGGCGCGGGATCGACATGGTGCTCGCCCCCAATGTGAACCTCGCGCGCAGCCCGCTTGCCGGCCGCGCCTTCGAGTATTTCTCCGAAGACCCGCTCCTCGCCGGCATTCTCGGCGCCGCATGGATCGGCGGCCTGCAATCCACCGGCACCGGCTCCTGCGCCAAGCACCTCGTCTGCAACGACAGCGAGACCGCGCGCGACACCATGAACGTGCAGGTGGATGAGCGCACGCTACGCGAAGTCTACCTGCTCCCCTTCGAGTTCGCCGCACGCGCGGGCTGCGCAGGGATGCTGGCCGCCTACAACCGCGTCAACGGGCACTACTGCGCGGAGCAGCACCACGTGCTCACAGAAGTGGTGAAAGGCGAGTGGGGCTATCAGGGCGTGATCATGTCCGACTGGTTCGGCACGCATTCCACCGCGCCGACGCTCGCTGCCGGTCTCGATCTTGAAATGCCCGGTCCGGCGCGCTTCCTCGGCGCCAAAGCCGCTGCGGCGGTTGCCGAGGGAACGCTCGCCGAAGCCCGCGTGCAGGACGCCGCCGCCCGTGTCGCGGATGCGGCAAAACGCGTCACCGGCCCCAAGACACAACCGTTGGCCGAAACCGATGTGACCGAGTTGCTCGCAGAAGCCGCCGCTGCCGGCATGGTGCTCCTCAAGAACGAAGGCGCGTTGCTCCCGCTCGATCCACCGCGCATCGGCACGCTTGCGGTGATCGGCCCCAATGCCGCCGCCCCCTGCTTCCAGGGCAGCACTTTTGCCAAGATATCGGTCCGCCCGGACCTTGCTTCTCCCATCGAAGCGATCCGCGCCCGCTTTGGCGCGCACTGCAAGGTGCTCTTCGAACCCGGCGTCAATCCTTCCCCGCGCCTGCCCCTGATGCCAGTCACCCCCGCGCACGATATCGGCGATGGCTGCACCCGCGGCATGACGCTCGAGTATTTCGCCAGCACCGATTGCAACGGCGAGCCGCTCACCCGCGAAACACGCGATACCAATTCACTCGTCTGGTTCGCCGGGATGCACGAACAGGCCCGCTTCTCCCAAGGTGGCTCGATCCGCGCCTCGGGCCGCTTCACCGCCGAGAAAGCCGGCACCCACCGCTTCCACCTCGGCGCCACCGGCGTATCGCGGCTTCTGGTCGATGGCCGTGCAGTCCTGACCACCACCGAGTGCCCCCCGGGTGATACCATGGGCGTGCTCAAGGCCGGTGACAGCGAGAGCGCCCCGGTCGATCTCGCCGCAGGCCAGTCGGTTCTCGTCACGGTGGAATTCACTTTCGCCGCCGCGCGCGTCCACGGCTTGTGGTACGGCATCCGCGCTCCCGGCAGCGGCGAAGAACTCCTCGCTGCCGCGGAAGCCGCCGCGCGCGAAGCCGATGCAGTTATCCTCATCGTCGGCGAAACATCGGACAGTTCGGTCGAAAGCAAGGACCGCCCCGATACCCACCTCGCCTCCGGCCAGCTCGAACTCATCGCCCGCATTACCGCCGCCAATCCCCGCGTCGCTGTCATCACCAATGTCGGTCATGCCTATGACGCTTCGTGGGAAGACCAGGCCGCCGCGCATCTCGCCACATGGTACCCCGGCGAAGGCTTCGCCGCCGCGCTCGCCGCCGTGCTTGCCGGAGACCGCGAACCCGGCGGGCGAATGCCCGTCACCATCGCGCGCAGCGAGGCAGACTATCCGGGCTACGACCTCCATCCGCAGGCCGATGGCGCGTTGCCCTACAGCGAAGGCACGCGCATCGGATATCGCGGCGTGATCGCAGCTGGCAAATCGGCACGCCACACGCTGGGCGCCGGGCAAGGCTATGCCCGCTTCGAATGGTCGCGCGCCACCGTCATGGCCGAGGGCGTGGCGATCACGGTCACCAACCTCTCCGCCCGCGCCGGCGCGGACGTCGTGCAAGTCTACCGCGACGCGCCGGAGCCCACGCTGATCGGGTTTGCCAAAGTCCATCTCGAGCCGGGCCACGCCGCGCTCGTCACGATTCCGCTGCCGCGCCGCCGCTTGCAGGTCTGGGGCGCACAAGGCTGGGAACTGCTGCCGGCCCCGCACCGCATTCGCATCGCCCGCCATGCCGAGGATAAGGGATTGCCGCTGGCGCTCGATGCCTCCGTGCTGTCAGACTGTGGACCGTAAGGATACGTGGGAGAAAAAGATCGATGAAGCGGCTGCGCATGGCCATGGTCGGCGGCGGACCGGGTGCCTTCATCGGCCCGGTGCACCGCATTGCCGCCGAACTTGACCGCGAGATCGAACTGGTTGCCGGGGTCTTCTCCGCCGATCCCGCGCGCAGCCGCGCCGGGGGCCTGGCCTATGGCCTCAATCCCGCCCGCGCCTATGGCTCGCTTGCCGAGATGCTCGCCGCCGAACGAGCACGCCCGGACGGCGCGCAGTTCGTCGCGGTGGTCACGCCCAACCACGACCACTTGCCATCAGCCCGCGCGGCGCTCGCTGCCGGTTTCCCGGTGATCAGCGACAAGCCGATGACTGCGGCGCTTGCTGAAGCGCGCGAGCTTGCGCAAGCCGTTCAGGCCACCGGCCTCCCCTTTGCGCTCACCTATACCTACTCCGGCTACCCGCTCGTCCGCGAGGCCCGCGCCCGCATCGCTGCCGGCGCGCTCGGCACGGTGCGCAAGGTCGTCGTCGAATACCCGCAAGGCTGGCTCGCGGGTCCGGCGCAGGGCAAGCAGGCCGAATGGCGCGTAGATCCGGCGCGCGCGGGGGCGGGCGGCTGCATCGGCGATATCGGCGTCCACGCCTTTCAGTTGGCCGAATTCGTTACTGGCCTCCGTGTCATCGAACTCCTTGCGGATCTCGGTGCCGTTGTCCCCGGCCGACAGCTGGATGACGATTGCTCCGTTCTCCTTCGTTTCGAAAACGGGGCGCGTGGCGTCCTCCTCGCCAGCCAGATCGAAGTCGGCGAACTCAATGGCCTGCGCATCCGCGTTTACGGCGAGAAAGGCGGCCTCGTGTGGAAACAGGAGGAGCCGAACACGCTCATGCTCCACCATCTCGATGGCCGCAGCGAGGTTATCCGCGCCGGTACCAGCCTCCTCGGCCCCGACGCCGCGCGCCGCACCCGCACTCCCGGCGGCCACCCGGAAGGCTATCTCGAGGCCTTCGCCAACCTTTACCGCGATTTCGCCGAAGTCCTGCGCGGCGGCGAGGCCCCGCTGCTCCCTGGCGTAGCCGAGGGTCTGCGCTCGATGGCTTTCATCGACACCGCCGTCCGCGCCAGCGCTACCCGCGCCGGGTGGACCCAGCTTACCGTCTGAGGAACCTCACCATGAAGACGATCAAAGGCCCCGGCATCTTCCTCGCCCAGTTCGCGGGCGATGCCGCGCCGTTTGGCAGCCTCGAAAACATCGCCGATTGGGCCGCCAGCCTCGGCTACAAGGGTATCCAGATCCCCAGCTGGGACGCGCGCCTGTTCGATCTGACCAAGGCCGCCGAAAGCCAGACTTACTGCGACGAGATCACCGGCATGATGGCGGACAAGGGCCTCGCCATCACCGAGCTTTCAACGCACTTGCAAGGCCAACTCGTCGCCGTGCATCCTGCGTTCGATGCGCAGTTCGATGGCTTTGCGCCCGCTGAGCTCCATGGAAAGCCCGCCGCCCGGCAGGAATGGGCGGTCGCCCAAGTCAAGAACGCCGCCATCGCCAGCCGCCGCCTCGGCCTCACCGCCCACGCCACGTTCTCCGGCGCGCTCGCCTGGCCCTATTTCTACCCCTGGCCCGCGCGCCCTGCCGGCCTCGTCGAGGATGCCTTCGCCGAACTCGCCAAGCGCTGGAAGCCGATCCTCGATGTGTTCGAGGACAACGGCGTCGATGCCGCCTACGAAATCCACCCCGGCGAGGACCTCCACGACGGCGTTACCTTCGAGCGCTTCCTCGAAGCCGTCGGCAACCACCCGCGCGCCAATATTCTCTACGATCCCAGCCACTTCGTGCTGCAGTGCCTCGATTACCTCCAGTTCATCGACAACTACCACGAACGCATCAAGTGCTTCCACGTGAAGGACGCCGAGTTTCGCCCCAACGGCCGCTCGGGTGTCTACGGCGGCTATCAGGGCTGGGGCGATCGCCCCGGCCGGTTCCGCTCGCTGGGCGACGGGCAGATCGATTTCGGCGCGATTTTCAGCAAGATGGCAGCCAATGATTTCGCCGGTTGGGCGGTGCTCGAATGGGAATGCGCATTGAAGCACCCCGAAGTCGGTGCGGCAGAGGGCGCACCCTTCATCGCCAAGCACATCATCACGGTAACCGAGCGCGCCTTCGACGATTTTGCTGCTGCTGGCGCCGACCGCGCGCTCAACCGCCGCTTGATGGGCATCGCCGAATGAGCGGCTGGAGCAGACGCAGCTTCCTCGGCGCCGCGGCGCTCGTCGCGGTGCAAGCCGCAGTGCCCGGCGGCGCAGTGGTCCTCGCCAAGCTCGATCCCAAGGATGCCCCTTCCCCGCGCCAGCGCAAGCTAATGCGCCTGGTCGCCGATCATGTGATCCCGGCCACCGATACGCCCGGTGCGGGGGCAGTCGGCGCAGGCGATTTCGTGCTCGTCGCGCTCGCTCACGGGCTGGAAGGTACGCGCAAGCCTCCCGCTGCCGATCCTTCTTTCGCGCCCTTTCGGCGCGGGGACGGAAGCCTCGATCATGCCTCATGGCTGGAAGCCAAGCTCGGCGGCAAGTGGCTCAGCCTGCTCCCTATCCGCCGCCACGAACAGCTCGCGGCACTTGATGCAGCTGCATACCAAGGTGATCCCGCCGCAGCCCCATGGCGCGCGATCAAAGGCCTTGTCCTCACCGGCTACTACACCAGCGAAATCGGCGGATCGAAGGAACTGAACTACGAGCTGGTCCCCGGCCGGTTCGATCCCAAGGTGCCCGTGACGACAGAAACCCGTGCCTATTCCAGCGACTGGACAGCGGTGGACTTCGGCTGATGGAAGAAAGCATGACATTCGACGCGATCATCGTCGGCTCCGGGATCACCGGCGGCTGGGCGGCCAAGGAACTGACCCAAGCCGGCCTCAAGGTCCTCCTCCTCGAACGCGGCCGCAAGATCGAAGATCAGGTCGATTACGAGACCGAAGTGAAGGCCCCCTGGGACATGCCCTACCGCGGTGAAGGTGACGCCGATCTCTACGCCCGCAAATACGCGGTGCAGAGCCTCAACCGTCACTTTACCGAGTTCACGCAAGGCCACTTCGTGAACGACGCCGAAAACCCCTACCAGACGGGCGCGGACACCGCCTTCACTTGGTTCCGCAGCTATCAGCTCGGCGGCCGATCGCTCACCTGGGGCCGCCAGTGCTACCGCTGGTCTGACTACGATTTCGGCGCAAACAAGCGCGACGGCCACGGCACCGACTGGCCGATCCGCTACGCCGATCTCGCCCCGTGGTACGACAAGGTGGAGGACTTCATCGGCGTCGCAGGCGCCGCTGAAGGCCTGCCCCAGCTGCCCGATGGCAAGTTCCAGCCCGCCTTCGCGCTCAATGTTGTCGAGCAGGCGGTGCGCGAACGGATCGGCGCGGCATGGCCCGAACGCCGCCTCACCGTGGGCCGTACCGCCAACCTCACCGCCGAAAAGGACGGGCGGGGTCTGTGCCAGAGCCGCTCGAACTGCGCGCGCGGCTGCTCGTATGGCGCCTATTTCTCCACGCAATCGAGCACGCTGCCCGCAGCGCAGGCCACCGGCAACCTCACGTTGATCACCGACGCCGCGGTCGAGCACGTCGACTACGATCCCAAGACCCGCCGCGTCACCGGCGTGCGCTGGATCGACAGCAAGACCAAGGCGCGCTTGTCTGCCACCGCGCGGATGGTTTTCCTGAATGCGGGCGCGTTCAATTCGGTTCACCTTCTGCTCAATTCGGCGAGCGAAGCCATGCCCGGCGGTCTTGCCAATAGCAGCGGTGTGCTCGGCACTCACATCATGGACCACGCCAACACGCTGTCGGCTGCCGCGATCATGCCCGGCTTCGAGCAATGGACCAGCTTCGGCAACCGCCCCACCGGCGTCGTCATCCCGCGCTACCGCAACATGGAGACCATGGACGGCGTGGGCCACACGCGCGGATTCTCCTTTCAGGGCGGCGCCCTCCAATCCACATGGACTGCAGGCAAGCGCGAGGCGGGCATCGGCGCAGACCTCAAGGCCAAACTGCAAAAGCCCGGCCCGTGGCGCATGGTCCTCGTCGCCTTCGCCGATTGCGTGCCGCGCGCCACCAACCGCCTCACGCTCGACCGCACCAAAGTGGACGCCAACGGCATCCCGCAGCTCCACATCGAGTTCGCCTTCGGGCCTGAGGAAAACGCCGCGCTCGCGCAGGCCAAGGCCGATGCGACCGAGATGCTGACCAAGGCGGGCGGCCACATCATGTTCGGCTTCGACCGCCCCGGCCCCGGCGGCACCGCGATCCACGAAATGGGCGGCGCACGGATGGGCAATGACCCCGCAACTTCGGTGCTCAACAAGTGGAGCCAGTCTCACGATATCGCGAACTTGTTCGTCACCGACGGCGCGCAGATGAGCTCCAGCGCCAGCCAAAACCCCTCGCTCACCTATATGGCGCTCACCGCTCGCGCTGCCGCCCACGCCGTCTCTCTGCTCAAATCGAGTGCGCTATGACCGCTTATGTCCGCAACGTCTGGTATATGGCCGCCTGGGCCGACGAGATCGCCGGAGAGGCGCTGTTCAGCGCACCCTGCTCGGCAAGCCTTGGCTGATCTGGCGCAAGGCGGACGGCGCATATGCCATGATTGCCAACCGCTGCCCGCACCGCTTCGTGCCCCTTTCGATGGGCAAGCGTGTGGGCGATAAGGTGCAGTGTCGCTACCACGGCCTCGGCTTCGATGGACAGGGCACCTGCGTCCACTCGCCTTTCCCCGGCGATCCGCCCGCGCATGTCAGCGCGCCTGCGATGCCGATCGTGGAGAAGCATCGCGGCTGTCTGCGGATCGAGGGCAACTACGAGCTCATCACCGACAACCTGATGGACCTCACCCACGCCGAGTTCCGCCATATCGAGACCTTCGGCGTCAACGGCTCGATCTTCCATGGGGAACAGACCGTGCGTCAGGACGAGGACGGCGCCATCTGGAACAACTGGGACATGACCGCGGCCGAGCCGCCCGAATGGTCCAAGTCGATGATGAAGCCGGGCCAGAAGATCGACCAGTGGCTCCACATGCGCTGGCACGCGCCCGCCGCCATGGCGCTCACCGTCGGCATCGCCCGCGCGGGCACGCAGCGCGCCGGGCTGATCCTGCCGCCGATGGTGAACCCGCACATCATCACGCCCGAGACCGAGACCTCCTCG
>CAILIO010000268.1 GCA_903834285.1 uncultured Sphingomonadales bacterium | reverse complement strand
GCTGCCGAGCGGCTCGACAGCCTGCTCGCCCGCGTCGGCGGCACGGCCTCCAGCGTCAGCACCGGGGCCGCCGAAATCCGCACCGCCTCCAGCGACCTTGCGGGCCGCAACCAGAGCCAGGCCGCGAGCGTGGAGGAATCAAGCGCAGCCATGCAGCGCGTCGCCACGCTCGTCTCCGCGACCGCGGGCCGCACTCGCGAGGTGGAAGCCGAGATCGGCATGACCACGCAGGATGCCGAGGCGGGCGGCATGCTCGTCAGCGAGGCGATCGCGGCGATGAGCGCGATCGAGCGCTCGTCGCTGGAAATCGGACGGATCGTCGATCTGATCGATTCGATCGCTTTCCAGACCAATCTGCTCGCACTCAATGCGGGTGTCGAAGCAGCGCGCGCCGGGGATGCCGGACGGGGTTTCGCGGTCGTCGCCACCGAAGTGCGTGCGCTTGCGCAGCGCAGCGCCGATGCCGCGAGCGAGATCCGCACCCTCATTGCCACCAGTTCGCGCGAGGTCGCCGGCGGCGTCTCGCTCGTCGGCCGCACCGGCGAGGCGCTGGGTGCGATGGTCGGGAGGGTCGGACACCTCGCCAAGCTGATGGGCGAGATCGCGCTCGCCACGCAGGACCAGTCGGTCAGCCTCGATCAGGTGAGCGCAACGGTCACCGGCATGGACACGATGACCCAGCGCAACGCGGCGATGGTGGAGCAAACCGCTGCCGCCGCCCGTTCGCTGGCGGAAGAAGCGGGCGAACTTGCCGCAGCCGTCGCCCGCTTCCGCACCTCGGCAAACACGGCTCCCGCGCGCGCCCGCGCACTGGCGGCCTGATCGGGCGGCCTGAAGGGGTGCGGTTCGGCTTGCTTTTTACCCGCTCCTGACATAGGGGCCGCTCGTCCGTACGGGGGCGTGCTCCCGCGCGGATATCTGCCATGGCATTCGGCCCGGCAGATAGTTCGGCCCCTTGCCCCGGGTCCGCATGGTGCGGAAGTTCGGTGAAAGACCGGCGGATACAACCGCCTGGCCGGAAACAGCGATAACAGGACTACCAGCAATGGCATCTCATCCCACGCGCGACGATTTCGCCGCGATGCTCGACGAAACCCTCGGCGGCGCCGCAAACGGCGGCTTTGAAGGCCGGGTCGTCAAGGGCACCGTCACCGCCATCGAAAATGACAAGGCCGTCATCGACGTCGGTTTGAAGAGCGAAGGCCGCGTGCCGCTTCGCGAATTCGCCATGCCTGGCCAGCCGCATGGTCTTTCGGTCGGCGATGAAGTCGAAGTTTACGTTGACCGCGTCGAGAATGCCGACGGCGAAGCGATGCTCAGCCGCGACCGCGCCCGCCGCGAAGCCGCCTGGGACAAGCTCGAGAGCGAATTCGGCGAAGGCAAGCGCGTCGAGGGCGTGATCTTCGGCCGCGTCAAGGGCGGCTTCACCGTCGATCTCGACGGCGCCGTGGCCTTCCTGCCCGGCTCGCAGGTCGATATCCGCCCGGTGCGCGACGTGACCCCGCTGATGGACATGCCGCAGCCCTTCCAGATCCTCAAGATGGACCGCCGCCGCGGCAACATCGTGGTTTCGCGCCGCGCCGTCCTCGAGGAAACCCGCGCCGAGCAGCGTTCGGGCCTGATCATGAACCTCAAGGACGGTCAGATCATCGACGGCGTGGTCAAGAACATCACCGACTACGGTGCGTTCGTTGATCTCGGCGGAATC
>CAILIO010000267.1 GCA_903834285.1 uncultured Sphingomonadales bacterium | reverse complement strand
TGTCGCGGGCTCGCTCCCGCCGGTCTGCGGCTCCTACCGCCCCGATCTGGTCGATCTCGATCGCGCCCGCCCGGTGCTCGAAACGCTCGTCACGGCCCTCGCGCCCTCGGTCGACCACTGGCTGGCCGAGACGCTGTCCTCGCTCGTCGAGGCGCGCCTCGCCGCGACGCTTACCGCGCCTACTGGCAAGCCGTTGTGGCTTTCCTTCACGCTCGAAGACGAGAAGCTCTCTGCCGAGCCGGCGCTGCGCTCGGGCGAAAGCGTGGCCGCAGCCGCCCGCCTTGCGCAGGAGGTGAGTGCCTCTGCACTGCTGTTCAATTGCAGCCAGCCCGAAGTAATGGAAGCCGCTGTGCGTGCCGCCCGCGCGGAACTCGGACCAGACAGCCTGATCCGCATCGGCGTCTATGCCAACGCCTTCCCGCCGATGGCCGCCGATGCCGAGGCCAATTCGGCGCTTTGCCCGATCCGCGAGGACCTGACGCCCGAGGGTTACGGCCGCTTTGCCCATGCCTGGCACAGCGCCGGCGCCTCGATCCTCGGCGGGTGTTGCGGGATCGGCCCCGAACATATCGCCGCGCTGCGCAAAGAAGCTGTCCATGCCTGACAGGGGCGTGCGCACCCAACCTGCCACTACCAAACCGCCGGGCTGGCCCGACGAGGTGGCGCTGGGCGCGCTCCCCCCGGGCGGAAAGTTTATCGTCCACGCCCGCCATCTCGGCACGCGGATCGATACGCGCGGGCTCGCCGGCGATATCGTGCTGCGCGAACTCGCTGCCGCCGCCGGCCTCACCTTTGCCTTCCGCTACGGCGTTGCAGTCACCTTTTGCACTGCGGCCGAACGCATCCCGGCGCTCGACATGGCGCTCCTCGCCCATGTGCAGGAACCCGCCGAGCAGCAGGAAATCGAAACCGCGAGCGTGCTGATCACCGATGGCGGCAAGGAGCGCGTCGATGACGACGGCGTGATCCAGCTTGGCGAAGACGACGAGCCGCGCCTGCTCCTCGTCGCAACCGTCCTCGCGCACAGCGTCATGCTCTCGCGCGACGAGATGCTCGTCTCCGAAGTGTTCGATTCCAGTGTGCCGCTCGTCGCGGACCTCCAGATCAACGGCAAGGCGCGCCTTTCGATCCCCTCCGTCATGCGCATGGTCGGACAGGTCCTCGCCGCGCGCCACCGCGTGATGGGCACCGCGCAGGCGGGCGAGCGCCCCGATCTGCTCTGGGACCACCCCGATCTCGACCGCCTCTACACCCGGCTCGAGGCCGAATACGAACTCGGCGAGCGCGCGGAAGTGCTCGAACGCAAGTTCGGCGCGCTGGGCGATTTCACCGATGTCCTCCTCGAAATCGCGCAGGACAAGCGCGCAGTGCGCCTCGAAGTCGCGGTCATCGTGCTGATCGCGTTCGAAGTGCTGCTCTCGGTCGGCAAGGCCGTGCTGGGGGTAGGCTAGGCCGGGCCATCCGGCTGGCGCAGCCACAGGACCAGCCCGTCCCCCAGGATCAGG
>CAILIO010000266.1 GCA_903834285.1 uncultured Sphingomonadales bacterium | reverse complement strand
GCCGTAGCCGCCAAGGCCGCCGCTGCCGAAGCCCCGGCCGAGAAGCCCCAGTGATCCCAGACGCGGGACGCAAGCGCGCGGCCTTCGCGGCCGCGACGCTGCTTCCCGTGGCCCTGTGCCTTGGCGGGTGTCAGAAGGACACTGATCCGGGGCCGGGCGGGGTAACGGTCGGCGAAGCCCGCGCGCTCGATGAAGCGGCGGAAATGCTGGAAAAGCGCCCTGCCCCGCCGCTGGTGGACGCGACCGTCCCGGCGGATCTGTCGTCCACTCCCGCCTCACAGGCGGCGGATGACGCCAGCACCAAACCCTAGTCGAAACGCACCTTGCCGCGCCCGGCTTTGACGGCGCCGCGCTTTTTCTTGCCTTCGAGACGTTCGGCCTTGCCGACCCGGTTGAGCCGGGACTTGGCGCGGCGAGCGGGCAGCGTCGCGGCGTCGCGCAGCAGCTCGGACAGACGGCTGCGCGCATCCTCGCGGTTCTGTTCCTGCGTCCGGTAGCTGCGCGCGGTCATCACGATCTCGCCGCGCGCGGTCATCTTGCTGCCCGCGAGTTCCTTGAGGCGGTGGAACACTTGCGGTTCGAGGCGCAGCGCGAAGACATCGAGGCGAATCTGCACCGCTGTCGCGACCTTGTTGACGTTCTGGCCGCCCGGCCCGGCCGAGGCGATGAAGCTCTCCTCGATCAAGCCAAGCGCGCGCGCGATCAGATCGTCGGTGGACATGGTTCGGCTTTGGGCTCGGCTTCGGGCTCGGTCTCGGGCAGGACCTCGGCAAACCCGAGCGCCGCAAAATCGGCCGGAAGCGGCGCGGTGGCGTCAATCGGCGCCTTGCCTTCGCGCGGTACGGTGAGCGCGGCGGCGTGGAGCATTGTGCGCGAAGCGCCTTCCCCCGTGCCGTAAACCGGATCGCCGAGCAGCGCGGCGCCAAGTCCAGCGAGCGCATGCACGCGGATCTGGTGGGTGCGGCCGGTTTCGGGGCGGAACTCGACGAGGGTCATTCCCTCCTTGCGATCAAGCACGCGCCAATGCGTGACGGCGGGCTTGCCCGCGCGCGCGGGGATCATCCGCCAGCCCTTTTCGGCGCTGCTGATCTTGGAGAGATTGAGCGCGATGGTACCCTCGTCTTCAACAACCGGCCCGGCGACGACGCCGAGGTAGACTTTTTCCACCTGCCGCGCTTCGAACGCGGCGGCGAAGCGCCGGTGCGCCTTGGCATTGCGGGCAAGGAGCAGGCAGCCCGAGGTATCCTGATCGAGCCGGTGAACCGCCATCGGCTGCCGCTGAAAGCCGAAGCACAGGGTGTCGAGATAGTTCTCAAGCGAAATTCCCCCGGCGCGCGGACGATCGATCGGCAGGCCGGTGGGCTTGTCGATCACCAGCGCCTCGGCGTCTTCGAACAGGATGGGAAGCGTGCTCATTGCGCAAATGTCATTTCAGGGCCTTGGCGATGCGGGAAAGGGCCTCGGCCAGGCGGGCATCGTCTGCCGCAAAGCTGATCCGGAAACCGTCTTGCCCGCCAAAGGCCGACGCCGCAACGACCGCGACGCCCTGGTCCAGCAAATGCAGCGCCAGCGCCTCGTCGTCGCCGAAGCGCGCCATCAGTGGGCCGGCATCGACGAGGCAGTAGAACGCGCCATCGGGCACGGGCGCCGAGAGGCCCGGTACGGCATTGAGCGCGGCGACGGCGAGATCGCGCCGCACGCGGAAGCGTTCGCGCCAATCGAGGAGGAAATCCTGCGGGCCGGTGAAGGCGGCAACGGCGGCGGCCTGGCTGATCGAGCAAGGGTTGCCCGAAGCATGCGACTGCAGCTTGGCCATCGCGCCGATGAGCCATGCGGGCCCCGCCGAGACGCCGATGCGGAAGCCGGTCATTGCGTGGCTTTTGGAGACACCAGATACGGTAAGAGTGCGGCCTGCCAGATCGGCGCAGGCCACCGCGAGGGTGGCATGGGCGCCCTCGCCATAGCGCAGCGGGGCGTAGATGTCGTCGCTGAGCACCAGAACCTGCGGGTGACGGCGCAAGACTTCGCCGAGCGCGGCAAGGTCATCAGCCGGATAAACCGCGCCAGTGGGGTTGCCGGGGCTGTTGAGCAGGAGCCAGCGGGTGCGCGGGGTAATCGCGGCTTCGAGCTGGTCTGGGTTGATGCGGTAGCCGGTCTGGGACGTGGTCGGGATCGCGACAGGATCGGCCCCGGTGAAGCGGACGATCTCGGGGTAGCTGACCCACCACGGCGCGGGGATCAGGACTTCGTCGCCCGGACCCGCAGTGGCCGAGATCGCGAGGAAGATCGCCTGCTTGCCGCCAGCACTGACGATAACTTGCGCGGGCGGCAATTCGATGCCGAGATCGCGGGCGAAGTGGAGCGCCGCAGCCTCGCGCAGCGCAGCAGTGCCGGGGACGGCGGTGTAGCGCGTATCGCCCGCATCGAGCGCGGCCTTGGCGGCTTCGATCACGTGCGGCGGGGTGGGGAAATCTGGCTCACCGACGGAGAGCGAGATGATGTCGCGCCCCTCGGCGCGAAGCGCGATGGCGCGGTCGGTCATTACCGTAGTGCGCGAGGCGGCAATGCGCCCCAAGGCCTCGCTGAAGTGCGGGCCGCTCATGCGCCGAGCAGCTTTGCCGGGATCAGGCCGCGCAGGGCATTGCCGATGAAGAAGCCCTGCTCCAGATCGGCCATGGTGACCGCGCCTTCGACCGCGCGGCAGCTGTCGAGGAGGCTGCGGCGCAGCACGCCGGGGAGCAACCCGAGCGCGGCGGGAGGGGTGACCAGCCCATCGCCGCGTGGCACGAAGATATTGGTGAAACTGCCTTCGGTGAGTTGGCCATCGTCGCGCAGCAGCAGCGCCTCGTGCGCGCCGGCGGCTTTGGCGGCGCGCTGGGCATCCTCGTAGAAATGGCGATCGCTCGTTTTATGGCGCAGGCGCCAATCGCCTTCGGCGACCGGCAGCGGCAGTACCGCGCAGATCGCCGGATCAGGCAGCGCAGCCGGAATCGGCGCTGCATCGAGCGCGTGGGCACCGCTTTTCGAGACGACCAGCCGCACGCGTGAGGGCGCATCGAGATCGAAGCAGAGAACATGGATCGCGTTGCGCAAGGCGTGCCGATCGAATTCGAAGCCGAGCTCGGCCGCGCTGGCCTTCATCCTTTCGAGGTGCAGTTCCAGCAGCGCAATGCCCTGCGCAGGGTCGAACGCCATCGTCTCGATCAGATCGGCGCTACTGGCCCCCAGACGCAAGACATCCCCTTTCACCAGGCATTCGCGCCATTCCGAAAGAGCCGCCGAATCCGCAACGACTGCGGAGCCGACCCCCATCGTGGCGCGCCCCCGACCCGCCCCCGGATAATCGGGAAGCAGCCGCACCGTGCGGATTGCCACATTGAAGGAAGCGTCACCAGTGCCTTGCGTTTCGGCAACATCGATCCGCCCGATCGCGCCGCAATAGAGCCCGCGCGCGTCGCGCTCGACTTCGTCGATCAATTCCATCGCGCGGATCTTGGGCGCACCGGTGATCGAGCCGCAGGGGAAGATCGCGCGGACAAGATCGAGCGCGCCCGCACCGGGCGTGAGCCGTGCGTGGACCGTCGTCACCATCTGGTGGACAGTGGGATAAGTCTCGACCGCGAAGGGGGCCTCCACGCGCACGCTGCCGGGCTCGGCGACGCGCGAGAGATCGTTGCGCATGAGATCGACGATCATAAGGTTCTCGGCGAGGTCCTTGACGCTGGAGGCGAGCGCCGCCTTGAGCGCCGCATCTTCCTCCGCCGTGCGGCCGCGCGGGGCGGTGCCCTTCATCGGGCGGACTTCGGCGCGGCCCTCCTCCAGCGTGAAGAACAATTCGGGCGAAACCGAGAGGTGCCAGTGCGCGCCGTCCCACATCACGGCGCCATAACCGGAGCGGGCGTCGGCGCGCAGCGCGCGGTAGATGGCAAGCGGATCGCCCGCCCAGGATCCGCCGAGTTCGAACGTGTAGTTGGCCTGGTAGATATCGCCGGCGGCAATCGCGGATTTCAGCCGGTCAAACCCGGTAGCATAGCCGCCCGGCGAGACTTGCGGATCAAGCGGCCCGAGCCGGCCCCGCCCCCCGATCGCGGCATCGAGCCACCCTTGCGCCTCGACTTCGGTCATTTCGCGCATTTCGGCGAACCGTGCGAACCACACGAGCGGGCCAGCCGCGCCGGTGCGCGCGGTAAGGCGCTGCGTCAGACGCGGTTCGAGGGCAAGGCCCGCCTCGTAGGCGATCATGCCCGCCCAGTGACCCGGCGCGGCAGCGATGCGCGCGAGGGCTGCTTCGACCTCGTCCGGCTGGCGCGCGACGACGATCTCGTTTGGCGCGGTATAGAGCCGCGCGGGGGGAGCCCCTTCCGTCCGGGCCCCCTCCACACGGGAATCGTCGAGCAGGATGAAGGGAGGCTGTGTCATGCTTGTCCGCGGCCTTTAGCGGGGGACTGATCCGGATGCAAAAAGCGCTTTCCTACTCTTTCATTCCAGACGACAAGAATGGCGGGATCATGTTCTAACCGGAATACAGGCGGAATTGCTGCGTATGGACGATATCTACATTGGCCTCGGTGCGACAGGCGAACGTCAGGTGCTGCGACTGGACCGTGCGAACCGCCACGGACTAGTTGCGGGCGCGACCGGTACCGGCAAGACAGTCACCCTTCAGGGCATGGCCGAGCAGTTCTCCGCGCGCGGGGTGCCGGTGTTTCTGGCAGACGTGAAGGGCGACCTTGCAGGCATTGCCATGCCCGGCAGCCCGACCTTCAAGCATGCCGACGCAATCGAAGCGCGCGCCAAGCAGCTGGGCATCGATCCCTTTACTTACGCCGACAATCCGGTGGTGTTCTGGGACCTTTATGGCGAGGCGGGGCACCCCATCCGCACGACGATTTCGGAAATGGGCCCGCTGCTGCTGGCGCGCCTGCTCGGCCTGAACGAGACACAGGAAGGCGTGCTCAACGTCGCCTTCCGCTATGCCGACGACAACGGGTTGCTGCTGCTCGATCTGCCCGATCTGCAGGCGACGCTGATGGCCTGCGCGGAGAATGCGAGCGCACTTGCCGCCAAGTACGGCAATGTCTCCAAGGCCAGCGTCGGCACGATCCAGCGCCAGTTGCTCGCCTTCGAAAGCCAGGGTGCGGACCGCTTCTTTGGCGAGCCGGCGTTCGAGATCAACGACTTCATCAAGATCGATGATCAGGGGCGCGGTTTCGTCAATGTGCTGAGCGCGGAAAAGCTGATGCAGAGCCCCAAGCTCTACGCGACGTTCCTGCTCTGGCTGCTGAGCGAACTGTTCGAGGCGCTGCCCGAAGTGGGCGACCCCGAGAAGCCCAAGCTGGTGTTCTTCTTCGACGAGGCACACTTGCTCTTCGACGATGCGCCGCAAGCGTTGTTCGACAAAGTGGAGCAGGTGGTGCGCCTGGTCCGCTCGAAGGGCGTGGGTGTCTATTTCGTCTCGCAGAACCCGATCGACATTCCGGAGAAGATCGCCGGCCAGCTCGGCAACCGCGTACAGCATGCGCTGCGCGCCTTTACCCCGCGCGACCAGAAGGCGATCAAGGCGGCAGCGGATACCTTCCGCATCAATCCCGATCTCGATGTCGAAAAGGTGATCACCGAACTCAAAGTGGGCGAGGCGCTGGTTTCGATGCTCGATGCCGATGGCGCGCCGGGGATCGTGCAGCGCACGCTGGTGGCGCCGCCGCGCTCTCGGCTGGGACCCTTGGAGCCCAAAGAGCGCGCGGTGATCCAGTCGACGAGCCCGTTCGACGGCAAGTATGACACCGCGGTGAACCGCGAATCCGCCGCCGAAGTGCTGGCACAGAAGTCAGCCGATGCGGCGGCCGCCGCGCAGCAGGTCGAGACTGAAGGGGCTGCGGCCCAGCAGGCTTCGGCGCGCCAGACGCCTTCGATGTGGGGCAAGGCGGGCAAAGCAGCGGTTGGTGCCATCGCCGCTTCAGCCGGATCGATGATCGCAGCGGAGATGATGGGCAAGAAATCGCGCTCCTCCCCGGTGGCATCGGGCGCCAGCGCGATCGTTGGCACGCTTGCAACACAGATTGGCGGGGCCGCCTTTGGTCGTTTCGCGCGCGGACTGCTGGGCGGGCTGCTGCGCTGAGGCCCTGCCCATGCTGTTCGACGAGTGCCACGCGTCGTTTGTCGAATCCGGTTGCAGCTGCAACAGGATCGAGGCAGGCAAGCGGCATTCCAAACCGGGCCTGATGACGGCCCCGTGCTGAAAGGTTTTCATGCGCTCGATCCTGCTTGCCGCGACAATGCTCGCCGGCGTTCTCGTTGCCACTCCCGCGCTGGCGCAGCAGCCGGCGCCTGCAGATGCAGCCCCGCTCCCGGCCGAGGCCGGCGCGATGCCCGCAGGCAAGCTTGATAATGCCGTGGTGCCACAGGGCTACCGGCTCGATCTGACAGTCGATCCCACCAAGAGCCGCTTCTCCGGCCATGTCGAGATTGACGTCGATGTGAAGCAGGCCGGGCGCTTCGTGTGGATGCACGGGCGCGATCTCAAGGTCGGCAAGGTAACCGCGCTGGTGGACGGCAAGCCGGTTGCCGGCACGTTCCGCCAGATCGATCCGACCGGCATCGCGCTGGTCACGTTCGATGCACCGCTGCCGGCGGGCAAGACCATGTTTGCCTTCGACTACGACGCGCCGTTCGGCGAAGGGCCGGCGGGCATGTTCCACCTCAAGGTCGGCGACGACTGGTATTCGTGGACCCAGCACGAATCGATCGATGCGCGGGCGAGCTTCCCCTCGTTCGATCAGCCCGGCTTCAAGGTGCCGTGGAACGTCACGCTGCGCACGCCCGCGGGTCTCAAGGCGGTGAGCAACGCGCCCGAGATCAAGACCGAGACGGCGGGCGGCATGACGGTCCACACCTTCGCACAGACCTTGCCGCTGCCGAGCTATCTGGTCGCGCTGATGGTAGGGCCCTTCGCGACCGTGGAAGGCGTGGTGCCGCCGACCCCGCAGCGCCCCACGCCGCTGCCAATCCGCGTGGTCTCGACCAAGGAGAACGCGGGCAAGCTCGATTTCGCGCTGGAGGGTACGAAGGGCGTGGTGCAGCACCTCGAGGCCTATTTCGGCCAGAGCTTCCCTTATCCCAAGCTTGACCAGATCACGACGCCGATCCTGCCGGGCGCAATGGAGAACGCAGGCGCGGACCTCTATGCCGACAGCATCCTCGTGATGGACGAGAAAGCATCTACCGCGCAGAAGCGCACCTTCGGCATGGTGGTGAGCCATGAACTGGCGCACCAGTGGTTCGGCGATCTTGTCACCCCGGCGTGGTGGGACGACATCTGGCTCAACGAGAGCTTTGCCAACTGGATGGGCTTTCGCATCGGCAACGAATGGCGGCCCGATCTCAACATCGGCGCGGGCGCGCTAGCCGAAGGCTTCAGCGCGATGGGCATCGATGCCCTCGTCGCTGGCCGGCCGATCCACCAGCCGATCGAGAAGAATGCGCAGATCGACGCGGCCTTCGACACGATCACCTATGGCAAGGGCGGCCATGTCGTCGCCATGATCGCGGCGTTCATGGGCGATACCAAGTTCCGCGACGGCGTGCGCGGCTACATGGCAGCGCACAAGTATGGCAACGCCACGAGCGCCGAGTTCTTCAAGGCGATGGCCGAAGCTGCGGGCGATCCGCGCATCCTGCCCGCGATGCAGAGCTTCACCGACCAGCAGGGCGTGCCGCTGGTGACGCTCGAGCGCGCCGGGCCTGACAGCTGGAAAGTGACGCAGAGCCGCTATGTGCGCTACGGGATGAAAGGGCCGGAGACCCGCTGGGGCATCCCGCTGTGCCTGCGCCAGGGCGATCTGCGCCAGTGCACGCTGCTGACCGAAAAGTCGGCGACAGTGACGCTCAAGAGCGCGGGGCCGATCATGCCCAACGCGGGCGGCACCGGCTACTACCGCTTCGAGCTGCCCGCCAAGGAATGGAACGTGCTGATCGCGGCGACGCCCACGCTGAGCGGCAGCGAGGCGTTGGCGGTGGCGGACAGCCTCAACGCCAGCTTCTACGCCGGGCGTGTCACGTCTGATCAGCTGATTGCCGGTTCACGCGCGCTTGCCGCCAATCCCGACAGCTATGCCAGCGGCGATGCCACCGGCCTCCTGCAGGCAATGGCGGATCGCGGGGTGATTTCCGAAAGCGCCAAGCCGCAATTCCGCGCCTTTGTGGGTTCGCTCTATGCGCCGCAGCTCAAGGCGCTCGGGTTTGATCCGCGCGCGGGTGCACATACGGGGGATGATCCGGAGAAGCAGCAGCGCCGCGTCCAGCTGGTCGAACTGCTGGCCGGCACCGCGCGCGACGCCGCACTGCGGGACCGCCTGGTGACGGCCGTCGATGAGTATCTCGGCGGCGACGCGTCCGCGCTCGATCCGGCGCTGTTTGGCGCGGCCTTCGATGCCTGGCTGGGCGAATACAAGCTGGACGGCGCCAAGACGCTGATGGACAAGGCGCTGGCTTCCGAAGATCCGCTGTTCCGCCCGAGTGCGCTGGGCGCGATCGGTTCGAGCGGCGATGCAGCCACGGCAAAGTGGCTGCTCGACGAAGTCCAGGACAAGCGCCTGCGCCAGTCCGAGAAGCTCAACTTCGTGCGCTATGTGGTCTACACACCGGAGACGCGCGATTGGGGCTACAGCTGGATGAAGGCGCACCTCGACGAACTGCTGAGCGGCGGCGCCGGGATCTTCTTCGGTGCGCGCCTGCCGCAGATCCTCGCGAACTTCTGCTCGGTTGCGCAGGCCGACGAGTTTGACGGCCTGCGCGCCAAGTTCGCCGGCAAGTCGGGCGCGCTGGAACTCGAGCGCACGATCGAGCGGGTGCGGGCTTGCGGCAAGCTCAAGGACGCGCGCGGAGCCGAACTGACGGCGGCAATCGCGAAGCTCAAGTAAGCGGCAGGCCCACAGGCAGGCGCAACGTGGCGGTGAGACCTCTGGTCTCGCCGCCCTCGCCGCGCCGGTTGGCCAGATGGAGCGAGCCGCCGTGCTGGTCGGCAATCGCGCGCGCGAGCGTGAGGCCAAGGCCCGCACCGCCGGTGGAGGAATTGCGCGAGGCTTCGAGCCGGGTGAAGGGTTCGAGCATGCGGGCGATCTCGTGTTCGGGGATACCGGGGCCGTCGTCCTCGACCACGAGCACGGCCTCGCCGCCTTCGCGCTGCAGCGTCACGCGGGCACGGCCGCCATAGCGCAATGCGTTGGAAACGAGATTGCGCAAGGCCCGCCGCAGCCAAGTGGCGCGCAGCGGCATGACGATGCGCGTCGCATCGCCCAGCGTGACGTCGTCACCTATGTCCTCGTATTCGCCGACGACATCGGCGACGAGCGCGCTGAGTTCGGTCTGTTCGAGCGGATCTGACGGGCGGCCGACGCGGGCAAGGCTCAGGATATCATCGAGCGAGCGGTTGATGTCCTCGATGCCCGCCGCCATGCGGCCGCGCTCGGTATCGTCCTCGACCGCTTCGATCCGCACGCGCAGCGCGGCAAGCGGCGTCTTGAGATCATGGCCGATCGCGCCAAGCATGACGTCCTTTTCATCGAGGAGCGCACCGACGCGGCGCTCCATCGCATTGTGCGCGACGATCAGGCGGCGAATATCGTCAGGCCCTTCGGGCGCCAGTTGCCCGGCCGGCGCGCGCGAGCGGGCAAAGGCTTCGACTTGCGCGGTGAGCGCTTTCAGGGGGCGCGCGATGCGCCGCAGGATCAGCGCGACGGCGCCGACGAGCACGAGGTAGATAAAGAGCGTCTGAACGATCAGCGTCATCAGCATTGCGCGTTCGGTGCGGGGGGCAAGCAGGCGCGCGGTGAGCCAAGTGCCATCGGCGCGGCCGATCGCGGCGATGATGAGGCGCGGACGCGGCGCGCCCGGGGGCCGGGCCATGCGCACGCGCGGCTGCGCGAGCCAAGCAGTGATGACGGGATCGCGCGCGGGATCACGCTCGGCCACGAACAGGCGGGAAGCATCGACACCCTGCGCTTCGAGCACCTGACGCAAGGCCTGCTCGATGTCGGGATTGCGGCGGTCGCCGGCGATCTCCGGCGCGCGGGTTTCCTCCTGAACGCGCAATGGACGCGGCATGCGGAAGCCGATTTCCGGCCCCTCGCCGCTCGGCGGTGGAGGGGGGCCGAACTGTGCGCGGGGATTGCGGCCCAGCAGGCTGAACGCAGCATAATTGACGAGCCCGGCGAAGTGCCGTTCGTGCTGCATGCGCCACATCAGCGCGGCGGAAAGCCCCTGCGCGACCATCAGCGCGAGCGCGATGGCGAGCAGCATCTGGCCCTGCAAGCTGTGCGGCCACAGGCGGAAACGCGGGGGCGCTTCAGCCATCAGACGGCACCTTGCGCACTTCGGCGGCAAGCATGTAGCCGCCGCCCCAGACCGTCTGGATCAGCTCGGGATTGCGGCTGTCGCGCTCGATCTTGCGGCGCAGGCGGCTGATCTGGTTGTCAACCGCGCGGTCGAAAAGATGCGCCTCGCGGCCCTGCACCATATCGAGCAGGCGGTCTCGGTCGAGCACCTGGCGCGGATGATCAAGAAAGGCGACGAGGAGGCGGAACTCGGCCGAGGAAATCGCTACGACCGCGCCTTCGCGGTCAATCAGGCGGCGGCGCAGCGGATCGAGCCGCCAGCCGTCGAAAGTGTAGTGGAGCTGGTCTGCGGCAGCGCTATCCGCCGTGCCCGGCGCGCGCGCGGCGCGGCGCAGCACGGAGCGGATGCGCGCGACGAGTTCGCGCGGATCGAAGGGCTTCACGACATAGTCGTCAGCGCCGATCTCGAGCCCGACGATGCGGTCGGTCGCCTCGCCGCGCGCGGTGAGAAAAATGACGGGGAGTTGGCGCGCCTCGATCAGGTGCCGGCATAGCGAAAGGCCGTCCTCGCCGGGCATCATGATGTCGAGAAGGACGATATCGAACGCCTCGGCCGCAAGGCGCGCGCGGGCTTCGGCGGCACTCGCGGCCTGCTCTGCAGCGAACCCCTGGCGGACAAGATAGTCCGCCAGGGGTTCGCGCAGGGCAGCCTCGTCATCGACCACCAGTACGCGGGTCGTAGCAGGCAAAGGTGCGGAGGCTGCCGCCATGCTCAGGCACCGGGGGGCGGCGGTGGGGGCGGCATGTCGTCCATGTCACCGCCCATGCCATGGCCCATGCCGTGCCCACGCGTCCCGCGACCCCAGCTACCGCCATGCTCCCCGCGCATCGCCATCCATGCGGCGCGGCGCTCGGCGGGAGTCAGCTTCCCATCGTGGTTGGTATCGGCGGCATCAAAGCGCGCCTTGGCGGCCGCATCGAATTCGGCGCGGGTGATCGTGCCGTCGTGGTTGGTATCGGCCTTTTCGGCCATTTCATGGAGCATGTGCGCGCCGGGGCCCATCATCATGCCCATTCCAGCGCCGGGAGGCGGCGGGGGAAAGCCACCGGGGGCGCCATCGCGGCCCTTTTCGCCCTTCCAGCCGCCTTCCATCATCTTCTTGTGGTGCTCCATGAATTCGGCCTTGCTGATCGAACCATCGTGGTTGGTATCGATCATGTCGAACATCTCGGCCATCTTGGCTTCGCGGTCCGCTTCATTGAGCACACCGTCCTTGTTCACGTCCAGCTTGGTCCACATCATGTCGGCCTTGGCCTTGGCATCGGCCCAGCTCACGGTCGCATCGCCCATGGGATCGCGGCCGGGTTCGGCGAAAGCGGGATAGACGGCGTAAAGCGCCGTGGAGGCGGTGAGGAGAACGGCCGCAGAGGCGGCCAACGTGGATTTCTTCATGGGTTGCGGTCCTTCGGGCAGAATGTGCGGCGGAACGAGGGCTTTCCGCTGTCTGCGTACTAGACCGGGGTTGTCGCAGGGTTATCCCGCCGGAGCGGTGTTTTGTCGCACATTGTCGCGGGGGTTTCAGCGCGGGCGATGTTCGGTACCGAGGCCTGCGGTAATAAAAAGCGCGGTCGCCTCTGCCGAAATCAGGTCCATCGTATGCCACGCACCCGGCGGGTTGACCGCATATTCGCCTGCGACGAGGCGCACTTCGGCCTTGGTGCCATCGGCGAGTTCCTGATGCATCACGCCCACACCGCTGAGCATCAGAACGACTTCGTCGCCCGCGGGATGCATTTCCCAGCTGTCCCAGCTTTCGGTAAAGGTGTGCTGGTTAACGAGGCGGCCTTCCGCTCCGTCTGCCCCGTGGCGGGCAATGTATTCCCCGTACCATGCCATGCCGGTAAACGGCGGCTGCGGCACGGCGCGCGCACCGAGCCCGATATGGATGGGATGCGTATCGAGCCGGTGCGCCATGACGTTTCAGCTCCCCATCACGAAAGCATTGAGCTTGTTGCCATCCGGATCCCGGAAATAGGCGGCATAGAACCCGCCTTCACCGCGCGGACCCGGAGGGCCTTCGCATGTGCCGCCATGGGCGAGCGCGGCGGCATGGAGCCGATCGACTTGCGCGTTGTCCTTCGCTTCGAGCGCGACCATCACGCCGTTACCCACGGTCGCTGGCTCGCCGTTGTAGGGCTTCATAAGGCCGATGCCGGCCGCGCCGCCGGCCTCGCCCCAGGCAATCGCTCCCTCCCATTCGTACATGCGCTTGGTGCCGAGTTCGGCCGCCAGCGCATCATAGAACGCCGCGCCACGCGCGAGATCGTTGGTGCCCAAAGTCACGTAGCCAATCATGTGTTCCTCCTCTTCGCCCAGACCTCTTCATCGAGTCGCGATACTCAGAACATAACACGAACGAAATCACTTACAACGGGGCGCAGGCGGCCTCCAGCCAGGCGAGGTCCGCGCCCGAAAGTTGCGGGGCAAGCAGGGCGCAGACTTTCGCGTGATAGGCGTTCCACCAGTCCCGCTCGTGGGGCAGGAGCAGCGCGGGTTCGACCAGCGTGCGGTCGATGGGAGCAAACGTCAGCGTCTCGAAGCCCATGAACTTGCCTTCGGC
Organism: uncultured Sphingomonadales bacterium; assembly: GCA_903834285.1. Classification (GTDB taxonomy): domain Bacteria; phylum Pseudomonadota; class Alphaproteobacteria; order Sphingomonadales; family Sphingomonadaceae; genus Novosphingobium. The sequence continues at coordinate 16,506 of CAILIO010000266.1, read as the reverse complement.
GCCGGCGATATCCCGCTCTTCGACCAGCACGAGGTTTTCGATGCGGATGCCGTATTCGCCGGCCTTGTAGTAGCCGGGCTCGTTCGAAAGGATCATGCCCGGAAGCAGCGCCTGCCCCGTGCCGGCCTGCCCGCCCGCCGCCTTGGCGATGCGCTGCGGGCCTTCGTGAACGGCGAGGAAACTGCCGACGCCGTGGCCGGTGCCATGCGCGTAATCGAGCCCGGCGCTCCATAGGAACTGGCGCGCGAAGCTGTCGAGCTGACTGCCGTTGGTGCCTTCGGGGAAGACCGCCAGATCAAGCGCGATATGGCCCTTGAGCACGCGGGTGAAGCGGTCCTTCACTTCCGCCGGCGGCGCATCGGGGCCGATCCAGACGGTGCGGGTGATGTCAGTCGTGCCGTCGAGATACTGCCCGCCGGAATCGACGAGGTAGACGCTGTTGGGTTCGATTGTGCGGTTGGTGTGCTCGTCCACCTTGTAGTGCGGGCTCGCGCCATTGGGGCCAGCGGCGGAGATCGTGTCGAACGACAGGTCGCGCAGGAGGCCGGTCTTCTCGCGCTCGGCGCGCAAGGCGGCGGCGGCGGAGAGTTCGGTTTCGCCGCCCTTGGGGGCCGCGCCCGAAAGCCAATGGAGGAAGCGCGTGATCGCAGCGCCATCGCGCGCCTGCGCGGCGCGGTGGCCGGCCTGTTCGACCGGGTTCTTGCGGGCCTTGGGCAGCACGGTGGGATCGGTGAGCGAGACGGCTTCTGCGCCCGCCGCCGTGAGCTCGGCATAAATGGCCGCGACCGCGCGTTCGGGGTCGACCGCGACTTTCTTGCCGGCCAGCGCGGCAAGCGCGGGTGTGAAGGCGGCGCGGTCCTGCACCCGCACGGCATTGCCGAGGTGCTGGGCCAGTTCGGGCGTAACCTTTTCGGGCGCGATAAACAGGTCTGCGGTGCCGTCCGCATGGGCGAGCACGAAGGAGAGTGCGACGGGAGTGCAGTCCACGTCGCTGCCGCGCATGTTGAGCAGCCAGGCGACAGAATCGAGCGCGGAAATAACCGCGGCATCAAGGCCGCGCGCGGCGAGCCAGGCAGCGACTTCGGCGCGCTTTTCATGGGCGGAGGCGCCGGCGTATTCGTCCGTATGGACGAGCGCGGGGGCGGCGGAGGGCGCAGGGCGGTCCTGCCAGATCGCGTCGATCGGGTTCTGCGCGACGGCGACGAGGGCGGCACCCCGGGCGTTCAGCGCGGCGGCCACGCCGTCTGCCCAGCCCTTGCCGTGGAGCCACGCGTCATAGCCGATGCGTGCGCCTTCGGGGGCGTGTTCACCCAGCCACGCCGCGACCGAGGTCTGCGGGACAGACTCGTAGTTGTATAAGCGCCCATCGACCTGTTCGCGGACTTGCAGCGTATAGCGCCCGTCGACGAAGATCGCGGCCTTGTCCTTCAAGACGACGGCGGTGCCGGCCGAGCCGCCGAAGCCGGTCAGCCAGCCGAGGCGCTGGGCATAAGCACCGACATATTCGCTCATGTGCTCGTCGGAGATCGGGGTGACGAAACCATCGAGCTCCTGCCGCGCGAGTTCCTTGCGCAGCGCATCGAGGCGGGCTTCATGGGTGTTCATCAGCATGGGTCGTGTCCTGAAGTCTGTTGCCCGCCTTGCAGGCTCATGCTGCACACCATAGATGCGGGGGATGACGGAAACCACCCCTGCTGCGCCTCCGGTCGCCGCCAAGACGCCCCATTCCTTCACCCACCACGGCGTGACGATCGAGGACCCGTATCACTGGCTGCGCGATCCCGGCTATCCCGAGGTCACGGCCCCTGAAGTCCTGACCCATCTGGAGGCCGAGAACGCATGGTTTGAAGCGCGGATGAAACCGCTTGAGCCGACGGTCGAGACGCTGCTGGCCGAGATGCGCGGTAGGATCAAGGAAGCCGACAAGTCCGTACCGCAGAAGGACGGCGACTGGCTTTATTGGATCGAATACGAGGAAGGCGCCGAATACAAGAAGTGGTGGCGGCGGCCGGTCTCTGGCGGGCCGGACGAACTGATCCTCGACGAAGTGGCGCTGGCCGAGGGGCTTGAATACTTCCGGCTCGGCGCACTGTCTGTCTCCAGCGACGGCCGGCTGCTGGCATGGGCAGTAGACGACAATGGATCGGAGCGCTTTACCGCGCGGATCAAGGTGATCGCGACCGGCGAAGTGCTGCCCGACGTGATCCCCGGCACGCTTTCCGCGCTGGTCTGGGCGGCGGGGGACAAGGCGCTGGTCTACAGCCTCGCCAATGCGCAGTGGCGGACCGACAACGCGCGGCTGCACTGGCTGGGAACGCCAGTCGAAAGCGATGTCGAGATCTATCACGAGGACGACGAGGGCTTCCGCGTGTCTGCCGGGCTTTCGGCGAACGACGAGTGGCTGGTGATTGCCACCGGCGATCATGAAACAAGCGAAGTGCGGCTGGTGCCGACCGCCGATCCGCTCGCCACGCCGATACTGGTGAAAGCGCGGCTGACGGGCGTCGAGTATGATGTTGATCTGCGCGGCGAGACGCTGTTCATCCACACCAACGACAGCCACGAGAACTTCCGCCTCGCCACCGCACCGCTCTCGGACCCCGGCAATTGGTCCACGCTGATCGAAGGCACGGACGAGTTCTATCTGACAGGCTTCGACCTGTTCCGGGATTTCTACGTGGTAGAGGGCCGGGTGCGCGGGCTCGATCGGATCGAGGTGCGCTATTACGACGATCCGGCGCGGATCGAGCCCATCGCGTTTCCGGAAGCGAGCTACGAGGCCTCACTCGGCGACAACCCGGAATGGGCGATGGGTACGCTGCGGGTCAGTTATGAATCAATGACGAGCCCGGCTTCGGTCTATGACTTTCATGTGGCCGAAGGGCGGCTGGAACTGCTCAAGACGCAGGAGATTCCAAGCGGTTACGACGCTTCGCTCTACGAGACGGCGCGGCTTGAAGTGACCGCGCGTGACGGGACCTTGGTGCCGGTCTCGGTGGTTTGGCGCAAGGGTCGCGAAGCCGGCGGGCCGCTCTATCTTTATGGCTACGGCGCTTATGGCATTGCGATCGGGCCGGGGTTCTCGACCACGCGGCTTAGCCTGATCGACCGGGGCTTTGCCTATGCCATCGCGCATATCCGCGGCGGCGATGATCTGGGGCGGCGCTGGTACAAGGCGGGCAAGCTGGAGCAGCGCACCAACACTTTCCATGATTTCGTGGATGTGGCGAAGGGCCTGATAGCGGAAGGGTTCACCGCAGCGGGCCAAATCGCGATTGCGGGCGGCTCGGCCGGCGGCGAGCTGATGGGCGCGGTGATCAATTCCGATCCTGATCTCTGGGGCGCGGTGGCGGCGCATGTGCCGTTTGTCGATGTGCTCGCCACCATGCTCGATGCCGAACTGCCGCTGACGCCAGGCGAGTGGCCCGAATGGGGCAACCCGATCGAGGACAAGGCTGCGTTCGAGCTGATCCGGTCCTATTCGCCCTACGACCAAGTGTCCGCACAGGCCTATCCGCCGATGCTGGTGACGGCAGGCCTCAACGATCCGCGCGTGACCTATTGGGAACCCGCCAAGTGGGTGGCCAAACTGCGCGAGCTCAAGACCGACGCCAACGAACTGCTGCTCAAGACCAATATGGGCGCGGGGCATGGCGGCAAGTCGGGCCGGTTCGAGGGCTTGCGCGAAACGGCGGAGGAGTTTGCCTTCATCCTCGCGCAGCTGGGAGTCGCAGCCTGACCATGCACACCAAGACCTTCACCGCGGGGCCCGAGCACATCGACGCGCTGGGCCATGTAAACAATGCGGTGTGGGTGCAGTGGATGGAAGCGGTCGCCACCGCGCACTGGGAGGCGCTCGCCTCGCCGGAGTGGCAGGCGGCCTATGTCTGGGTCGTGACGCGACACGAGATCGACTACCGCGGCAACATCACGCTGGGCGAGAGCGTGACGGCAGAGACTTTCGTGCCTGATCCCCCGCGCGGCGCGCGCTTTGACCGGCGGGTCGATTTCCGCACTTCGGCGGGCAAGGTGATCGTCAGCGCGCGCACGCAATGGGTGCTGATCGATATGGCCAGCGGGCGCATCCAGCGCGTGCCGGCGGAGATGGCGGCTCTGTTTACCGGCTAGGCGCTGCGCACCTGGAAATCAGACGCGAAACCGGTCAGCCGTTCGCGCATCGTGCGGTTGCGACCGAGGCGCTTGGCTTCGTAGAGCAGGCGGTCGCAGTGGCTGTAGAGCACGGCGAATTCCACATCGAGCGTGCCGGACAGATCATGCTCGACGAGGCCCATGCTGGCGGTGACGACATGGCCGAGGCCGGGCACGGCTGCGGCGATCCGCGTGCTGAGCGCACGGCGGCAGCGTTCGGCGCGCTCGGCGCTGCCGGGGCCGCGCAGCAGCAGCAGGAACTCCTCGCCACCCATACGGATCGCGCAGGCTTCGGGATCTTCGGCCAGCGTGGTCGCGACAACCTTGAGCACCGAATCGCCCACCGCATGGCCGTGGACGTCGTTGATGCGCTTGAAGTGATCGAGATCGATCACCGCCATGGTGCGATAGCCGAGCCGGAAGAGATCGTTGAAGCGCCGCTCGATCGAGTGACGGTTCCACAGGCCGGTCAGAGCATCGCGGCCGGCGACGCCTTCGAGTTCGGTTGCGCGCGCATTGGCGAGATCGCGTTCGCGCCGCAGCTCCAGAAAGCGGATCACGATGCCGAGTGAATTAGCGAGCACTTCAGCTGCGAGCGCCAACTGGAACACGACGACCGATTCGGTCGGCCGCGCGTGGGGCAAGAGATAGCTGCCGATGCGGTACACCCCCACCATCAGGGTCGGGCTCCAGCCAACCATCAGGAACGGCACGAGCTTGCTGCCCCGCCGCCAGGCATCGGCCAGCCCGATGACGATCAGGATGATCGCGAGCGACACGCTGGCATAGACACCGAGCGCGCTCCACGGACGCAAGGCCTCGAACGGCAGTGCGGTGAACACGCCCCCGGCCATGACCAGCGGCGCGCAGCCGAGCAGCACGCGGCGCAGCGTGGGAGACAGGGCATCGGGTTCGAGGAAAGTGACAAGGAACATCAGCCCCGCACCGGCAACCGCGCCGAAGCACAGGCTGTTGATCGCAATCTCCGTTGCCGCATCGGGATCCGCACCGATATGGACGAAGCCTGTGCCGATCACGGTCTGCACCAGCATCAGGCCGACCATCACCACGTGCCACAGTACGAACTGGCGGCGCAGCACGATGTAGAAACCGAAGTTGAGCAGCAGCGGGACAATCAGCATGCCGCAGATCGTCGCCATCGCGACCACCACGCTGATGTCCCAGCCGGTGCCTTCGGGCGCGCTGTCGAGCCGCGCCTCGCTGGCGATAGTCTTGTTCCACGGCCCGTCGATCCGCGCCGTGACGAGGATCGGGCGAGCCGGGGTCTGCGGCAACGGCAGGACCATCATCGGCCCGGCGACGAGGTGGTGGACCGTTTCGGGATCATAGCGGGCGCTGCGCACCGCGCCCTGCTGGTCGACGACCCAGATGGTGATCACCGAAAACTTCGAGGAATGGGTAACGAGGCTTTGCGCACGTGGCTGGGCCGGATCAGTCAGGCGAAAGCGGAGGAACAGGCTTTCGGGGCCGATATCGTATTCCGAATCCGCACAGACCCAGCGGGCTGGCGCACGGAGCAAGTCTGCGTAAATTTCCCTTGCGCCAACCGAGGCATGGCAGGTCTGGCTGGCGGCGATCGGCGCAGCGAGGGCAGGCATACCGAACAGGCCGGATAGCAGCGCCACCAGCCCGAACAGCACAAACTTGCGCCAGATCCAGTCCATGGGACCGGTTCTAGCGAAAGGGACTTAGGGCGAAGTTAACTCAGGCCCCCGGTTAGGCGAGTAATTCCCCGACCGGGCGCCAGACATAGCCAAGTTCGCGCGCGACGGCTTCATAGGTCACTTCACCAGCATGGACGTTAAGCCCTTCGGCCAGGTGCGGGTTGGCGGCCAGCGCTGCCTTCCAGCCGAGATCGGCGATTTTCAGGGCATGCGGCAGTGTCACGTTGTTGAGCGCATAGGTGCTGGTGCGCGCGACGCCGCCGGGCATGTTGGCCACACAGTAGTGCACGATCCCATCGACGACGAAGGTCGGCTCGGCATGGGTCGTCGCGCGGCTGGTTTCGAAGCAGCCGCCCTGGTCGATCGCAACATCGACGAGCACCGCGCCCGGCTTCATTGTAGCGAGCATGTCGCGCGTGACCAGCTTGGGCGCAGCTGCGCCGGGGATCAGCACTGCGCCGATCACGAGGTCCGCTTCCGCAACGCAGTCCGCCAAATTGGCGCGGTTGGAAAAGCGAGTCTTGGCGCGGCTTTCGAAGTGGGTACCGAGGCGTTCGAGCACTTCGGGATCGCGGTCGAGGATGGTGACGTCGGCGCCGAGGCCGGCCGCCATCTGTGCCGCGTTGAAGCCGACGACGCCGCCGCCGATCACCGCGACCTTGGCGGGCAGCACGCCCGGCACGCCGCCGAGCAGCACACCGCGCCCGCCGTGCGCCTTTTCGAGCGCGGTAGCACCGGCCTGAATCGCCATGCGGCCGGCAACCTGGCTCATCGGCTTGAGCAGAGGGAGCTGGTTGCCGGGGCCGGTCACGGTCTCATAGGCAATCGCGGTGACACCCGACTTCACGAGATCGGCGGTCTGCTCCGGATCAGGCGCGAGGTGGAGATAAGTGAAAAGGATCTGCCCTTCCCGCAGCTGCGCGCGCTCGATCGCCTGGGGCTCCTTGACCTTCACGACCATCTCGCAGTCCGCGAAGATCGTTGCGGCGTCGGGCTTGATCACCGCGCCGGCAGCCTCGTAGTCGCGGTCCGCTGCGCCGATGCCGAGCCCGGCGCCGGTTTCGACCCAGACTTCGTGGCCGTGCACGACCAGTTCGCGCGCGCTCTCGGGCGTCAGCCCGACGCGGTATTCGTGGTTCTTGATTTCCCGGACGGTACCGACACGCATGGCAGGATCCTTTTCGCTGACCGCTCGCCAAAGAATACACCCGTCAGCGCGCTTTGTTTCACCTGATTGGCGGTATCGCGGGGCCAGTTTTGGTGGTATTTCCTGTAATTGCGCTCTATTTCAGGAAATTGTTGCATGGATCGGATAGACGCCGCGTTGGTTGACGCACTGCAGCACGACTCGGCGCGGCCCATTGCCGCGCTTGCCGAGGCGGTCGCGCTTTCGCCTTCGGCCTGCCACCGGCGTATCCGTGCGCTGGAGGAAGCAGGTGTGATCAGCGGCTATGCCGCGCGGATCGACCCGCGCCGGATCGGGCTCGCGGTCGAGGTCTTTGTCGAGATCACGCTCACCAGCCAGAGCCGGGAGGCGATGGACCGCTTCGAGCGCGCGGTGGGGGATTTCGACGATATTCTCGAATGCCACCTGATGTCGGGCGGAGCGGATTACCTGCTGCGCGTGGCGGCGGCCGATCTCGACCAATATGACCACATCCATCGCGATTGCCTCGCGCGGTTGCCGGGGGTCTCTTCGATGCGGTCGAGCTTTTCGCTGCGCCGGATCAAGCGGTTCGCGGGGTACCCGGTGCCGCGCGGGCGATCATAGGCGGGGCCTTGCGGGCGCGCAGTACTTTCTTGTCCGCGCTGTCGAGCAGGGTTAGGTCGCTGCCCGCCTCGTCCATACCATAGCGCTCGCGCAGTTCTGCCTTGAATGCCCCGATTGCTTTCTCATCGGGCAAGTGATCGACAGTGAAGCGCCGCACAACGAACTCATCGGCACTGTCGAGCACGGTCAGGAAGCGTCCCGTCACGGTCTCAGCCAAATGCGAGACGTCGAGCCCATCGGCAATCGACCAGCGGTGCCGACCCCACGTAACGATGCGGCGGCCGCAGTGGCGGCAGATGCTGTAGATCCCGCCGTCATCCTCATGCGCGCGCCACGCGGTCGGCTGATGTGCCCTCGTGAACCAGCACTGGGACAGGGCTACATAGGGCACGCCTTGACCTTTCACGCACGTTGCTCGCCGTCCCGGACGAGAACCGGGAACCGGCAGCAGCGCTGGGGCGCAGGCTCAACCGCCGGTCCTGAAGTGAGGACGGCGGCGTGGTGCAATTGTTAAGCGTGAGGCCCCGCAGGACGGCGCGTCACAGCGGATTGCCGTCCTTGTCCCGGTAGATATCCCGCCGCCCCACATGGTTCGCCGGGCCGACGAAGCCGTCGGCTTCCATGCGCTCGATCCATTTGGAGGCAGTGTTGTAGCCCACGCCCATCTGCCGCTGGACCCAGCTGGCCGAGGCCTTCTGGCTTTCGAACACGAGTTGGCAGACTTGGCGATACTTACGCTCTTCGGGATTGTCGGAAGCGGTCGCGTCCAGATCGTCGAAGCCAAAGCTGCCGTCCTCCGGCTCCTCGGTGACTGAATCGACGTAGTCTGGCGCGCCCTGCCCGCGCCAGTGATCGGCGACGCGCTCGACTTCCTCGTCGCTGACGAAGGGGCCGTGGACGCGGCTGATCGCGCCGGTGCTCGGCTTGTAGAGCATGTCGCCCTTGCCGAGCAGCTGTTCGGCGCCCTGCTCGCCCAGGATCGTGCGGCTGTCGATGCGGCTGGTGACGGCGAAGCTGATGCGCGTGGGCAGGTTGGCCTTGATCACGCCGGTGATGACATCGACCGAAGGGCGCTGCGTCGCCATGATGAGGTGGATGCCCGCGGCGCGGCTTTTCTGGCTAAGGCGCTGGATCAGGACTTCGATTTCCTTGCCGACGGTTACCATGAGGTCGGCGAGCTCGTCGACGATCACCACGATTTGCGGCAGCACCTGGTAATCGAGCTGCTGTTCCTCGAACAGTTCCTCACCGGTATCGTGATCGAAGCCGACCTGGATACGGCGGCCTAGCGGCTTGCCCTTGCTGGCGGCAGCACGGACCTTCTCGTTAAAGCCCGAGATGTTGCGCACGCTGACCGAGGACATCATGCGATAGCGCCGTTCCATTTCCTCGACCGCCCACTTGAGCGCGCGGACGGCCTTGGCGGGCTCGGTTACCACGGGCGAGAGGAGGTGCGGAATGTCGTCGTAGGACTTGAGTTCGAGCACCTTGGGATCGACGAGGATCAGGCGGCACTGCTGCGGGGTGAGCCGGTAGAGCAGCGAGAGCAGGATGCAGTTGAGCCCGACCGACTTGCCCGAGCCGGTGGTGCCCGCAACCAAGAGGTGCGGCATGGTCGCAAGATCCGCCACGATCGGCTCGCCCGCGATATCCTTCCCGAGAATGATCGGCAGCATGCCCTTCGAGTTCACGAACTTGTCGCAAGAGACGAGTTCGCGGAACGAGACCATGTCACGCACCGCGTTGGGCAGCTCGATGCCCATGACGGTACGGCCGGGGATCGAGGAGACGCGAGCGGAAATCGCGCTCATGTTGCGGGCAATATCATCGGCTAGGCCGATCACGCGGCTGGCCTTGATGCCGGGCGCGGGCTCCAGCTCGTACATCGTGACGACGGGGCCGGTGCGGACGGCGGTGATCTCGCCCTTGACGTTGAAATCGTCGAGCACGTTTTCGAGCAGGCGCGCATTGCGTTCGAGCGCGAGCTTGTCGATCTTCGGGCCGGTGGCGACGGGCAGCGGCTCGAGGATGTCGAGGCCGGGTAGCTCGTACTGGTCGAACAGATCGCCCTGCCGCGCCTTGCCGGCCGTCGAGGCAAGCGCAGGCGGGCGCGAAGGATCGGTGATTTCAGTGGGCCGGCGGCGCTGCGAGGGCGCGTCGGACGGGACGACGGCATCGTCTTCACCGGGTTCCGCGCGCTGCTTGGGCTGACGCTTGGGCAGTAGCGCGGCAACACCGGCGGCCGCGGGGACCGCCGGACGATCACCGCGCCGCAGGAAAGCGGGCATGCGCGGCAGACGGTGCCAGTCGAACGCAAAGACTTGCGCGGTGACCACCAGCCCCGCCAGCGCCGTGACGACCGCCGCGCCGCGCACGATCCACAGCTCGGCGCCGGGGAGCCAATGCGTCGCGCCGTGCACGAGCGCCGCGCCGAGCAGGCCGCCGAGCCCGCCGGCACCGGCCGGAAGCGTGCCGCCCGGGCCCGTCAGCGTCAGCGCGAAGGCCGTGCCGACAAGCGCCATGGCGAGCATGAGCATCAGGGCGAGGCGCCACCACGCGGGGAGCGGGGCAATGCCCTCGTCTTCTTCGTCCATGTCGATCAGATCGCCTGCGGCATCCCACAGCCGCCGCGCGAAGACATAGAGCAACGGCAAGAGCAGCACGCCGGGCAAGCCGAAGAACAGCAGTACACGCTCCGCCGCCCAGGCGCCGGGCAGACCCATCCAGTTTTCGACCGGGCTGCCCGAAGCGGTGCTGCCCGAAGGATCGGTCTGGGTATAAGTCGCAAGCGCGAGGCCGAGCGCGATCATGGCGGCAAACAGCAAAGCCGCGCCGATCAGCTCCGCACTGCGGCGGAAGCTGCGCTTGAGAATCGCGCGCCAGTCTGCGGTCGCGCCCTTGGCGGCACGCCCTCCGGCGGGCGAAACGAGTGCGCGAGATGCCATGAAACCTGTCCCTTCCTTGGCGCACCATGCGCCTGAAGTGGGCATGGCGTCAAGAATCCATGGAGCGGGAAATCCAAGGAATCCCGGCGAGTCGCAGGGTTTAGGCGAGGCCGTCGATGGCCGCCCAGCCCCAGACCGGCAGACGCGCGGCACGGCGCTTCGTCATGCCGCCGAGCGCGATGACCGGCAGCGGCGAGCGGCGGGCCATAAGCGAAAACCGGACCGGCCCGAGCACAGGCGCGCCGGGGTGCGAGCGGGTAGGATAGACGGGCGAGAGCAGGATCGCGCTGGCCCGCGCGCGAAATGCCGCACCGATCTCGGCGAGCGAATGCGCGGTCGCGAGACGGAGACCGGTCGAGCGACCCAGATCCTGCACCGCTCCGTAGCGCCCGTCCGCGCGCCAGCCGCGCGCTTCGCCGGCAGTCAGGAGAAGCACGCCCCGGCACGCACAGAGCCGGCGCAACGCCTCGAACCGCGTGCGGCGGGCGGCGTGCGGCAGGTGGTAGTGGCGGAACACGAGAGCACTGCCCCGAGGCAGCCGGGAAATGGCGGATTCCAGCCGGCGATCATTGCGCGCGTCGCTCAGCAGGACGACCCGCGGGACAGGATGACACCGGTGCATCCCCGGCCTATAGCACCGGCCCATGACCGATCCAGAGGCCCTGCAGGCCAGCACGCCGCTCGCAAGCATCCGGGCGCGCATTGCTCACACCGCCACCATTGCCCGCCGCAAGGCCGAAGACGTGACCCTGATCGCGATCTCGAAGACGCGCCCGGCCGAGGCGATCCTGCCGCTGATCGCCGAAGGCCAGCGGGTGTTCGGCGAGAACCGGGTGCAGGAGGCAGAGGCCAAGTGGCCTGCTTTGCAGGAAGCCTATCCCGATATCCGGTTGCACCTTGTCGGCCAGCTCCAGTCAAACAAGGCCGAGGAAGCGGTGCGCCGGTTCGACTGCATCCATTCGCTCGACCGGCCTTCGCTGCTGACCGCGCTGGCGAAAGCGATGGACAAGGCGGACCGCCGCGTGCCGCTGTTCCTGCAGGTAAACATCGGCGCCGAAGACCAGAAGGGCGGCTGCGCGATTGGCGACCTGCCCGCGCTGCTCCGCGAAGCGCGCAACGCCGATCTGCCGGTGATCGGGCTGATGTGCGTGCCGCCCGCCGGGATCGAGGCCGCGCCGTTCTTTGCGCTGCTCGCCAAGCTGGCGGATGATCATGGCCTTGCCGGACGCTCGATGGGCATGAGCGAGGATTTCGAGACCGCCATGATGCTGGGCGCGACGCATGTGCGCGTCGGCTCGGCGCTGTTCGGGGCGCGGGGCTGAAGTGAGGCACATCCTTACGCTTGCCCTGCTGCTGGCCCCCGCATCGGCCATGGCCCAGATGGACCATTCGCGGATGGACCATGACGCCATGGATCATGGGGCGCTGGATCACGGCTCCGTCGACCAGGGCAGCATGGACATGGCGTGGATGGCGATGAACGGCATGGGTTCGGGCACTTCGCGCCTGCCGATGAACGAGCCAATGCGCGGCGTGCATCTGATGCCAAGCGCGCGCGACATGGTGATGGTACAGGCGACCGTCTGGCCGATCTACACCGATCAGGGCGGTCCGCGCGGCGGTACAAAGTTCTATGCGCAGTCGATGGCCATGCTCATGTGGCTTCACGATCTGGGCGGTGGCGCGAAGCTGACGGGCCAAGCGATGCTCAGCCTCGAACCCGCGATGCGCCACGATGGCTACCCGCTGCTCTTCGCGACCGGCGAGGAAGCCTATGGCCGCGCGCTGGCCGACCGGCAGCACCCGCACGATCTGTTCATGGAGCTTTCGGCGCGGCTTGATGTACCGGTGGCGCTAGGGCTCAAGGCCTTCGTCTATGGCGGGCCGGTAGGCGAACCCGCGCTCGGCCCCTCGGCGTTCATGCACCGCGCCTCCGCGCAGTATAATCCCGAGGCGCCGATCACCCATCACTGGTTCGATTCGACGCATATCACTTACGGCGTGGTGACGGCGGGCCTCACGGGCAAGACCTGGCAGATCGAGGCCAGCGCCTTCCGTGGGCAGGAACCCGATGGGAACCGCTGGAACATCGAGCCGTCAAAGCTCGACAGCTGGAGCGTGCGAGCAAGCTTCGCGCCCTCGCCGGCGTGGTCGCTGCAGGTGAGTTATGGCAAGCTCAAGCAGCCCGAGGCTTCGCATCCCGGCGAAAACGAACGCCGGACCACCGCTTCGGCGCACTACAACAACGGGCGCGGGCTATCGGCGATGGCGGCGTTCAGTGCCAAGAAGCGCGTGCCGGGTGAGACGCGAACGGCCTGGCTCGGCGAAATGAACTGGGACGCCAACAATCACGACACGCTGTTCGGCCGGATCGAGAATGTGAGCAACGACGAACTCTTTCCGGACCATGCCGATCCGCTGCACGATGTGCCTTTCCGCGTGACGAAGTTCGAGCTGGGCTATGCCTACCGCCTGCGCATCGCGGGCCCGCTGCAGGTGGCCGTGGGCGGCACCGGCGCGCTGTATGCCAAGCCTGCGGCGCTCAACGCGGCCTATGGCAAGAACCCCATAGGCGCGACCGTCTTCGCCAAGTTCAGCCTGACGAACTAGCCTTGGTGCTTGGCGAGTTCGTCGCCGCTCAGGGTTACCATGTGCAGCAGGTTGGTTGAGCCCGGGGTGCCGAACGGCACGCCCGCCAGCGTGATGAGCCGCGAGCCGGCGGTGCCGAATGCGTGGCGCAAGGCCATTCGCTTGCCCTTGGCGATCATTTCCTCGAAGCTGCCGATGTCCTTTGTGACAACGGCATGCGCCCCCCACAGCAGGCCAAGCCTGCGTGCGGTCATCGTGGAGGGGGTGAGCACGAGCATCGGCACACCCGGCCGTTCACGCGCGACACGCCGCGCGGTGGAGCCAGAGCCAGTGAACACGATGATCCCTGCGATCGGCAGCGCCTTCGCGATGCTGGCGCAAGCTTCGGCCAGCGCGTCGGCGGTGGTGGGGTCGGGCCGCGTCTCGATGAAGTGGACGCGCGCGGCGTAGCCGGGATCGTTTTCGACCTCGCTCGCGATGCGGTCCATGATCGTGACGGCTTCCACGGGCCATGCGCCAGCGGCTGTTTCGGCGGAAAGCATCACCGCATCGGCGCCGTCGTAGACCGCGTTGGCGACGTCGGAGACTTCGGCGCGGGTCGGCGTCGGGCTTTCGATCATTGATTCGAGCATTTGCGTCGCGACGACGACCGGTTTGCCCTCGCGCCGCGCCTTTTCGACGATGCGCTTCTGCAGCGGCGGCACCTGCTCGGGATTGAGCTCGACGCCAAGATCGCCGCGCGCGACCATCAGGCCATCGGCGAGTTCAAGAATCTCGTCGAGCCGCGAGATGGCTGCGGGCTTTTCGATCTTGGCCATGAGTGCGCCGTAGCCGCCCATCAGGCGGCGAGCCTCGGCGACGTCCTCGGGACGCTGCACGAAGGACAGCGCGATCCAGTCCGCGCCCTGGCTGACGGCGAACGCCAGATCGCGGCGGTCCTTCTCGGTCATGGCCGGGACCGGGATCACCGCATCAGGCACATTGACGCCCTTGCGATCGGAGATCACCCCGCCGACTTCGGCAGAACAGAGGATTTCATTCTCATCGGCGCGGATCACGCGCAGGCGCAGCTTGCCGTCGTCGATCAGCAGGCGCTGTCCGGGGCGGAGAATGCCGAAGAGTTCGGGATGCGGCAGCTGCACGCGGTTTTCGTCGCCCAGTTCGGGATTGCGATCGAGCGTGAAGTGGCCCGAATGGCGGATGACCGCACGGCCGTCCTTGAACTGGCCGACACGCAGCTTGGGGCCCTGAAGGTCACACAGCACGGTGATCGGCCGGTTTACCTTGCGCTCCAACGCGCGGATGGCGGCGATCGTTTCGGCGTGGACGGCGTGTTCGCCGTGGCTCATGTTAACGCGGAAGGCATCGACCCCGGCGCGATAGAGCTTTTCCAGCATCTCGGGCGACCGGCTGGCCGGCCCGACGGTGGCGAGGATTTTCACCTTGCGGCCTCGGGGATCCAGTTTTGCCACGTCCATCACCTCGAATTGAATGCGACCGCCCTATGGCCTACCTACCTGCAAAACCCAAGGACGAACGCTATGGATACGAATGCAGGGACCAATGCTGAAGCACCATCGACCGATGCGCTTGACGAACTGCCCGATGAAGTGGCCGCTGCCGCGTTCCGCCGCCTTGTCAGGCATTTGCGCCACCGGCACGATGCGCAGAACATCGAGCTGATGGGCCTTGCAGGCTTCTGCCGCAACTGCCTGGCCGACTGGATCGTCGATGCCGGCGCGCCGCTCGACAAGACCGCCGCGCGCGAGGCGATCCACGGGCTCCCAGCCGCCGAGTGGAAAGCGCGCTACCAGACCGATGCCACGCCCGAACAGCTCGCCCTCATGGCCGAAAGCGTGAAGCGCAACGCGCCAGGGCATTGAGGGCGCGCAAAAGGGCGCCGGTATAGCTCCGACGCCCTTCCCCTCTTTTCGCTATATCAGAACGACTTGGCGCTCCTGACCAAGCCTGCACCGCTGTCTGGCCATCGAAATCACGCAACAGCAATGCATGCGGGTCGAGCATTCGTCACTTCGGCTCGACTCGTCATATCGAACGCCAGGCGCGAGGACTCTTACGCCAGTGCTCCCTTGCGGCCGATCAGACGGGTCATGGCGAAAGCGGCGAGAGCAGCGAGTGCCGACATCAGACCGGTACCAGCCAGCGGGGCTGGTGCGCTGGGGCCCGAAACAGCCGAAATGACCATGGTGGCAGGATCACCGGTATACCAGTTCAAGCCGGTGTACGTACCCGGAATGAATATCGGCAGGCTGGTGGTGCCGCCCAACCCAGTATTGGCCGGCGTGGCGTCGTAAAGCGCCCACGAGATTACACTATTGAAGCGACCATTCTTACCGTCGAAAAAGCCGCTGATGGAGTCTGTGACCAGCAGGTTCACATCCACACCAGCCCACTGACCCGTTGCGGAGCTTGTAGGATAAATCGACATGCCGCAACAAATGCCCGGCGTGTCTGACCCCTTGTCATCGATGTTAAACGACCCGACAACCAGGTCGTTCTGGATCTCTGTGAAATTGTAAATGTGCGCGGACGCTGCACTTGCTCCGAGCGACACGTACGCGAGTAGCGCCGCTGCGGTAAAGATCCTTTTCATTGATTGCCCCGAAAACGCTAAATTCTGAGAATGGCGATACAAAAAAAGGGTGGCCACTCATATAGCCAACAAGGCTATGCGGCCTAAGGCTTCAGCTTTCCGGCCGCACAGCATTTCCATGCCGATGCGGCTGACCCATACGCCGACAACCGGCCAGACGCGCCTGATGTCGCGGCGCTCGATCATACGAAATAAGTGGAACCATAATAACTGGCAGCGATGCCATTTCCAATTTGGCGAACCGGAAGGGGATGTCCGTGTCGGCCCACGCCCAAACCGGCGAACTCCAGGCACGGGTTGCACGCACCGGCGCCGTTTGCAATCGTTCGCAAACAGCGAACAATTCCAAAATTCCGCCAGATAAACCAATCGCTTATTGCTGTATTAAAAAGGCCTGCCAGATTGCGCCGTTGATTTTTGCCAGAATTGGCCTGCGTTCGGCGAAAGGGTCGCTTTATGATTTCGGGCAAAATGAACATGCGCGCGGTGATGGCGGTTGCGGCGCTGATGGCGGCATCTGGCCTTGTTGGCAGTGCTGCCCATGCGACCGCTGTGAAATTTACGGTAACGGGCCAGATAGCCGGTACCTTCACGTTTGATAACGATCCGCCGACATATGTCGGCAATGAAGGGGGGCAGAATTTTTACGCCCTGACATCTGCCACCGGCTATTTCAGCGGCGCGACTGCGGCCAACCTCTTCTACATGCCGGGGGACTTCATGTTCCCTGCGAACGCCTATATTCAGGGGTTC
>CAILIO010000265.1 GCA_903834285.1 uncultured Sphingomonadales bacterium | reverse complement strand
GACCGCATGCTCGACATGGGGTTCATTCCCGATATCGAGACGATCTGTTCCAAGCTGCCCGCCCAGCGCCAGACGCTGCTGTTTTCGGCAACCATGCCGCCGGTGATCAAGAAGCTGGCGGACAAGTTCCTCTCGAATCCCAAGTATATCGAGGTTGCGCGGCCTGCTTCGAACAACACCAGCATCGTCCAGCACAAGGTGCATGTTTCGACGCGCGGCAAGCGCGAGGCGCTGCGGTACCTGCTGCGCACCGACAACGTCGGCACCGCGATCATCTTCGCCAACCGCAAGACCACGGTGCGCGAACTCGCCAAGAGCCTGCAGCAAAGCGGTTTTTCGGCGGGCGAGATCCATGGCGACATGGACCAGAACGCGCGCAATGCCGAGCTGCAGAAATTCAAGGACGGGGTGATCTCGATCCTCGTCGCCTCCGACGTTGCGGCGCGGGGCCTCGACGTGAAGGGCGTGAGCCACGTGTTCAACTATGACACGCCGTGGCATCCGGACGACTACGTCCACCGCATTGGCCGCACCGGCCGCGCGGGCGCGACGGGGCGGGCGTTCACGTTCGTGACCGATGACGACGCGGAAGCGATCGCCAATGTCGAGAAGCTGACGGGGATGAAGATCCCGGTGTTCGCGCTCGATGGTGCGACTGCGGCGGCTGAGGCGCCGGTGGCGGAGAAGCGCGAGCGGGCACCGCGGGCCGAACGCGCGCCGCGCGGTGAGAAGGCGCCGCGCCGTGAGCGAGCGCCCAAGGCTGCCGCGCCTGTGGACGAGATCGAAGTTTCGCCGGAAGTGGCGGAAGAACCGGTACGGGAAGTAGCACCGGCGCGGGCACCTCGCGCGCGGCGCGACGAGCCGCGTCCGCCCAAGGATGTGCTGACGGAATTGCCGTCGCAGCCGGGCGAGTGGAACGGGCCAGTTCCGGGGTTCCTGGGCGTTTCGGCGCTCTGAGGAAATCCCTCGCGCCTCCAGCGAGGTTGCGGCCAGCGTCACCGCTGAGGCCCCGCCTGGGGTCTGGCCAGAGCAGCATGACAACAGATGGAATCGTCGGCCCGGACTTGATCCGGGCCTTGGCTTTTCTTTTGTGGGCGCCGCGCCAGAAGAAGAGCCCAACCCCGTGTCAAGCACGGGGTGACGCACAAAAGATCAACTTAAAGGCATCTGACTGTCGGTAGCAACTAAGCTGGCTAACCCCGCTCGACCGAAACAATCTCGAAAACACCGTTGTCATCGAGTTTATCAATCGCAACGTACGCACATAGGCAGTCAGAAAACTCGTCTGACAATGCCCGTCCGTCATCATCGAAATCGTTCCATGCGATCAGTGTGAGGGTTCGATCGGCGAACGTGCACGACACGTCTTGATGCCATGGACGATGGACCCGAAACTCGTCCTCTATATCCTTGGCCACTGTGCCGCCAATCTCTGGGTCCACGCCGCCAGTCCGCATCGTGATCTTGAACACCTGTCACCCCATCGCTGTGTTCGGATGCCCCTCAAGCCGCCTTCACAAAGCTGTCGATCACCCGCTTCCGATCGCCCCCATCAAAATCAATCTCCAGCTTGTTCCCCTCCTGCGCGGCGACCACGCCGTAGCCGAACTTGTCGTGGAACACGCGGGTGCCGACGGTGATGTCGGTGCGGGGTTTGGCGGCGAAGCTGGCGGCGCTGCGGCTGGGTTCGGCGATGCGTTTGGGCGTGGGGTCGTAAGTAGCGGCGGCGGCGCGTTGCCAGCCGGGGCCGCGGGTGAGGTTGCGCGACGAGTTGGCGCGGGCGACGTCGGCGAAGGGGTCGCTGTGTTCGGACCACTGCGCACGCCAGAGCGAGGCGCCGCCGGAGAGGGTGGTTTCCTCCTCGATATGGTCGGCGGGCAGTTCGCCGACGAAGCGGCTGGGGATCGAACTGGTCCACTGGCCATAGATGCGGCGGTTGGCGGCGTGAAGGATCGTGCAACGCCGCCGCGCGCGGGTGATCGCGACATAGGCGAGGCGGCGTTCTTCTTCGAGGCTGGCGAGCCCGCCTTCATCGAGCGCGCGCTGCGAGGGGAACACGCCTTCTTCCCAGCCGGGGAGGAACACGTTGTCGAATTCCAGGCCCTTGGCGGCGTGGATGGTCATCACGGTGACCTTCTCGGTGTCCGCCGCCGCGTCGTTGTCCATCACAAGGCTGACGTGTTCGAGGAAATCACCCAGCGTCTCGTATTCCTCCATCGCGCGGGCGAGTTCGGTGAGGTTTTCGAGGCGGCCGCTGGCCTCGGTGCTTTTCTCCGCCATGAGCGCGGCGGTGTAGCCGCTTTCATCGAGCACGGTGCGCATCAGTTCGGCGGGGACGAGCGTGGCGGCGGCATCGCGCCAGCCGAGAAACGCGCGCATCAGCCCGCCCAGCGTGGCGCGGGCGCGGGCCGGGAGTTCGTCAGAATCGCATAGCTCGATCGCGGCGGCGGCGAGCGGCATCCCGCGCGCGCGGGCGTGGCGGTGCATCTTCTCCAGCGTCTTGTCGCCCAGACCGCGCTTGGGGGCGTTGTAGATCCGCTCGAACGCGAGATCGTCCTGCGGCGAGGCGATGACGCGCAAGTATGCCAGCGCATCGCGGATTTCCGCGCGCTCGTAGAAGCGGAAGCCGCCGACGATCTTGTAGGCGAGGCCGATCTGGATGAAGCGGTCCTCGAACTCGCGCGTCTGGAACGAGGCGCGCACGAGGATGGCGACGCGGTCCAAGGATGCGCCCTCGCGCTCCAGCCGCTCGATCTCCTCGCCCACGCGGCGCGCTTCCTCGGGCCCGTCCCACACGCCGATCACGCGGACTTTGTCGCCGCCATTGGCCTCGGTCCACAGTGTCTTGCCGAGGCGCTGGCTGTTTTCCGCGATGACCCCGGCGGCAGCGGCAAGGATATGCGGGGTGGAGCGATAATTCTGCTCCAGCCGGATCACCTTCGCACCGGGGAAATCCTTTTCGAAGCGCAGGATATTGGCGACTTCTGCGCCGCGCCAGGAATAGATCGACTGGTCGTCATCGCCCACCACGCAGATGTTCTTGCGGGTCTGCGCGAGG
>CAILIO010000264.1 GCA_903834285.1 uncultured Sphingomonadales bacterium | reverse complement strand
TCCCAAAAACGTGGCAGAGAGGTCAGTTGCTTGACCTGAAGCGGTATTCGAACCGCACGTTCAAGGCAACCCTATTGGGAGACGACGCCGGCCTGAGCGGCATGATGGACTTCCAAGGCATTGATGACGCTCAATCTTTCGTGAGCTACTGGTACGCGAACAGGTCAACTCGCGAAGCGGAGAGATAAGATGGTTGGAGGCCGGCCCCGAGAATACGACCGCGATGCGCTCGCCATCCTGTTTGCGAAATACATCGCGGACACCGAAATCCCAATCGCTGCAGAATTCGCGGCGAATCAAGGATTTGGCAAACAAATCCTCTACAACTTCGCCGATGCAGAGCCAAGGTTTTATGACCTCTTGACGCGCTGCGTCAGCAAGAAAGAGGCTGCCCTAGAGCGCCAAGCCCTTGCGGGTGCTGTGAATTGTTCGATGGCGATCTTCAGCCTGAAGCAACTCGGCTGGACGGATCGCAACGAATCGACGCTGAAAGGCGACAAGGCGCACCCACTTGTGGTGTCGCAGGCCGACGCGAACCTATGAGTTCCCCCACTTGGTCACGACTCGGCGCCGGGCCGAGAGAACGATTCCCCCACTTTAGGGCCTGAAACGATGAAAAAGACCAATTTCGGGCCTTCCGCGCTCAATCTTTCGGTGGCGATGAGCCAAGAGACCGGGTGTGTCGTCATCGTGCGGGACGGCAATCGGGTTGTCGGCTCGCTGACGCGCGAGCAGTCGGTGGCATTTGCCGAGGCCATCATCCATTTCGTGCCGCCGATCATGGCGGATCCGGCGAAGCCGCGGCTGACGCTGGTCAAGGACGGTCATGCCGAGTCGGACTCGGCGCAGGCCTAAGTCGTGAGTCGCCTGTCCATAGAAAGCAACCGCGACTGCCGGCGGGTTTCTCAGACCTCCGCGACCGCGGCCGGCACCTATGCCTGACTTCCGCCTTACCTCCCGTCAGACGGAAGCGAACGCGCTTCTAGGCTCGCCTGCGAGGCACATCATGCTTGCAGGCGGGTCGAGGTCGGGCAAGACCCTGCTGTTCATCCGAGCGATGGTGATGCGGGCGCTCAAGGCTCCCGGGTCCCGGCATGCTGTGCTGCGATTCCGGTTCGGTCACGTCAAGCAGTCGATCGTGCACGACACGTTCCCGCGCGTCATGTCGCTGTGCTATCCGGATGTGACGTACGAAATCAACAAATCGGACTGGTTTGCGCAGCTCCCCGGCGGCGCGCAGGTCTGGTTCGGGGGGCTGGACGACAAGGAACGCACGGAAAAGATCCTCGGGACCGAGTTTGCGACGATCTTCCTGAACGAGTGCAGTCAGATCAGCTACGCGGCCCGGAACATGGCGATGACACGCCTGGCGCAGCAGATCACGGACACGCTCAAGCACACGGCGCTCGTACCGAAGATCTACTACGACGAGAACCCGCCCGACAAAGGCCACTGGACCTATCGGCTGTTCAAGCTCAAGCAGGACCCCGAGAGCCGCCAGCCGCTTCCCGACCCCGAGAACTACGAGTTCATGCAGCTCAACCCGGTGGACAACGCCGAGAACCTGAGCGCGGACTACATCCAGACGCTCGAGGCATTGCCGGCGCGACTCCGAAAACGGTTCCTCGAGGGCGAGTTCCGGGACGCCTCGCCCAATGCGCTATTCAGCGACGAACTGCTCGAGCGGTGGCGCAACTGGGAGTCCGATCTACCCGAAATGCTGCGCGTGGTGGTCGCGGTCGACCCGTCGGGGGCCGACGATGACGACAACGCCGAGAATGACGACATCGGCATCGTGGTCTGCGGACTTGGCATTGACGGCAATGGTTACGTGCTCGAGGACCTGACCTGCAAGGGCGGGCCTGCGACCTGGGGCCGGGTGGCGACGCAGGCTTTCGAGCGGCATGCCGCAGACCGGATCGTCGCCGAGACCAATTTCGGTGGAGCGATGGTGAAGCATGTCATCCAGTCTGCGCGGCCGCGGACGCCGTTTCGAGCGGTCACGGCGAGCCGCGGAAAGACGGTCCGCGCGGAGCCGGTTTCAGCGTTGTGTGAGACCGGGAAGATTCGCATGGCGGGGTTCTTTCGGGACCTCGAGGACGAACTGACGGCCTTCACCACCTATGGCTACACCGGCGACGGCTCGCCCAACCGGGCCGACGCGATGATTTGGGGCATGGCCGAGCTGTTCCCCGAACTGACGAAGCCAGAGGAGAAGCCGAAAGAGGTGGTGCAGCCGATCATCCGCCGGCAGTCGCGGACAGCGTGGATGCGAATGTGATGAACCTGTCGAGGCGGGAGACGGCATGAACGACGAAGGCATACGGGAACTGCTCGCGATCAGCGAGAAAGAAATTTTCGAGGAAGCCAGGGACCGCCTCGCCATTGCCGTGGATGCGGAGTCCGACAATCGCATCCGCGCGAAGTCGGACCTGATGTTCCGCGAAGGCGACCAATGGGACGACGATTTCGTCACCTCGGAGACGATGCAGTCGCCGGAACTGACGATCAACCTCACCGACGCACTGGTGCGCCGCGTCGTCAATAACATGAAGCAGCAGCGCCCGCGGGGGAAATGCCATCCGGTAGGCGATGGCGCGGACATCGCGATAGCCGAACTCATCAACGGCATCGGTCGGCATGTCGAATACCGCTCCGAGGCGAGCGTCGCGTATGACACGGGAGGCGACAACGCCGTAACGGTCGGTTGGGGCTGGTGGAGGCTGATTTCGGAGTACGTTTCACCCGACAGCTTCGACCAGGACCTGCGCATCCTGCCGATCCGCAACATCTTTACGGTGTACGCCGACCCCGGCGCGATCATGCCGACGGCGTGTGACATGGACTGGGCGCTCGTTTCGGTCAAGATGAAGCGCACCGAGTACAAGCGCCGCTACCCGCGAGCCGACAACGTCGCATGGAACGGCACCGGTCGAGATGAG
>CAILIO010000263.1 GCA_903834285.1 uncultured Sphingomonadales bacterium | reverse complement strand
GTAGAGGGGGCTGATGCCGCGCCGCTCGCGCTGATCGCCGAAACGGCGCACGGGCCCCGGATCGCCGCCGCCAATCCCGCCGCCATGGCGCAGGGCGTGCGCATGGGCGCGATGCTGGCCGATGCGCGCACGCTCTGCCCGGCGCTTGCCGTGCGCCCAGCCGATCCGGCAGGCGATCTCGCTTTCCTCGAAACCCTCGCGCTCTGGGCGCAGCGCTGGGGGCCTTGGTCTGCGCTCGATCCGCCTGATGGCCTCATCGTCGATACGACCGGCGCCGCGCACCTGTTCGGCGGGGAGGCCATGCTGCTCTCCGACGCGTGCGGGCAGCTGCGGCGGCGCGGCCTTGTCGCCCGTGCCGCGATCGCGCCGACGGCGGGCGCGGCCTGGGCGCTCGCGCATTTCGGGCCCGAGGGCGCAATTCTGGAAGGCGATGACCTGATGGACCGCCTCGCGGGGCTCCCGGTCGCGGCCTTGCGGCTCGATGACGATGTCCTGCTCCTCCTGCGTCGCCTTGGCCTCAAGCGGCTGGGCGATCTTGCCGGTATCGGGCGCGATGCGCTGGCGCGGCGTTTCCGCAATCGTCGTTCGCCGGGGGCAAACCCGCTGGTGCGGCTCGATCAGCTGCTCGGCCGCGTCCCCGAACCCTTGCTGCCGGTGGTCAGTGTCGAACAGCCGATGGTCCAGCGCCGCCTGATGGAACCCATCCGCCACCGCCCGCTGCTGGATCGCGTGCTCGCCGATCTCGCCGAAGACATGGCGCGCGCGCTGGAGGGGCGCGGGGAGGGCGCGCGGCGGCTCGAACTGGCGGCTTGGAAAGTCGATGGCGAAGTCCTCGTGCGGCGGCTCGAGATGGCGGCAGCGACGCGCGATCCCGCGCATGTCTGCCGCCTGTTCGCCGCGCGGCTCGATGATCTCGATGCGGGGTTCGGGATCGAGCTCGTCCGCCTCACCGCCCCGTGGACCGAGCCGCTGATGCTCGCGCAGGCCGAGCTCGATGCCGCTGCCGAGCGCCACGGCACCAGCCTTGCCGCCTGCATCGACCGGCTGACCGTGCGGCTGGGCCCCGACGCGGTGCGCCGCCCCGTGCCGCGCGCCAGCCATCTGCCCGAACGCGCGCAGCGCTGGGCCCCGCCGCTGGCGCCGCTGCCCGGCCTTCAGGAAGACTTCGCCTTCCACGAACGGCCATTGAAACTGCTCGACCGGCCCGAACCCATCGCGGTGATCTACGAGGCGCCCGACGGGCTCCCGCGCCTGTTCCGCTGGCGCGGCGGCGTGCACGAGATCGCGCGCGCCGAAGGGCCCGAGCGGATTGCGCCGGAATGGTGGCGCGAACGCTCCACGGTGCGGCTGCGCGATTACTACCGCATCGAGGACAGCACGGGCCGCCGCTACTGGATCTACCGCCACGGCCTTGCCGGCGATGGCCGCGGTGGCGCGCCCGAATGGTTTCTGCAGGGGCTCTGTGCCTGAAGGCCCGCTCACCCCGGCGCGGCGCCATGTCGCGCCTGATGACGCCTCGGGCGCGCCCGTCCGCGCGCCGTTCGTCGAGCTGGGGCTCGCCACTTGCTTCTCGTTCCTGCGCGGGGCGTCCGATCCGGTCGATCTTGTGCTCGCTGCGCATCGCCTCGGTTACGATGCCATGGGCGTGGCGGATGCCAATTCGATGGCGGGCGTGGTGCGCATCCACGGCGAGGCGAGGGCGCTGGGACTGAGGCCGGTGATCGGTTGCCGGATCGAGACTGTCGAGGGACTTGCGTTCCTCGCCTATCCCTCAGGCCGCGCCGCCTATGGCCGCCTCTGCCGGCTGATTTCGGCGGGCCGTATGGCGCGGCTCGATGGGGAATGGCAGGCCAAGGGAGTCTGCGAGATCGACCTCGCGCTGCTGACTGCGCACAGCGAGGGCGTCCATCTCGTGCTGCTCCCCCCGTGCGATCTGGATCAAGCCTTCACGATCGAAGTGGAGAGCAACGTGGTCCCCCTCCCGCTGGCGGGAGGGGATAGGGGAGGGCGTGTGGAAGCGGCAACCCCGAACATTGCTTCCCCCGACCCCTCCCGCCAGCAGGAGGGGAGAAAAGTATCCCTGCCTTTTCCCGCGCTTGTCCCCCATCTTGTCCACAGCCTGCCCACCCTGCGCCATGTGGCGGCAAGCTATCTCTATAACGGCGATGATATCGCCCGGATCAGTGCGCTCGATGCGCTGGCCAAGGCGCATGGCCTCGGCCTCCTTGCCACCAACGACGCGCTCTATCACGAGGCGGCGCGGCGGCCTTTGCAGGACGTGATGACAGCAATCCGCCACAAGACCACGGTCGCGCGCGCTGGGCATCTGCTCCACCCCAATGCCGAGCGGCACCTCAAGTCCCCCGCCGAGATGCTCCGCCTGTTCGAGCGCTGGCCCCATGCCATCGCCGCCGCGCGCGACCTTGCTGATGCCTGCCAGTTCAGCCTCGAGGAGCTTAGCTACGAATACCCCGAGGAGATCTGCCCCGAAGGCCGCACCCCGCAGGACTGGCTGGAGGAGCAGACATGGGCCGGCGCAGCGGGCCGCTATCCCTCCAGCGTGCCCGATAGCGTGCGCGACACCCTGGCGCGCGAACTGGCGCTGATCGGCAAGCTGAACCTCGCAACCTACTTTTTGACCATCAAAGATATCGTTGATTTCGCGCGTAATCAGGATCCGCCGATTTTGTGCCAGGGGCGCGGCTCGGCAGCCAATTCGGCAGTGTGCTATTGCCTCGGCATCACCGCGGTGGATCCCGCGCGCCACGCCTTGCTGTTTGATCGCTTCATTTCCGAGGAGCGCAAGGAGCCGCCCGATATCGACGTCGATTTCGAGCACGAGCGGCGCGAGGAAGTGATCCAGTACATCTATCGCCGCTATGGCCGCCAGCGCGCCGGGCTCTGCGCGACGGTGATCC
>CAILIO010000262.1 GCA_903834285.1 uncultured Sphingomonadales bacterium | reverse complement strand
CATGAACTCGGCTGGCGTGACGTTGGTATTGCCATAGAACGCCGTCTGTTCCAGCGTCTGACCCATACCTTCGAGAAATGACACGTCTTCGTTCTCACGAAAACGGGCCAAGTCTCCGGACATTTCGCCGAGGAGCCGATCCACCTGCGAGTAGTCTTCCAGCGTCCCGACACCGACGCGAGACTTCGCGGTCGTGGACTTGCTGTAGGGAACGCCCTGATTGATCTGACGCCATGCCCCCGCCGGGATGGAGGTGCGGAACACGAACTCGTGGCCGCCCATCTCGTTGGATTCCTGCATCGGCAGATCGTCGTAAAGCGCGATTGATTGCGACAACATTTCCGCGATCACGACCTGCTTGTCGTAAACGGAACGTGACGCAAGATCGAGCATGGTAGGCCAAGAACCTGTAGCCAAGTGAGCCTCCTATCGAAGCGGTGGATTGTTAACGGGGGTCATGATGCCAACACCCCGGTGTCAGCGGCCGGCCGTCCTGTCGTACAAAACGGCCCCGAGTGATTTCGGCCGTCCTCGCCCTTGTCCATTCGGAAGAGGGCCGACACCGGGCGCCGGGGGCGTCGGTTCGTCGAAATGGCGTGCTGCATTGTGCAGCATGCGCCAAAATGCGGGATGATCCCCAACACCGGTAACACGGCACATTTCATCGAATGCCGGCCGGTCGGCTTTGGACACGAACAGATCGCGCATCCGCGCCACTGCCGCACCCGTCGTCTGAAACCCAGCGCCGCCCATGACGGGATCGCTCTTGATTTCGGTCTGCCATCCCCGCCGCGTTTCCGCGAATGTCTCGTGCTGCTTGGCCGCCAGTTCTTCGGCGTATGCCCGCAACGTCGAGGTGTGCATATCGACCAGCGCCTGCGCTTCCTCCTGCGGGATGCGGTGCCTGCCAGCCAACTCCGAAAACTTCTGCATCTGCTCCGCAGCGGGATCGAACCCTTCCGGCAGCGCGAACGCTTCATACTTGAACGGCTCGACGGTCTCGACAACAACCGGAGCGGTCTCGGCAACCTCGACCTTGCCATCTGCTTTGACTTCCGGCGTCCCCGCTGCTTCCAGCAGGGACGCGACCTCGGTATGAGGCTTTAGGCCGGGTGCAGTCTCGCTTGATGCGCCACCATCGGGCGTCCCGCCAACTTCATGTCCGGCATCGGCTCCGGCTGCGGCGGCAGCGTCACTTCCTGCTGCGACAACGGATGTCTGGTCACTCGCAATGCCTGCGCCTGGGTCTGCGGTGTCGGGGGCGCCCCCAACGATAGATCCGCTGTCATACGACATTGTCACTCCTGCGTTTCGGTTTCGCAAACCGTGGATCGTGTTCGTCGTGCATCAAAAACACCGCCGCACGGTCATAGAGTATCAACGAATGGTAAAGCCTCAGCCCGAAAGCCTGCTCGCCGGCATGAAACCACGTCGCTTCGGGTTGCGGAAATCCATTCGGCCCGCACGCAAATTTTTCCTCGAAGGTGTGCAACTCGCTCAGCAATCGCCAAATCTCACGCCTTCCAACCGGATGCGCCAGCGCCGACCGCCAAAACGCTGTCGCCTCGGCTGCATCCCGCTTTCGAACATCCCTGATGCGTTTCTGGGCATGCGGATCGACGGTACTCGCAGCTTCCTCGGGATCGTCGCTCACTGAAGCATCACACCCGGCGGAATGATAAGACCACCCTTGGTCTGCGACAGCCGCGGTTCCATGCCGGCCTCCGGCAGTATCAGACCCGAATGGCCCGTCGCCTTGGTCTCCAGATCGACGGCCATCTTATGAAACTTCCGCAGCAACTCACCCAATTTCAGAAACAGCGGATGCGCCTCGTTACTCACCGTCGTCCTTGGATGCTTCCGAAGCCAATGCAGCGACCTCT
>CAILIO010000261.1 GCA_903834285.1 uncultured Sphingomonadales bacterium | reverse complement strand
CGCGCCATCTTGGCGACATTCGGAAGCATAACCGGCTCGCTGTGTAACGCTGCCGGACCAAATCCGAATGGGAGCGTGATGTGACGGAAGTTATGGAAAGACCGCAGCAGGATGCTGCCAGCGCCACACAGGACTTCGATGTCCTGATCATCGGCGCAGGCATTTCCGGCATCGGCAGCGCGTATCACCTCAAGACGCAGAACCCGGACAAGAGCTTCGCCGTCCTCGAAGCGAAGGACGACATCGGCGGGACCTGGCACACCCACAAGTACCCGGGCGTCCGATCGGATTCCGATCTTTATACCTTCGGCTACCGCTTCAAGCCCTGGGTTGGCCCGCCAATCGCCACGGCCGAGGAAATCCGCAAGTATCTGCGCGACGTCTTGGCCGAAAACGGTCTCGACACCTCGATCCGCTTTGGCACGCTGATCACGCGCTGTTCGTGGTCGACCGCCGAGAAGCTCTGGACCGTCGAAACGCGCAAGACCGACGGCACTGCGGGGCCGACTTATCGCGCCAACTTCCTGTGGATGTGCCAAGGCTACTACGACCACCACAACCCCTATCTCCCCCAGTGGCCGGGCATGGAGAACTACAAGGGACTGCTGGTTCACGCTCAGAAGTGGGATGACAGCATCGACTATGCTGGCAAGAAAGTCGTCGTCATCGGCTCGGGCGCAACCGCGGCCACGGTGATCCCGGTGCTGGCGCAAAAGGCCGAGCACGTGACGATGCTGCAACGCTCGCCAACTTACTTCTACTGCTATCCCAACCGCAGCGATCTGGCTGACCGGCTGCGCGAAATCGGTGTGGACGAGGATACCGTGCACCGCTGCGTGCGCCTCGATTATCTTTACAACCTCAAGCAGCTGGATCACCGCGCCCGCGAAGAGCCCGAACTGGTGTTCGAGGAACTGAAGGCGCTGATCCGCGAGTATGCCGGGCCGGACTTCGAGTTCGAGCCAGACTTCACCCCGCGCTATCGCCCCTGGCAGCAGCGCCTGGCCTTCATCCCCGATGGCGACATGTTCACCGCGATCCGCGAGGGCAAGGTCTCGGCGGTCACCGACACGATCGACCACTTTACCCCCGGCGGCATTCATCTCGGCTCGGGCGCCGATCTGGAAGCGGACATCGTGATGGCGGCTACCGGCTTCAACTTGCTGGTAATGGGCGGGATCGCGTTCGAAGTGGACGGCAAGCCGGTCGATTGGTCCCAGAAGGCGACTTATCGCGGCATGATGTTCGAAGGCGTGCCGAACATGGCGTGGGTCTTCGGCTATTTCCGCGCCGCCTGGACGTTGCGCGTCGATCTCCTCGGCGATTTCGTCTGTAAACTGCTGCGGCACTTGGACGAGAAGGGTGCAAGCGAAGTCAACATCGTTATTCCGCCCGCGCTGGCCGGTGAAACGCTGCAGCCGTGGATCGAGGACGACAATTTCAATCCGAGCTACCTCGTGCGCGACATGGACAAGCTGCCCAAGCGTCTGGGCGATCAGCCGGAATGGCGCCACACTCAGGATTACTGGCGCGAGGCTGTCGACATCCCCGCGATCAATCTGGACGGCGAAGAGTTCGCCTACAGCTGAAATGGAACGGCCGGGCCTTAAGTGGCCCGGCCGCCTTTGTCCTGAGACTGCCGCCGGTATTCCAGCGCCCCCATCCCCGACCAGCGCTTGAACGCGCGTGAAAAGCTCGACGGCTCGGCAAAGCCAACTGCAACGGCAATCCGCTCGATCGAAATACGCCCATCCCGCAGCAGTTCGCGCGCGCGGGCGTAGCGCGCCTCATCGACCATGGCCGAGAAGCGTGTGCCCTCTTCGGCAAGCCGCCGGTGCAGCGTCCGTTCGGAGAGCGCGAGCATGCGCGCCGCTTCACCTGCAGTCGGAAACTCGCTGTCGCTGCGGTTGAGGCGCGCGGCCAGCCGTCCCTTGATCGTGCTGTCGTCTTGCGCGCGTCGCAGCATTATGTCGCAGCGCGTGCTGTAGAGGGTCAGAAGATCGCTGTCGGCAAGCGGCAGCGGGAGGTTCGCCGCAGCTGGGCGGAACACCCAGCTCGTCTGATCGGCGCCGAATTCGACCGGGCAGGAGAAATGCCGCCGCAGCGAAGCCCAATCCGGCGGGGGCGGCGTGGTCACGGTCACGCGCTCGAGCGGCAGCTCGCCCCCCATGATATCGGCAATCAGGGTCCGGATCGCGCCTAGGTCCCGGTAATGCGTGAAATCATGCAATTGCTCGCCAAGCTTGTCGCAGCTGCCGATCAGTGCGCAAGCGCCATTCGGGGCCGCAACGTAGCGATAGTTGATCAGGGAGTACGTCAACGATTGGCAGCGGCAGGCAATCT
Organism: uncultured Sphingomonadales bacterium; assembly: GCA_903834285.1. Classification (GTDB taxonomy): domain Bacteria; phylum Pseudomonadota; class Alphaproteobacteria; order Sphingomonadales; family Sphingomonadaceae; genus Novosphingobium. Next base: position 540 of record CAILIO010000261.1, on the reverse strand, counting down.
GGAGCGCCTCGCCCAGCGTCCGCGCCGTCATCATCGCAAGGCCGAGTTCTCCGTACTTTATCGCGCGGTAGCGCAGCCCGACATCGAACCAGATGTTGCGCGACGTCGCCGTGCAATCGGCGAAGGCCTTCTGGAGCAGCATTTCCTCCTGCGCCAGCAGTTCGCGCGCCTGTTCATCAAAGCGAACCGGTCGAACGTGGCTGCTGCGGCAGAACTCCTCCCAATCAACCTTGGCCGTGCTGATCAATGCATTGCGCATGATCCGCGCGCTGAGATCCGGCAACGTCGCGTAGAGTGCGTTGGAGTCCATGACCCATCCCTCTCCTGATTATGGTTCTGCTGCCTTTTTCTGCGAAGCGTAGCGGGCGCTGGCCACATCCGTCAATAACTTGGCGCGCAGCGTCATGGCGCGGCCCGGGGACTTCGCCTAAATTGGCTGATAAGTGAATAAAAAAATCTGGGGAGAGTGTTATTTTACAGATGTTTACCGCAGTTCCGGCGCCCCACCGACCGCGCAATTCCACACCAGTCATGTTGCGG
>CAILIO010000260.1 GCA_903834285.1 uncultured Sphingomonadales bacterium | reverse complement strand
TAGTAGCGCTTGCCGGGGTAGCCTTCGGCGTACTTGTTGGTGAACACCGAGCCGGCCGCTTCGAGGCAGGCGAGGCTGGTGATGTTCTCGCTTGCGATCAGCTCGATCTTGGTCTGCTGGCGGTTCAATTCACCACGGATCGCGGCATAGACTTCGGGATCGGCGGCGGCGAGATGCTCGGTGAAGAAGCCGGCTTTGCGGATTTCATTTGCGGGGGCTGCAACGTTCATCGGCGTGGCTCCTTTCAGAAGGCGGGGATGGATAGCTTGTTGACGCGGCCTTCGTGGCGGCCGCCGAGGAATTCGCCGGCGAGGAAGGCCTCGAGGCAGGCCTTGGCCATTTCGGGGCCGACGAGGCGCGCGCCCATGGCGATGGCATTGGCATTGTTGTGCGAGCGGCTGAGCGCGGCCGAAAGCGGCTCGCTGACCAGCGCGCAGCGCAGCGCAGGGTGGCGGTTGACCGCGATCGAGATGCCGATGCCCGAGCCGCAGAGCGCGACGCCGCGATCTGCTGCTCCGGAAGCGACGGCTTCGGCGATCTTGTAGCCGTAGTCCGGATAGTCGACACTGGCGGTGCTGTCCGGCCCGAGATCGAGCACGTCATGGCCGAGCGCGGCGATATGGGCGGCGAGTTCGGCTTTGAGATCGAACGCGGCGTGATCCGAGGCGATGGCGATACGCATGGGCGGCGGGGGGTCCTGCAGCGGGGATTCGAGTGAGTGAGCGCTTTAGGAGGGTTGGCCTTGCTTTGCCAGTCCGGGTGATTGCCTTAAGTGCAGTATAAGGGATAATAATGGAGGGACGGAAGAGCCCCTCGGTCAGCCCGGCGGGCTGCCCCCTCCCCATTTGTGCTGCGCAAAAATGGGGAGGGTAAGGGTGGTGGCCTGCGGAAGGCAGGTCAGAGGGGTATTCGTCTTGCGCAAACCGCGCAATCAGGCTTGGCTGTGGATCAAGCGCCATGATGGGAGAAGCGAGAAATCATGAGCAAACGATTGGCTCTGTTCGTCGCGCTCGTGCTGGGCGCCTTGCTGGCGATCCGCGCGACGACCCCGCCTGCGCCAGTGGGCGCCGATGCGCCGCCGCAGGTCTTCGCCGCCGGGCGCGCGATGGCCGATGTGCGCGCGATTGCGGCACGTCCGCACCTCGCCGCCTCTCCGGAAGATGCGGCGGTGCGCGCGCATATTGCGCGCCGGATGGCGGCGATGGGCCTGGAAGTGCATGAAAGCGCCTTCACCGCGCCGCCCGATAGCGCGAAGCGGCTGGCGTGGTGGAGCGGCAAGCCTGACCCGGCACCCCGGCTGACCAACGTGATCGGCGTGCTGGCCGGCAAGGACCGCAGCCTGCCCGCCGTGTTGCTGATGGCGCACCACGATACCGTGGGCGGATCGCCGGGCGCGGCGGACGACACGGCGGGGGTTGCCTCGCTGCTGGAGACGGCGCGCGCGGTGCGCAGCCAAGGGCAGCCCGCGCGCGACCTCGTCCTGCTCGTGACCGATGGCGAAGAACTGGGGCTCGACGGAGCGCATCATTTCTTCACCGCCGATCCCTTGCGCGCGCATGTCGGAGCGGTGATCAATATGGAAGCGCGCGGGGGCGGGGGGCGGACGACCCTGTTCGAGACCTCGGCGGACAACGGCGCGGCGATTGCCCGGGCGGCAGGGGCTATCCAGCGGCCGGGAGGCTCCTCGCTCGCGGTGTTCATCTACAAGGTGCTGCCAAATGATACCGATCTGACCGAGACACGCGGCGGGCCATGGACGGGCTACAATTTCGCGATGATCGGGCGGCCGCAACTCTATCATTCGCCCAAGGCGACGCCCGCTGCGCTCGATCAGGGCGCGCTGCAGGATATGGGCGCGCAAGTGCTCGATCTCGCGCGCGCGCTGCTGGTGGCTGAGCCGCTGCCGGGGAAGGCGGCGGATGTGGTGTTCTTCGATGTGTTTGGGATGTTCCTGCTGGTCTATCCGGCCTGGGCGGGGTGGGTGATGCTGGCGGTCGCGGCTCTGGCGCTGGGCCTTGCCGCGCGGCGCGGGGGCGGCTGGGGCGCGGGCGCGGCAGGTGCGGGGCGGATGCTGGCGCTGATCGGGCTGGCAGGGGTGGTGCTCTGTGCGGTGAACGCCCTGTCGGTCGGCGCGGGCCAGGTGAATTACTACGACCGGTTGGCTGCGATCCCGCGGCTGGAAGTGATGGCACTGTGCGGTGGGCTGGCAGCGTTTCTGCTGACAATGGGCGCTTGGAAGGCGAAACCGGCGGGGCTGGTTGGCGCTGCGCTGCCGCTGTTCCTGCTGGGCGCCATGCTGCAGGCGCTGGCTCCGACGGCGGGTTATGTCGTGGTGCTGCCGATCATGCTGGCGGCGCTGGCGATGGCGGCGGGGGAGGGGTTGGCCGGAAGGCTGGCCGCGCTTGTCCTTGGGGCGCCGGTGCTGGGTTACATGGTCGCGATGGGCCATCAGGTGATGCAGGGAGTGGGGCCGAACCTGCCGGTGGCCGCTGTGCTGCCGCTGGCGGTGGGAAGCCTTGCCGTGCTGCCGCTATGGGAAGCGCTCAACTCGCGGACGGCGCGGATGGCGGCGGCGGTGCTGCTGGTGATCGCGCTGGGGACGTCGCTGACGGTGCGGCTCGATCCGCTGGCGGATACGGTGCCGGTCTATAGCGCGGACAAGTGAGGGCGGGGGGCGCTCCCGGCTTGGCCTATGATGATATTGGCCATTTTTGTCGCCAGCCGGTTTTCCGGAAAGGTGGGACCGTCCCTATTTTTGAGCTCAGTGCGCGGCGGTTGGAGCCGCAAACGAAAAGGGCCCCGCCGCAGCGGAGCCCTTGTCATTCATGCAGGTGAGCCTGCCTTACTGATCCAGGAACGAACGCATCTTCCTTGAACGGCTCGGGTGCTTCAGCTTGCGCAGCGCCTTCGCCTCGATCTGGCGGATACGTTCGCGCGTCACCGAGAACTGCTGGCCGACTTCCTCCAGCGTGTGATCGGTGTTCATGCCGATGCCGAAACGCATGCGCAGGACGCGTTCCTCGCGCGGGGTGAGGCTGGCGAGGACGCGGGTGACGGTTTCCTTGAGGTTGGCCTGAAT
>CAILIO010000259.1 GCA_903834285.1 uncultured Sphingomonadales bacterium | reverse complement strand
GCAGCGCTTGGCCGAAGTTGAGAGGGGCTTGGCAAGCGCTGGTCCCCTCTCCCAACCCTCTCCCCTGAGCCGAAGGCCACCGAAAGTAAGGGGAGAGGGCTACTTCCTCTCAATAATCCTTGCTGGCCTTGAGGTTGAGGCTTTCGTCGCCGATCGTGGAGATCGTGCCGAGCAGGACCAGCCAGCGCGTGATGCGGAATTCGGCCGAGGTGGCGCTGTAGCCGCGCCCGTCGGTGATCAGTTCCACGAACACCCGCCGGCCAAGGTACTTGCCCACCGCCACCGACGTGCTGCGCCCGATCGAGGCATCGGCGCTGATGATGCGCAGCCGGTCGAGCCCGATGGCGCTCCGCAGCTTGTTGATTGGATCGAGCCCACCACCACTGCGGAAACTGGCGAGCGCGGAGGCGAGCTGAACTGCCTCGGGCGCGGAAATCTGCGTGATCGAGCTGCCAAAGAGCATGCGGCTGAGAAGCTCTTCCTCGGGCAGCGCCGGCACCGAGCTGAACGCGATCTGGGGCTTGAGCGCCGAACCGCTGATCGCGATCTTGGCGCTCACCCCATTGGCATCGCCTTCGGCCACGATGTCGAGCCGCGGATCGACAGGCACTTCGCCGACGAAGCGGATGCGCCCCCGGGTCAGATCGAAGCGTCGCCCGGCAAATTCATAGCCGCCGCGCACCAGATCGGCGGTGCCGAAGATCTGCGGATTGGTCGTATCGCCGCGCAGCCGCACATCGGCGCCCCATTCGCTTTCAAGGCCAAGGCCGCGCACGTCGATACGGTCGGAACCGGCGGCATCGATGAGGTACTTCCACGGCGTATAGGACGCGCGCGGCGGGGCGATATCGGCACGCAGATTGCTCTCGTGGGTTGTGATCGCAGGCAGCTGCTCGGTCACGTTGGCCTTGCCCAAATTCCAGCGCGCGCGGTCAATATGGACGCGGCCGGCGATGGTACCGCTGATACCGTCGGAAATCAGGCGCAAAGGACCCGTGACAGTGGCCGCCATATCGTCGCGGTTGATCAGCAGCGCGTTCGTGGCGGCAAGGCGCAGATCGAGCCCGACGCCGTGGGTTGCCACATTGGAGAGATCGACCGTGCCGCTGCCGCTCACCGTGCCGCCGCCGCCGGAAGCGCCGGGCGTGGTACCGCTGAAATGCGCCAGGCTCAGCCGGGCATCGGCAAAGCTGCCCAGCGCCTCCACATCGCGCACGTCGGAGCCCGTCAGGTTCGACTGGACGCGCAGCGCGCGCGTGGCGACCGCGCCGGTGATGACCGGGTGGTCGAGCGAGCCCGTCACGCTGGCCGCCGCGCCGAGCGGGCCGGTGAGGTCGATCACTTCGATCGCCGCGAGCCGCCACAACGCCTCGGCCGGCCCGCTGTAGCGCAGCTCGGCCTTGAGGCTGCCGCCGCGCAGCCGCTCGAACATGGTACCGCCGCGCGGCAGATCGGCGATGAGCGCCTGGACCCGCCCGCGCAGCGCCCCGCCCTCACGCGCGACGGCGCGGACCTGCAGCGCGGCAGGGTCAAGCTCGGCCACCAGCGCAAGGTCAAGCGGTCTTGAGGTCAGGACAAGGCCCGAGCGGGTGAGCCCCCTGACCTCGACCGCAGCGTGGCCGGATGGCGCGCCGAGGTGGTCGTTCTCGTAGTCGATCACGCCAGAGGCGAGGCCGCCGAGGCCGAGATCGGGCAGCACGATATCGAGCACCGAGAGCGGCATGCGCGAGAGCATGAGCTTGAGCCTGGTCGCGCCGCCGAGCACGTGACCGCTGGCGATCACACTGCCCCTGCCGAAATCGACCTGGGTCGGCTGGAGCCGCCAGCCGGCTGCCGCGCCACCACCCGCTTCGTCAGGCTCGCGCTCCAGCACGGCGCGGCGCGGCATCGAAATCGCGCGTCCGGCGTAATCACCCGCGACGAAAGCAATGATCTTGTCGGGCGAGAACGCGGCCGTGCCCTGCAAGGCAAAGCTGGTGCCGCGTCGCCCGGCAAGCGAGGCGGTGACGCTGCCCGAACCGTTGACCAGTGCGGCATCCGCCGCAAGGCGGCCGATGAAGAGCTTGCCCGCGCTGATCCCCTCGGCCTTGAGCGAAGCCTGCAGCGTGGTGTCGCCGCCTTCGATCCGGCCTTCGGCAGTGATCGTGGCATTGCCGACCGCGATGGGATTGTCGCCCCCGAAGCGCGCGCCTTTGGCCGTGATCGCGGCCTTGAGCGCCTGCCCGGCGCCATCTGGCGCCAGATCGACGGCGCCGGTCACACCGCCGCCTCCCAGCGCGAGGCTGCCGGTGACCCCCGCCTTGGCCATCTCGACTTTGCCGGTGATCTCGGTCTGGTAGACGGTGAAGCGCTCGATCCCAAGCCGCACCGGGCCGTCCTTGGGGGCGGTGAGCATAAGCAGGCCATTGAACGCGCCGAGGCGCGAATCACCCTTGGTCTCGATCCGGAAGCCGTCCCCTTCGGGCGCCAGCGCGAGGTGTACGTCCTTCAGGCTCGCGGCAGGCAAGGGATCGGCGAGCACGAGCGTCGCGCGCGGGCCGTCCTTGGCGAGCGCCGCCTCGAAGGTGAAGCGCCCGTATTCGAGGTGCCTGCCCTCGCCGGCGAGTGTCATCCCGCCGCTTGCCTGGGTCCAGCTATGCAGCTCCATGGTGAGCTTGGCCGACGTCAACTCGCCGCGCCGCACGATCAGCGGCTGGCGGCCACCGATGGAGAGTGTCGCCCGCGCGCGCAGATTACCGCCGGTGAGATTGGCAAGCGTGGCATTGTCGATTCGCGTCAAGCGCCCCGCACCGTCGGCGGTGAGCAGCCAGGGCTCGCTGGCACCGAAGCTGAGCGCGATCCGCGCCTCGCCATCGGCAGTACCCAGATCGGGCAGCGCGATGCCTCGTGCAGTGACTGGGCCCGAGAGCGCAAAGTGGCTGCGCGCCAGATCGCCATCGAGCGACAGCCGCGCAAAGGCGCCTTTCAACGTAAGGTCGAGCCGGTCCGACAGCAGCTTGCCGCCCGCCAGCACGAGATCGCCGGTGAGACGCGCGCCCGGCAGACGCGGATCGACCATGGCCTGCCCGGTCTTCAGGCGCTCTGCCGTGAGCGCGATTGGCAGGCGCAGGCGCTTGCCATCCCAATGCGCCGTGCCAGCGGTGCGCAGCCCCTCGGCGAGAACCGGCCCGCTGGCGAGCCGCGCGGCGCGCAGGTCGTGGATGATCGCGAGCGCAGTGAAGCGGCCATCGACCGTCGCATCGAGCCGCACGCCCTTGAGATCGGTGCCGGACCCCGCCAGCAGCAAGTCAGGCCGGGCAAGCACGGCATGGACCTTCACGGCTTCGACGCGGTTATTGACAAGATCGAGCGCGCCTTGTGCGGTGCCGGTCAGTGCAGCGCCGGCAGCGAACAGGCGGCCGCGCAGCGTGCCGCTGCTCGCGGTGCCCTCGGCCACGACCGAAACTTTCCCGCCGCTGGCGCGCTGCACCGCCGCGCCGAAGAGATCGCCGGGGAAGACTTGCCCCGCGAGCTTGTAATGGCCGCTGCGGTTGTCGAGCTCGAACGCGGCAGCCTTGCGGCCATTGTCAGTGGCAGCGCCCCAGCCGTGCCATTCCTGGAACGTGCCCTTGCCCCCGGCGCGCGCGGCGATATCGCGCTTCACGCCGGAAAGCGCCGCGAGCAGGCCGTCCTTGGGCGCATTGTAGATGAAATCGAGCGCGAACTTGTTGCGGTCGGGCTCGCTGTCCAGACGCAGCCGCAGCCGGTCGCGTCCACCGAGCCGCCCGCCGAGGCTGACGAGCGCACGGCCGCGCCGGATATCGGCGCGTGCGGCAAAGTCGATCCGTCGCCGCTCGCCCGTGATGCCGCGTTCGACGGCAAGGTTCTCCGCGGCCAGCTTGTCGATGCGGATGTCGAAATCGGGCAAGATCGGCTCGTTGGGATCGCCCGGCCGTAGTTGCGGAGCGCGCAACAGCGTCCCGCGCCTGAGGATCAGCGCGCGAAT
>CAILIO010000258.1 GCA_903834285.1 uncultured Sphingomonadales bacterium | reverse complement strand
GTCGGTGTTGACGACGACGAAGTCGACACCCTCGATCTTGGCGTTGATCATGGTGGCGATCGCATTGCCGCCTGCCCCGCCGACGCCGATGACGGTGATGCGCGGCCGCAGTTCGTCGATAGCCGGCGGTCCGCTGTTGATGCTCATAGCGCTCTCCCGTGCGGGTCTGCGGGGGGCCGGAAATGGAGCCCCGGAAGTACTAACGTGTGCTTTGGCACGGAACGTTTAACCGAATCAAAGCTTCGACAGGTTTTTCCACAAGTAGGAGGGCCTGAAGCACTGCCTACCATCAGAAATAGTCTTTCATCGCGCGCCAAATGCGCTGGATGAGGCCCAGACCGCTGTAGGACTGCGTAGGTCCCCAGGCCGGCCCGATCTTGCGGATGTCAACCGGATCGGCCGCAGCGTAGAGCATGAGTCCGACAAGCGTCGAGGAGCTGGGCGTTGCATGGCCCGGCGGCAGGCCCAGCATCGTCGGCGGCGAGCCGATGCGCACCGGGCGGCCGAGCGCGGCCTGCGCATAATCGGCAAGGCCGGGAAGCTGCGCGCCGCCGCCCGTCAGCACGACCTGCTGGCCGCGCTTGCCGTTGAAGCCGAGCGCCTTGAGCGCGCGCCCGACCTCGTCGGTGAAGATACCGAGTTGCTGGGTGATCACCGAGACCAGCTCGGCGCGGGGGATGCGGTTCTTGTCGTCGGCATGGCGCGCCACGGGTGCGCTCTGCTCGGGATCGCCGGGGGCGCCCACCGGAACCATCTCGCGGTGATCCGCGGGGCTCGCCAGCGCGGAGCCCGCCATGCATTTCAGCCGCTCGGCCTGATAGCGGCGGATGCCGAAGGCCGAGGCGATGGCATCAGTGATATCGCCCGAACCGAAGGCAATCGCCTGCATGCCGAGCAGCATGCCGCCGGCATAGACCGAGACGGTGGTTACCTCCGCGCCGAATTCGATGAGCGCGACGCCGAGCTCGCGTTCTTCGGTGGACAGGCAGGCATGGCCCGCTGCAATCGGCGAGCCGACGACGGCCTCGACGCGCAGATGCGCGTTCTCGACAGTTTCCTTGAGATTGCGCACCGGGGCGCCGTCCGCGAGCATGACATGGATATCGACCGCGAGGCGCTCGGCATGGAGGCCCTTGGGATTGGGCACGCCATCCGCGCCATCGAGGGTGTAGTGTGCGGGCTGGGCGTGGAGCACGGTGCGGCCATCGGGCTGGATCACCTCGCGCCCTGCGATCAGCAGGTGCTCGATATCATCGCTCTCGATGCGCCGCCCGCCGATCTCGACCTCGACCTTGGCGGTGGTGCTGGCGAGCCCCGCGCCCGAGCAGCCGATCCACACGCTCTGCACGCTGGCGTTGGCCATCTTCTCGGCGCGCTCGATCGCATCGCGTACCGAATGAGTCGCGGCGACCATATCGGTCACATAGCCGCGCTTGATCCCCTGCGACTGGCGGTGGCCCGAGCCCATCACCACCATCTCCCCCGCCTCGGTGAGCCCGGCGATGATGGCCGAGACCCGGAACGAGCCGAGATTGACGGCCGCAAAGACCTTTGTGATGCGAGGGGCAGCCATGGCCGGCAAATCAGTCCTGTGCGGTCTTGCTGCCGGGAGCCTTCGTAGGCGTGGCGGTCGCGACGGCGGCGCGCGCCGCCTGCGTCTTGGCGGCGGCGGCATCGGCCTTGGCGCTGGCATCAGCGCGGATGGCCGCAGCAGCGGCATCGGCGCGGCCCGGCACGCGCATGTAGATGCGGTCGGTGCTGCGCATGTCGAAGCTGGCGACCTTGCCGCCGAGCAGGCGGTCCACCCCGTCCATGCGCGCGAACGAGAGCAGCGCGCTCGCCGACTGGTCCTCGCCTTCCGGCAGCGCGAGAACCTGCCGCGTCTTGAAAGTCAGGTTCCAGCGGCGGTTACCGACCCATTCGGCTTCGGCGACTTGCGGGCGCAGCGCGGGCGCGGCATCGAGCAAGTGGACGAGATCGGGCACGCGCGCCTCGGCGCCATTGCCGGAAAGGACAAGGAGGCCCTTGGCCTTGGCCGGGTTCACCGCTTCGAGCGGATGGCCGGTCTCGTCGATCAAGGTGAGCTTGCCGTCGCGGCGGAGCACGGCATGGGGGCTGCGCTCGATCACGTCGACCACCAGCGTATCGGGCAACTGGCGCGAGACTCGGGCATCCTTGACCCATGAGAGCTGGAGCAGATCACTCCGCAGGCTGGCGATATCGAGCCGCGGCATCGCCTGATCGCGCTGGCCGAGCACTTTCTCGTAGATCTTCAATTCGTTCATGCGGTTGACGCCGCGCACTTCGACGCGCTTGACCTCGAACCCTGACTTGGAGGCGATCAGCGCCATCTCGGCCTCGGCCAACTGGGGCAGGCCCGCCATGTTCGCGACGATACACGCGAGCACCGCTGCACCGCCGAGGATGAGCGCCATGAGGATGCGGTGCAGCGTTTCCTCGCTGAACGGAATCCACTGAATGATCTGGTCGATCACCGAGCCGGTCTGGCGGCGCGCGGCGGTCACCTTGCGCTTGGTGCCGCTGGCCTGCGCAGCGCGGCGCACGCCTTTGCCGCCGCGTCGAATGGTCTGCGCCATGGCTCAGGCCTCCTTTTTCGCGTGTGCGAGCGCGTCGGCGACAATCGCCTCCACCAGATCGCCGTAGTCCATGCCCAATGCCTTGGCCTGTTCGGGCACGAGGCTGAGCGGAGTCATCCCCGGCTGGGTGTTGACCTCGAGCAGGAACAGGCCGTCTACGCCCTGCTCGTCATCCCAGCGGAAATCGCTGCGGCTGGTGCCCTTGCAGCCGAGGAGCTGATGTGCGCGCAGGGCGATGTCCTTGCAGGCTTCGGCGATTTCGTCGGGGATTTCGGCCGGGCAGATATGGTCGGTCATGCCATCGGTGTACTTGGCGTCGAAATCGTAGAAGCCGGACTTGGGGCGCAGTTCGGTGACGAGGAGCGCCTTGTCGACGAGCACGGCGGTGGTGAGTTCGCGGCCGCGGATGAAGGGTTCAGCGAGGAGTTCGTCAAACTCGTTCCACGGACCCGTCGCATCACGGCTGATCGGATCGCCGTAGTTGCCGCCCGCCGTCACGATGGCGACACCGACCGAGGAACCTTCGTTGACCGGCTTCAAGACATAGGGGCGCGGCAGCGGATCGCGGGTGTAGAGGTCTTCGCTGTGCACCATCCGTCCGCCGGGCATGGGAATGCCGTGGGGCACCAGCGCCTGCTTGGTCAGCTGCTTGTCGATCGCGATGACCGAGGTGGCGAGGCCGGAGTGCGTGTAGGTGAGGCCCATCAGGTCCATCAGGCCCTGCACGGTGCCGTCTTCCCCGGGCGTGCCGTGGAGCGCGTTGAACACGATGTCCGGCTCGGCATCGGCAAGGCGCTGCGCGACATCGCGACCCATATCGATGCGGGTGACGCGGTGGCCCCTGGCCTCCAGCGCATCGGCGACGCCGTTGCCGCTCATCAGCGAGACGGGACGCTCGGCCGACCAGCCGCCCATCAGGACCGCGATATGGAGCTTGGGGAGGGTCATGCTTTGCCCACCCGCTGAATTTCCCACTGGAGTTCGATCCCCGACTGTTCCTTCACCCGGCGGCGCACCATCTCACCCAGCGCTTCGATATCCGCACTGGTCGCCTCGCCGGTGTTGATGAGGAAATTGGTGTGCTTTTCGGAGACTTGCGCGCCGCCCAGCGTCAGCCCCCGACAGCCGGCCTTGTCGACGAGTTCCCACGCCTTCGCGCCATCCGGGTTTTTAAACGTGCTGCCGCCGGTCTTGCTGCGCAGCGGCTGGCTCGCTTCGCGCGCGGCGGAGATGCGGTCCATCTCGGCCTGGATGGCGGCGGGTTCACCCGGATGGCCCCGGAAGCGCGCGGCGACGACGATGCTGCCGTCGCTCAGCTCGGAATGGCGGTAGGTGTAGCCGAGTTCGCTCACCGGCAGCGTGACGATCTCGCCCGAGCGGATCACGACATCGCAATCGATCAGGATATCCTTGACCTCGCGGCCATAGGCGCCGCCGTTCATGCGCACGAAGCCGCCGACGGTGCCGGGGATCGAACGGAGAAATTCGAGGCCGGCGATGCCATTGTCGCGCGCGGTGGAGGACACGAGGATGCCGCTGGCCCCGCCGCCGCAATCAAGCGTGACTTCGTCCACCCGCTCGACCTTGGCAAAGGCCTTGCCGAGGCGGACGACGACGCCGGGGACGCCGCCATCGCGGACGATAATATTCGAGCCGAGGCCGAGCGCCATGACGGGCACATCGGGCGCGAGGCCGGTGAGGAAGTCCTGCAGATCAGCGACGTCCCTAGGCTCGAACAGCCACTCCGCCGTGCCGCCGGACTTGAACCAGACCAGCGGGGCGAGCGGAGCGTTGGGCGTGAGCTTGCCGCGAACGGTGGGAAAGGCCGTCAGCGTGGTCACGCCGCCCCCCGCTGCGCCGCAATCGCGCCGGCAAGGCCCGCCGCCCATTTGGTGATATCGCCCGCGCCGAGGCACACGACCATGTCGCCCGGCTGGATCACGCCCGCCAGTTCCGCAGCCAGCGCATCCGCGCCCGCGATCAGATGCGCGCTGCGATGCCCGCGTGCCTTGATGCCTTCGACCATCGCCGCGCTGTCGACGCCCTCGATCGGCTGCTCGCCCGCCGGATAGACCGGAGCGGCATAGACCATGTCGGCATCGTTGAAGGCGCCCTGGAAGTCTTCCATGTGATCGCGCAGGCGGGTGAAACGGTGCGGCTGGACGACGGCGATGACGCGGCCCTGCACGCCCTCGCGCGCGGCGGCGAGCACGGCGCGGATCTCGACCGGGTGGTGGCCGTAGTCGTCGATAACCGTAACTGCCCCAGAGTCGATGGCCACCTCACCCACCTTGGTGAAGCGGCGCTTGACCCCGCCGAACTTCGCAAAGCCGGTGCGGATGAGGTCTTCCGAGACGCCCATCTCGACCGCGACAGCGACGGCGGCGAGCGCATTCTGCACGTTGTGGCGACCGGGCATGGGCAGCTCGATGCCCTCGATGCGGCGGAAGCTGCCATCGCGCTGGCGCAGCACGGCGGTGAAGCGGTTGCCGCCCCCCGAACCTTCAAGCGATATAGGGGTGACCGCCTCCCCGCGCACATCGGCTTGCGCGGAAAAGCCATAGGTCACCACGCGGCGATCGCGCACCTTGGGGATGATCGCCTGCACTTCGGGATGATCGATGCACAGGATCGCAGCGCCGTAGAACGGCACGTTCTCGATGAACTCGACGAAGCTCGACTTAACCCGCTCGAACGAGCCGTAGTGATCGAGATGCTCGGGATCGATGTTCGTGACGACCGCGAGCGTGCCATCGAGGCGCAGGAACGAGCCATCGCTCTCGTCGGCTTCGACCACCATCCATTCGCTGTCACCCAGCCGGGCGTTGGAGCCGTAGGAATTGATGATACCGCCGTTGATCACGGTTGGATCGATCCCGCCCGCATCGAGCAGGCAGGCGACCATCGAGGTCGTGGTCGTCTTGCCATGCGTCCCCGCCACCGCGACGGTGTTCTTGAGCCGCATGAGCTCGGCAAGCATTTCGGCGCGGCGCACCACGGGAATGCGGCCTTCCAGCGCGGCAACGACTTCGGGATTGTCGCGCTTCACCGCAGTGGAGGTGACGACGACGGCGGCCCCCGCGACGTTTTCCGCGCGCTGGCCGATCATCACCGGAATGCCGCGCGCGCGCAGGCCATCAACGACATAGCTTTCCGCCATATCGGAGCCCTGCACCGAATAGCCCATGTTGTGCATGACCTCGGCGATGCCGGACATGCCGATGCCGCCGATGCCGACAAAGTGGATCGTGCCAATATCGAGCTGGACGCCCTTCATTCCGCGCTTTCCTTGGCGAGCGCCTGCTGGGTGCTGGCGGTCTGGGCGGCAGCTTCCATGCGGATAACGTCCATCAGTGGCACGCCGCCGAAGCCTTCGACGAGATCGGCAAGGTCCTTGACCGCATTGGGCAGCCCGCAAGTCCACGCGGCGTGGGCGGCATTGGCGAGCGCCTGGGGGTTGAGCGCCATGGCCTGGATCTGCTTGGCGAGTTCCTTGGGCGTGAAGCCCGCCTGGCGGATCGCGCGCGCGCCGCCCGCTTTCACCATCTCGCGCGCGTTGACGGCCTGGTGGTCATCGGTCGCGATGGGCAGTGGCACGAGGATCGCGGGGCGGCCGACCGCGGTCAGCTCGGCAATCGTCGAGGCGCCCGAGCGGCCGATGAACAAGTGCGTTTCGGCAAGGCGGCTCGCCATGTCTTCGAAATAGGTGCCGAGCTCGGCGGGGATCTGGTGCCCGGCATAGCGCGCGCGGACGGCCTCGAGATCCTCGGGTCGGCACTGCTGCGTCACTTGCAGGCGGTGGCGCAGCGCGGGCGGAAGCATGGCGAGCCCATCGGGGACGACTTCGGAAAGGATCGAGGCGCCCTGGCTGCCGCCTGTCACCAGCACGCGGAACAGGCTGTCCTCGCTGAAGGGCGGGAACGGCTCGCCGCGCAGCGCGAGAACTTCCGCGCGCACCGGATTGCCGACGCGGTGGACCTTGCCCCAGAGCTTGGGATCGAGCCGCTCGATTTCCATGTAGGCCGTGGCGATGGCATCGACGCGCTTGGCCAAGAGGCGGTTGACGCGGCCGAGCACGGCGTTCTGCTCGTGGATCACCGTGGGGATCCTGGCCGCGCGCGCGGCGAGCAACGCGGGCAGCGCGGGATAGCCGCCGAAGCCGACGACGCAGGAGGGCTGGAAGCTCTCGAACAGGCGCAGCGCCATCGCGCGGCCGCGCCAGATCGCGGTGAGGCCCTTGGCGAGTGCGATGGGGTTCTTGCCCAGCCGCCCGGCAGGAAGGACATGCGCGGGGAGAAACGCCGGCTTGCCGGGGATCTTCGCGCCGCGCTCGTCGGTCACCAGCGCGACATGATGGCCGCGCCGTTCCAGCTCGGTCGCGAGCGCAAAGGCGGGAAGCAGATGGCCGCCGGTGCCGCCTGCGGCGAGGACGAAATGGCGCGAAACGCCGGGGATGTGATTTGTCATGTGCGCACCGGCTCCCTCAGATCCATCGTCTCGCGCGAGAGATAGGGATTGCGCCGCGTTATGGCGAGCAGGAACCCGACGCCGAGCAAGAGCGCAATGGTCGAGGAACCACCATAGCTGATGAGCGGGAGCGTCATGCCCTTGGAGGGGAAAAGCTGGAGGTTGACGAGAATGTTGATGAAGGCCTGTCCCGCCAACTGCGCGGTGAGTCCGGCAGCGGCGAGGACGGTGAAGAGGTCTTCCTCGTCCGCCAGCCGCATCATCACCCGGATGACGATGGCGCAATAGAGCGCCACGATCAGCGCGCAGGCGATCAGGCCGAATTCTTCGCCGATGACAGAGAAGATATAGTCGGTATGCGCTTCGGGTAGCGCCATCTTGCGGCTGCCGAGCCAGAGCCCCGCCCCGCTCCACCCGCCGCTGACGAGCGTGCGCATGGCAAGGTCAACCTGGTCGAACTCGCTGCCGCCCGAGAGGAACGCGTCGATGCGGTGCGTGGCGTTGGGATAAAAGAAGTAGGCCGCCATGACCGCGACCACGCCCCCGCCCACGCTCCAGCCGATTTTGGTGAGATCGAGGCCGGAGAGCAGCACGAGGACGAACCACACGCCGCCAAACAGCACGGTCGACCCGAAATCGGGCTGCGCCATGAGCAGCGCCGCGATCACCACCATCAGGCCGACAGTGATCGGGATGACCGGGATATTGGGATCGCGCACGCGCCACGAGAGAATCCACGCGACCGCGACGGCAAACCCGGGCTTGAGAAACTCGGACGGCTGGAGGCTGATGCCGACCCAAAGCCAGCGCTTGGCGCCTTTCACTTCGCTGCCGAGGATGGGGACGAGCACGAGCGCGACCAGCATCGCCGCCGCAAGCAGGATCGCCAGCCGCCGCGTGGTTTCCTTCGGCAGCAGCGAGGCGACGAACATGGCAAAGAGCCCGACGCTGAGAAAGCGCAAGTGCAGCCAGAAAAAGTAGAGATCGCCGAGAGTCTTGGTCGGCGTCGAGAGGCGGTGCGCGCTCGCCGGAGAGGAGGCGGCGACAGCCACAGTGCCGACCGTGACGAGCATCAGCACGAGCGCGAGGAGTACGCGGTCAATCTCGCGCCACCATATGACAAGTTCGCTGCGGCGGGTGCGGCGATAGCGATTGGTGCGCGGGGCGATCCGCACGCCGCCGCCGGGCAGCTGGGTGGCAACCTGCCGGGTGGGCTGATGCGCGCTCATGCCGCCGCCCTTTCGGCAATCAGCGCGGTGACGATCTGGCGGAAGCTGTCGCCCCGCGCCTCGAAATCGCGAAACTGGTCGAAGCTGGCGCAGGCCGGGCTGAGCATGACGACATCGCCGGGCTGCGCCGCGTCCATCGCCTGGCGCACGGCATCGCCGAGCATTTCGCTGCGCTGGACGGGCATGACGGGCTCGAGGATTTCGGCAAAGCGGGGCCCTGCCTCGCCGATCGTGTAGGCCTGCACGACGTGGCTGAAATAGGAGGCGCAGGCGTCGAGATCGTCGCCCTTGGGCAGGCCGCCGAGGATCCAGTGGACGCGCGGCCAGGCGCCCAAGGCAGGCGCGGTGGAGGCGGGGTTGGTCGCCTTGCTGTCGTTGATGAAGAGCACGCCGTTCGCTTCGGCAACGCGCTCCATACGGTGCGGCAGGCCCACAAAGCTTCCCAGCGCGGCGCGCCAGACGGGTTCGGCAATGCCGAGACGCTGCGCCATGGCGACGGCAATTGCGGCGTTCTGGAGATTGTGCGGACCCTGCAGCGAGGGCCAGTCGGCCTGCCCCGTCAGCGCGGCGGGATCGACCACTTCGATATCGCCAGAAGGCCGGTTCGCCGCAATCTCGCCAGCGATCCGCCGGGTATCTTCATCTCCGCAGCCGAATACGGCGAACTGGCCCGCTTGCTGCATCTGGAACAGCCGCGCCTTCGACGCGCCATAGCCCTCGTAGCCTTCGTAGCGATCGAGGTGATCAGGGCTGAGATTGATGAAGGCGGCGAGATCGGCATGAAGGCTGTAGGTGAGGTCGATCTGGTAGCTGGAGAGCTCCAGCACATAGACCCCACTTGCGGGCAGCGGCGGCTGGCCGAGAATGGGAAGGCCGATATTGCCGCCCATGACCGTCGGCAGACCGGCTTCCCGGATGATGTGATGCACGAGCGAGGTGGTGGTCGACTTGCCGTTGGTGCCGGTGATCGCGACGACTTTGTGCGGCGGCAGGCTGGCGCGGGCCTGCGCGAAGAGCTCGATATCGCCGATGACCGGCACGCCCGCCGCGCGCGCATGAGCGGCGATAGGGTGGCGGTTCAAAGGAACGCCGGGAGAGACGACCACGCCGTCGAAGCCGGCAAGGTCGATGGCCAGCGGATCGGCGATGGTGGCACGGCCGGCCAAGGCATCGCGCGCGTCCTCGCGCCCGTCCCATGCCGTGACCTCGGCCCCGCTTGCCAGTAGCGTATCGACGCTGGCAAGTCCCGAGCGGGCAAGGCCCAGAACCGCATAGCGTTTGCCGGCAAAGGCGGGGGAGGTGATCATCCCCTCAGCGCACCTTCAGGGTGGCGAGACCGATCAGCGCGAGCACGATCGAGACGATCCAGAAGCGGATGACGACCGTCGATTCCTTCCAGCCCAGTTGCTCGAAGTGGTGGTGGATCGGCGCCATGCGGAACACGCGCTTGCCGGTTCGCTTGTAGACCAGGACCTGCACGATGACCGAGACCGCCTCCATCACGAACAGGCCGCCGACGATGCCGAGCACGATCTCGTGGTGGATCGAGACCGCGATCACGCCGAGCGTGCCGCCCAGTGCGAGGCTGCCGGTATCGCCCATGAACACGGCGGCAGGCGGGGCGTTGAACCACAGGAAGGCAAGGCCGGCGCCCATCACCGCGCCGCAGAAGATCGAAAGCTCACCCGCGCGCGGCACGTGCTGGATGCCGAGGTAGTGCGCATAGTCGACGCGGCCGGCAAGGTAGGCGATGATCGCGAACGTGCCCGCCGCGATGATCACGGGCATCGTGGCAAGGCCGTCGAGCCCATCGGTGAGGTTCACCGCATTGCCCGCGCCGACGATGACGAAGGCAGCGAAGAGGTAATAGGCCGGGCCCATCGGTACGTAGAGATTACTGAACACCGGCAGGTAGAGGTTGGTGTCCGTCACCACGAGCGAAAGCGCGAGGCCCGCCACGGCAAATTCGGCGAGGAGCCGGATGCGCGCGGACAGGCCAGCATGGGCGTACTTGGTGACTTTGGCGTAATCGTCGAGAAAGCCGATCAGGCCGAAGCCAAGCGTAACGACGAGGCAGGCCCAGACGAAATTGCTGGTGAGATCCATCCACAGCAGCAGCGAGATCGCGAGGCTGATCACGATCATCAGCCCGCCCATCGTCGGCGTACCGCGCTTGGCGAGGTGCGTCTGCGGCCCATCGGCGCGGATCGGCTGGCCCTTGCCCTGCCGCACGCGCAGCATGTTGATGAAGCGCGGGCCGATGATCAGGCCGATGGTCAGCGCCGTAAGCAGCGCGGCGCCCGAGCGGAACGACTGGTAGCGGATCAGGTTGGCAATGCCTTCGAAGTGCAGCCAGTGCGCCAGCAGGTAAAGCATTCAGTTTTCCCCGGCCTTCCTGGCCCCGGCAGTCAGGGCTCGCACCAGGGTGCCCAGCCCGACCGAATTCGATCCCTTGACCAGAATGGCGTCTCCGCCCTGCGGCGCATCGGCCGCGAGGCATTCCGCCGCTTCTGCAGCCGTTTCGGCATGGTCGAGTTCGATTTGCGCGGCAAGAACGCTGCCTGCGCTTTTCCCCAGCGCCGCCGCCAGTGCGGCCATTTCCGGGCCGACGAGAATGATCCGCTCCACCCCGGCAGCGAGCAGCGGCTCGGCAAGATCGGCGTGGTAACCGTCGGAGGCCTCGCCCAGTTCCTTCATCGCGCCGAGCACGGCGATATGGCGGCGCGCGGGCACTTCGCCCAGCGCGGCGATGGTCGCGCGCATCGAGGCGGGATTGGCGTTGTAGCTTTCATCGATGAGCAGGGCCTTGCCCGAACCGTCGCCATCGGGCGCGGCGATGACATGGCGTGCGCCGCGCCCGGCCAGCCCTTCCATTTCGGACAGCGCAAGACCTGCGGCACCGAGGTCACCACCCGCGGCGGCGACCGCGGCCATGACGGCGAGCGAGTTATCAACCCAGTGTGCGCCCGGCTGGGCAATCGTGTAGCACAGCTTGCGCGAGCCCAGCGGGCCGGAGAACGCGGCGGTGACGAGCGTGCCGCCGCCCGGCGCGGGCACGGCATCGAGCAGGCGCGCATCGGCGTGGGCACCGCGCCCGAAGCTGACGACATCCCCGGCATGGCGCGCGGCGGCGTCCCGCAGCAGCGCGAAGTGCGGATTGTCCGCCGGGATGATCGCGGTGCCGCCCGCTTCCAGCCCTTCGAAGATTTCCGCCTTGGCGTGGGCGATCGCTTCCTCGCCCGAAAAGTGGCCGATATGCGCAGGCGCTATGGTGGTGACGATGGCAATATGCGGGCGCACCAGCCGGGTCAGCGCGGCGAGTTCGCCGGCGTGGTTCATGCCCATCTCGAGCACGCCGAAGCGGGTGCGCGCAGGCATGCGCGCCAGGCTGAGCGGCACGCCAACGTGGTTGTTGTAGCTCTTGACCGAGCGGTGCGCGCGGCCCCGGCTGCCGCGATCGAGCGCGGCGAACAGCGCTTCCTTGACGCCGGTCTTGCCCGCCGAGCCGGTCACGCCGATCACCACGGCATCAGCGCGCGTGCGGGCCGCATGGCCGAGTTCGACAAGAGCCTGCGTCGTGCTCTGGACCAGCACATGCGGATAAGGGACCGGGTGCTCGACCAGTGCGGCAGTCGCGCCGCGCGCGAAGGCGCCTTCGAGGAAGCGGTGGCCATCGCTTTCCGCGCCCTTGAGCGCGATGAACAAGTCGCCCGGCTGGACTTCGCGGCTGTCCGTCGCGCAGCCCGAAATCTCGAACGTACCCGAGGCCGTACCGCCGGTTGCCGCCGCGATCTCCTCAGCGGTCCACAGCGCGAGGCCCACGGCATCGCTGGGCTCGACCGGCCATTCAAGGAGAGCACTCATGGCATTCATTGGCTGCACTCCCGCGCCACTTGGACGTCATCGAAGGGAAGGACGCGCATGGCCTCGCCGCGTCCCACGATCTGGCCCTGTTCGTGGCCCTTGCCCGCCACGAGCACGATATCGCCCGCGCCCGCTTCGGCGATGGCCGCGGCAATCGCTTCGCGGCGGCCGGGGACTTCGCGTGCGCGGTCGTTGCAGCCACCCATCACTGCGGCGCGGATCAGGGCGGGATCCTCGCCGCGCGGGTTGTCGTCGGTGACGATCACGGCGTCCGAACCCGCACAGGCGGCGCGGCCCATTTCGGGGCGCTTGCCCTCGTCGCGGTCGCCGCCCGCACCGAACACGGTGATCAGCCGCCCGCCATTGCCCACATGCGGGCGCAACGCGGCGATGGCAGCCGTGATCGCGTCAGGCGTATGCGCATAGTCTACATAGACCGGCGCGCCGCTGCGGGTGATCGCTGCGCGCTCCAGCCGCCCGCGCACGGGCTGGATGCGCGAGAGCGCCGCAAGCGTGGCGGCCGGATCGCCGCCGGTCGCGATGACCAGCCCCGCCGAAACCAGCGCGTTGGCCGCCTGGTAGGCACCGATCAGCGGCAGATCGAGCTTGCGGGTACTGCCATCAAACGCCAGCTCCAGCGTCTGGCCGAGCAGGGTGGGTGTGCGCGAGAGGAGGCGCAGCGTCTCGCCCTGCTCGCCGACCGTGACGAGCCTCAGCCCGCGCGCTTTGGCGGCGGCGATGGCCTCAGCGGACCACACGTCGTCCGCCCAGACCACCGCCGCGCCGTCTTCCGCCACGACATCACGCAGCAGTCGCATCTTCGCCTCGAAATAGGCCTTCATCGTGCCATGGTAATCGAGGTGATCGCGGCTGAGGTTGGTGAAGGCGCCGGCTGCGACCCGAGGGCCTTCGTTGCGGAACTGGTCGAGGCCATGGCTCGAGGCCTCGTAGGCGACATGACTCACCCCCTCGCGCGCGAGCCCGGCGAGGTTGGCGAGGAACGTAACGATATCGGGGGTGGTGAGCCCGGTGGACACGCTTTCGTCCGCCGTGGTCACGCCCAATGTGCCGATCGAGGCGGCGTGGAAACCGGCCATGCGCCAGAGTTGGCGCGTCATCTCGACGGTCGAGGTCTTGCCGTTGGTGCCGGTGACGGCGACGATGGTTTCGGGCACCGGCGCGAAGAAGGGCGCGGCGAGGTGGGCGAAAGCCCGGCGCGGCGCGGCATCGGCGATATGGACCGCGCCTTCGACCCGGGCTTCGGGCCGGGCGACGACGGCGATGGCGCCCGCGCGAATCGCGTCGGCGATAAAGTCCTCGCCATTGACGCGCGTGCCGACAAAGGCGCCGAACACGGTGCCGGGGGCGACTTTGCGGTGATCGATGGCAAAGCCGGTGACGTTCGCACCGGCCCGCACGGCGGTCGTTTCAGGCAGCGCGATACCCGCCGCAGCGGCCAGTGCCGCAAGGTTCATTCGCCTTCTCCGGAGCCGACCAGCGGGCTGAGGTCGGAAATGTCGACGTCATGGTGTGCATCGGGGACCACGCCGAGCATCGGGCCGATGCGCGGCACCAGCCGTCCGACGATGGGCGCGGCGTTCCATGCGGCGGTGCGCTGGCCGGACGTGCTGGCGGTGGCTTGGGGTTCGTCGAGCATGACAATCACCACATAGCGCGGCTTGTCCATCGGGAAAGCTGCCGCAAAGGTCGCGATCAGCGAGGTCTTGCGGTAGCCGCCGCTACCCGGCTTTTCGGCCGAGCCGGTCTTGCCACCAACGCGGAAGCCTGCCGCATCGGCCTTGCGGCCGGTGCCATCCACCACGATCATGCGCAGCAGCTGGCGGATGCGCGCGCTGGTCGAGGCCTGGAACACGCGGCGGCCCTGGGCGAGATGCGCCGGGTCCACCTTGTAAAGCGTCGCCGGGCGCCAGATCCCGCCGTTGACTAGCGCGGCATAGGCGGATGCAAGGTGGAGCGGGGTGACCGCGATGCCGTGGCCATAGCTCACCGTCATCGTCGTCAGCCGCGCCCAATCGCCCTTGCCGCCTTCACCGCCGCCATGCGGCCAGAGCGGGAAGCCGCGCGCGGGCAACTCGATCGTCGGGCGCTCGTTCATGCCGAGCTGCTCCATCGTGCGCTTCAAGGCAACCGGCCCGAGCAAGTCGGCGACATGCGCGGTCACGGTGTTGGACGAATGGATCAGCGCCTCGGGCACATTGAGCGAAGCGCCGAAATTATGGCTGTCGTGAATGGTGAACTTGCCAACCTGGAAGGGCACTGAAGGATAGCGCACTGCAAGATCGGTGATCACCCCGGCATCGATGGCGGAGGCGACGGTGATCGGCTTGAACGTCGAGCCAAGCTCGTAGACCTGGTTCGACACGCGGTTGAACACGAGATCGTTGTAAGCAAGGTCCGAGCGGTTGGGATTGAACGAGGGCAGCGAGGCGAGCGCGATAACCTCGCCGCTATCGGCATCGAGGATCACGCCGGCGGCGCCCTTGGCGCTGGTTTCCAGCATGCCGCGGCCAAGCTCGTCTTCCAGCGCGCCTTGCGCCCGTGCGTCGATCGAAAGCGCGGTCGGCGTGCCGCGATAGGCGGGGTCGAGCAGGCGCGGCTCCAGCACCTGCTCCATGCCGACATGGCCCTTGCCCGCTTCGTCCACGTAGCCGAGCACATGCGCGGCGAGCGAGCCTTGCGGGTAGAAGCGCTGCTCCTCGCGCGGGAATTCGAGCGCCGGTTCGCCAAGTGCAAAGATCTTGTTGGCGTCTTCGGGCAGAACGCGGCGGCGCAAGTAGCAAGGCTTGCCCGCCTTCAGCCGCGCTACGAGATCGGCGTAGTCCGCATCGGGGAAAATGCCGACCAGAGCGCGTGCCACTTCCTCAGGCGTCTTGACCAGCGGCGCGCCGCGCTCGCCCAGCGCCTTGGGATTGAACCACAGCGAATAGGACGCGAAGGCCCGCGCCAGCGCAATGCCGTTGCGATCAGTGATTTCCCCGCGCGAGGGCAGCAAGGCCTCGGCCAGCGAGGTGCGCTCGGGCGTCTGCTCGAACAGGCCGAGCTGGGCAATGCGCACGCAGGCCGTCAGCGTCAGGAAGACGAACAGCAGCATGACCCAGAGCGCGCGCAGGCGGGCGGTGACCAGCGCGCTTTGCCGCACCGTGGCAAGCTGGACGCGGCCGGTGGCGATAGCAGCGGAGGCGGTCAGCGAATTCACGGGGCGGACTTGCTCCCGCTGTGTGCGGCCTTGGGCGCAGACTTGGCAGACTTTTCGGACTTGGCGGCAGCACCCTTACCCGGCTTGGCTTCAGCCTTGGCTGCCGTGAGATTCGCGCCCTTGCCGGGACGCGCGGCATCGTCCTTGGCGGACTTGGCGAGCCCGGCCTTCTTCTCGCCGTCTTTGGTCTTGCCTTCCTTGTCGGCTTTGCCCTTGCCGGGCTTGTCCTTGCTGTCCTTCTTCAGCGGAGCGACCATGGCAAGGCGCGCGCCGAGGTTTGCCGTGGCTTTGGCGTGATCGGCGGCATCAGCGGGCTTGGCCACTGCCTTGTCCTCATCCTCCGCTGCGGCAGCCGGGGCCGCCATATCGGTGACACCCGCAAAATCCGGGATCACCGAGGGAAACGCCGCTTCGGCGGCCACGGCATCGTCCGCGCTCGCGACGCGGATCGGCGTGGGGCTATCGGGGCCATCGGGCTTGGCGAAAGCGGCCAGCTGGCGCTCGTTCGCAAGATACTGGCCCGCCGTAGGCGCGACATAGCCGAACTCGACATCGTTCCACAGCTTCAGCTGCTGCTGGTTGGCGCGGGTTTCCACCTCGGTTTCGAGGTAGAGCTTCTCCTTGCGCAGCGCGACGATCTGCTGCTCGGTGCGGTGGACCTGGCTGCGAAGCGCGTTGACGCGGAAAGCCAGCACCATGACGAGCGCGGCGCAGACAAGCAGCAACGCAATCCAGCCGATCGAACGGAAACGGTTGGCACTGACCATCATGCTGCCAGCCCCCCTCTTGCAGGCGCGGCGGTGCGCACGGCCCAGCGCAAGGTGGCCGAACGCGCGCGGGGATTGCGTGCCTGCTCTTCCGCGCCGGGGCGGATCGCGGCGGAAGGCTTTTCGAATACCGGCTGGCCGGCGGGGCCGCTCACGGGCAGATGGCGCGATCCGGCTGGCAGGGCCCCGGCGGCTTCGCGCAGGAACTGCTTGACGATGCGGTCCTCGAGGCTGTGAAAACTGACCACGGCAAGCCGTCCGCCGGGGGCGAGCACGCGCTCCGCCGCGGCAAGGCCGGCGTGGAGTTCGCCCAGCTCGCCGTTCACGTGGATGCGCACGGCCTGGAAGCTGCGCGTCGCGGGGTCCTTTGGCGCGCCGGGGCGGTAGCCCAAGGCCTTGCGCACGACATGGGCGAACTGGCCAGTGGTCGTGAGCGGACGGGCGGCGACCACGGCGCGGGCGATGCGGCGCGATTGGCGCTCCTCGCCGTAGTGATAGAGCACATCGGCAATCGCTTCCTCGGTGGCACCGTTGAGGAAATCGGCGGCGCTTTCGCCGGCCTGCGACATGCGCATGTCGAGCGGCCCGTCGCTGGAAAAGGCGAACCCGCGCGCGGCCTGATCCAGCTGCATCGAGCTGAC
This sequence comes from uncultured Sphingomonadales bacterium, assembly GCA_903834285.1. Lineage (GTDB taxonomy): Bacteria > Pseudomonadota > Alphaproteobacteria > Sphingomonadales > Sphingomonadaceae > Novosphingobium. The sequence continues at coordinate 4,792 of CAILIO010000258.1, read as the reverse complement.
GCCGATGTCGAACACAACGCCCTGCACAGAAGCGACGCCCGCTTCGGCCAACCCCTCGGCCAGCTCGGAAAAGCGGCGGGGGTGGAGGACGAGGCGGGGCGGCACTTCGGAAACGTCCCCCCAGGCCCGTGCAGCCGCAATCGCATCGGGGTCGCGATCGAAGGCATGCACGGTAGCGCCGGCACCAAGCAGGCGGCGGGTGTATCCGCCCGCGCCGAAGGTGGCGTCCACGATGAGGCTGCCGGGCTCGGGGCGAAGCGCGGCGACAACCTCATCGAGGAGCACGGGGATGTGGGGCGCCTCGCTCATTTGCGGGCAGCCTTGGCCGAAGACTCGGCCATTCTGGCGCGGCATGCCGATTTGACCGAGTCCCACTCGGGACCCATGGCAAACAGCACGTCAGGCGCCCAGATCATGATCTGGTGCATGCCGCCGTGGAAATAGAGCCCATCGCCAACCTGAGTCTGCTCGCCAAGATACTCGGGCAGGACGAAGCGGCCGGAATCATCGAAGCTGATCCGGGCAAAGCCGGCGATCTGCGCGGCGCGCAAGTCGATGTCGAACGGCTCACCGCGCTCGATCGCGACGCGTTCCTCATGCGCGATCTGCTCGGCGAAGCTGTCGGCGCGCGATTCGCCGAAGCCGACGAGGCAGGGATGCTTGTGGTGCTTGTCGAGGCAGAGAGTGCGATTGCCCTTGGAGGCTTCGCGGACGGTCTGGCGGAAATCGGCAGGCAGGACGAAACGGTTCTTTTCGCCACGCGGCGAAAAGCCCTGCCCCCAATACTGCGACTGCGCCCCAGCCACGTGCTGCTTCCCCGCCTTGGACGAAAGCCTCCCAATCCGGCCACGCACACCCGCATGGCCGACTCATCCCCCGCGGATGCGTCATGGAGTCCGTCCTGATGGGGTATTGTCTTAACGCGGGAGGCCCCGGGCGAAAAGGGGAAAATACGGGAAACCGCGTTCAGTTGTTGATAATAGTGAATGAATCTCTGCTTGGGGTCATCACGCAGGCCTTCAGTAGCTTGCGTACCTACCTAGCAAAGTCACGTATTTCTGCCAGATTCCTTGGTTAACCGATGCTCTGCCCGCGCCGGTCCAGGTCGTTCCCGTGATTTCCCGTACACGCTTCCCGCCGTTTCCCGCGCCCGCGCCGGTCAGAGCGCGAAGGCCCGCCGCATCAGGCTGCGCAGCGCCCGCGCGCGGGGGGCGGATTCCGGGCCTACGGCAGGTTCGAGCAACGCCGCATCGGCAACGATCAGCGCGGATCCCTTGCCGATGCGGCACTGCGCGATCAGCCCCTTCGCCTCGATCCGGCAATCCTGCGGCCCGCCTGGGAGGGACACAAGCTCGCCCGGGGAATGGACGGGAAACGGCATTCCCGTGCTTTCCCCGGTTTCAGCCTTCTCGCGCAGCACAAGGCCCCAGTGCGCGAGAATCGGGCCGAGCAGCACGGTGTCGGCGGGGCGGCGCGGATCGCCCAACGGGAAGTGGCTCCCGGCGGTCAGCAGCGGATCGGCAAACAGCAGCAGGTGCCCTCCGCCCCGCACCCAGCCATCAAGTGCGACGTTTTCCGCAGGTTCCAGCGGGCGCGGCTGCGCGATCACCAGATCGGCGAGCGGGCCCGGCGCGAGCAGGGTATCGAGCGGGACCACACGGCGGCCTTCTTGCAGCACCGGGCGGGCCCAGTGCGACTTTCCCGGCGCGGCAAGCTGTGCCGACACACCGTCCGACTCGCTCCACAGGATGGGCAGGCTGGTGAAAAGACCCAGCGGCGGCGGGGGAGACGGCCTGGCGCAGGCGGCGAGCAGGCCAACCGCAAGCAGCAGCGGGGTGCGAATACGCCTCAGTTGCCGTTGGGGCGCGGCGGCTGCCGCGCGGGCTTGGCCCCGCCGTTTACGGGCAGTTCGGGCGCAACGCCCATGTCGACCAGCGGATCGTTGGCGGTGCTGGTGCTCGCGCTCGGGCTCGCGGCGGCGGCGGGCGATCCGGCCGTTGTGCGCTCTACCTGCTTGGCGCGGTCCATGATCACATTGGCGAGGCTTACCAGGAGCAGCATGCCAGCGAGGCCAAAAAGCCCAATCTGGAGCCGGTGCACCGCCTGCGCGCGCAGTTCGCGGGGGCCCGGATGCGCAGGCTGGAGTGCGGCAAGGCGCGCGGTCTCCGCCGCGGTTTCACGCGCGGTCGGCACCGGTTCGGGCGCCGGGCTGCGATCAGGGATGAGGCCGAAGAATGCCATCGGCCTGATAATAGCCGCTTATGTCCGCGAGGGGAAGATCACCCCAGCCAAAGGAAGACCGGGAGCCCCTTCGCGCGCAGCCATTCCGGATTGTAGAGCGAGGACAGGTAGCGGAAGCCGGTGTCGCACAGGATCGTAACGATGCGCTTGCCGGGGCCCAATTGCTTGCCCAGCGCCACCGCGCCCGCGACGTTGATCCCGCTTGAAAGGCCGAGGCAAAGGCCTTCTTCAGCCAGCAGGCGGCGCACCCATTCGAGGCCCTCCTCGTCCGAAATGCAGAACTGCGTGTCGATCGGCGCACCTTCGAGATTGGCGGTGATGCGCCCCTGCCCAATGCCTTCGGCGACAGAGGAACCCTCGGCCTTCAATTCGCCGTGGGCATAGTAGTTGTAGAGCGCCGCGCCGTGCGGATCAGCGAGGCCGATGGTGACGTTTTCGTCGAAGGCCTTGAGACCGAAGCCCACACCCGCGATCGTGCCGCCAGTGCCCGCCGCGCAGATGAAGCCATCGATGCGGCCTTCCATCTGCGCCCAGATTTCGGGCGCGGTGCCTTCGATATGCGCGCGGCGATTGGCCACGTTGTCGAACTGGTTGGCCCAGACCGCGCCCTCGGTCTCCTCGGCAATGCGGCGCGAGGTGTGGACGAAGTGGCCGGGATTGGAAAACGGCGCGGCGGGGACGAGGACGAGTTCGGCCCGAAGCGCGCGCAGCGTATCCATCTTCTCGCGCGATTGCGTCTCGGGCATCACGATCACGGTCTTGTAGCCGAGTGCATTGGCAACGAGCGCAAGGCCGATACCGGTATTGCCCGCGGTGCCCTCCACGATCGTGCCGCCGGGCTTCAGCGCCCCTCTGGCCTCGGCATCGCGCACGATCCACAGCGCCGCACGGTCCTTCACCGAGGCACCGGGATTGGCGAATTCGCACTTGCCATAGATGTCGCAACCCGCCGCCTCGCTCGGCCCCTTGAGCAGGACAAGCGGAGTGTTGCCGATCAGCGAGAGGGTATCGGGCAGCAGGGCGGGCGGCGGAACGGTCTGGCTCATGTGGCGTGAGGTAATGCGCCGCTGCGCGCGCCGCAACGCAATTGCGCTTGTGGGGCGGCAAGGGCGGCTGTGGGCGCCCTACTCCCGCCCTGCCCGGATCGCCCCGCCAGCGGCGAAAGGCGCGATGGCGAGCGCGGCGAGGCTCGATGCGGCGAGGAGCAGCAGGCCCCCTTCCCCGCCCGGCTGGAGCGAGCCCGCGCCGAAGATCAGCAATGGCACCGCCAGCGGAATGGCAAGCAATCCGCCCAGTGCCGCGCCCGCGCGCAGGCCGGCGGTGAGCGCGGCAATGGTGACGCCGATGGCAGCCAGCCCCGGCGTGCCGAGGAGGAGGCCCAGCTCGACCGTCCAGAGCTGCGCGCCGTCAAGGTTCAGAAGGCCCGCCGCCAGCGGCGCCGCCAGCATCAGCGGCACGCCGAAGCTCAGCCAGTGGGCGAGGATGCGCAAGCTGAGGACGCCTTCCTCGGCAATGCCGCGCAGGGCCCATTGGTCAAAGAACCCGGCTTCGAGATCGGGCTCCACCAGCCGGTCGAGCGGGAGGATCGCCGCGAGCAGCGCCGCGACCCAGATCACGCCTGCGCCGGTGCGCGCGAGCAGCTTGGCATCAGGGCCCACCGCGAACGGATAGAGCATGGCAACCGCAAGGAAGAACAGCAGCGGCAAGAGCGCCCCGCCCCGGCCAGGCGCGCCGAACAGCAGCAGCGTGAGATCGCGGCGGAAAATCGTCCAGAGCGCGCTCATGCCCGGTAACTCATGGCAGATGCTCCAGCAGCGAGAGCGTGCGCAGCTTCTGTAATTGCAGCGGCTGGTGCGAGGCGATCACCGCAATGCCGCCGAGCGCGCGATGCGCCTCGATCGCGGCTTGCGCACTCGCGCCCCAATGCGTGTCGAGCCCGTTGAGCGGCTCATCGAGCAGCCATATCCGCGCGCCGCTTGCTGCCAGCCGTGCCAGCGCCGCACGTTTGCGCTGTCCGGTTGAAAGGTAGCGCACGGGCACATCAAGCAGGTCTTCGAGGCCAAAGTCGGCGCGCGCTTCGCCGGCCCGATCGACCTGCCGCCAGAACGCCAGCGCCTCACCCAGCGGGCGATGCGTATCGAGCGCGGGTCGTTCGTCCGAGAGCGCCAGCGCACCTTCGTGCTCGACATGGCCGTTATAGGCGCGCAGCAGGCCCGCAAAGATGCGCATGAGGCTGGACTTGCCGATGCCATTTGGCCCGGCGAGGTGCAGCGCCTCCCCGCCATGGAGTTCGAAGCTCACGCCCCGGAACAGGAGCCGGTCGCCGCGCCGGCAGGCAAGATCATAGGCAGCGAGACGGCACGGTTGCATCGTCTCAGCCGATAGGGGAAAGCGGGCGCACTGCCAAGAAATCCCATGGCAAGGAGACCGATTGTGGCGATTGCCCAGCTCACCGAACCCGAACGCGCCGCCGCGCTTGCCGCCCTCCCCCAGTGGTCCCTGCGCGAAGACGGCCTTGCCATCACCCGCACCTTCCGTTTCGCCGATTTCG
>CAILIO010000257.1 GCA_903834285.1 uncultured Sphingomonadales bacterium | reverse complement strand
CGCCGGCGTCGCCTCGCTCGGCGTCTCCCCCGGCGATCCGGTGGTGCCCGATAGCCCCTTTCTCGATCTCAACGGCACGGGCAACTATGCTGGCAAGGCCTGGGACGATCGGGTCGGCTGCGCGGTCCTCCTCCTCGCGATGGAGCGCCTCAAGGCGAGCGGGCATCCCAACCAGGTATTCTTCACCGCTACCGTGCAGGAGGAAATCGGACTGCGCGGCGCGCGTGCTTCCACCGCGCTTATCAAGCCCGATATCGGCATCGCCATCGAAGGCGGCGTGACTGGCGATTCCGGCGGCGCTCGGCCGGAGGAAAGCCAGGTCAAGCTCGGCGCCGGCCCCGGCATGTTCCTCTATGACAGCAGCGCGCTGCCGAACCGCAAATTGGTCGCGCTGGTCAAGGACACCGCCGGCAGCGCCAAACTCCCGCTCCAGCTTGATCTGGTGCAGGGCTACGGGGACGACAGCGCTGAAATGCAGACAATCGGGGGCGGTGCCCCGACGGTCAATCTCGTCGTCCCCGCGCGCTACACCCACGTCCACACCGGCGTGATCAACCGCCGCGATTTCGATCAGATGGTCGATCTCGTCGTCGCGCTGATCAAGCGGCTGGATGCGAAAACGGTCGAGCGCCTCCGCGATTTCACGCCGGAGTGAGGGCAGGGCCACTACGGCCCGAGCGAGATGATGCCGTCCACCGCGCGCCATTCCGCCGGGCGGATGAGCTGGTCATGCGCAATCCGTACCGAATGAATCCGCGCCTCGATCTCGCGCCGCCAGAATGCGAGGAAATCGAACAACACCGGAAAATCGGGCGCTTCGTCATATTCCTGCCAAGCGTAGACCTGAAGCAGCAAGGGGTAGTCGGGCCGATAGTAGGCGATTTCGGCCGTGGTCAGCCCATAGCCGAGAAGCTGGAGACGCAAACCCCTGTCCGCCATGGCGGGTCCTCCCTTCAACATAGGGGTCCGACACGGCCGGAGGCCGGCACGCACCGGACACAGCCAAGTCTTCCTCAGCCTGAAACGATAGTCAAGTATCTGAAAAATTGGCACTTAAGGTACCTGAGTGCCAAAAATTTTCACCGGCCCCTTGAAGCCCATTTTTCCCGCACCTAATTTTCAAGTGTCTCCCGCCGGTCATTCGGGGGAGGCGCTCATCACATTGTTTTGCAACTGGAGGTTATGCATGCATTTCCAACCCTTGCACGACCGCGTGCTGGTCCGCCGCATCGAGGCCGAGGAGAAGACGGCCGGCGGCATTATCATTCCCGATACAGCGAAGGAAAAGCCGCAGGAGGGCGAAGTCATCGCCGTCGGCGCCGGTGCCCGGAGCGAGGCCGGCGATCTGATCGCGCTCACCGTCAAGGCGGGTGATCGCATCCTGTTCGGGAAATGGTCGGGCACCGAGGTGAAGATCGATGGCGAGGACCTGCTCATCATGAAGGAGAGCGACATCCTCGGTGTGATCGAGCCCGTGGCCGAACTCAAGAAGGTGGCCTGACCGGCGCCTTCCTCACCCACCCACTTCTGCCAACGCTTGAAAGGAGGTAGGCCACAATGGCTGCCAAGGAAGTCAAGTTTGCCGGCGACGCGCGTGATCGGATGCTGCGCGGTATCGATACGCTGGCCAATGCGGTCAAGGTCACGCTCGGCCCGAAGGGACGCAACGTTGTGATCGAAAAGTGCTTCGGCGCGCCGCGCATCACCAAGGATGGCGTCACCGTTGCGAAGGAAATCGAGCTCAAGGACAAGTTCGAGAATATGGGCGCGCAGATGCTGCGCGAAGTGGCCTCGAAGCAAAACGACAAGGCCGGTGATGGCACCACCACCGCCACCGTGCTCGCGCAGGCGATCGTGCGCGAAGGCGCCAAGGCGGTCGGCGCGGGTATGAACCCGATGGACGTCAAGCGCGGCATCGATCTCGCCGTCAAGGCCGTCGTCGCCGATATCGAAGCGCATGCGAAGAAGGTCTCTGCCAACAGCGAGATTGCACAGGTCGCCACCATCTCGGCCAATGGCGACGAGGAAGTCGGCCGCATTCTTGCCGAAGCGATGGAAAAGGTCGGCAACGAAGGCGTGATCACCGTCGAGGAAGCCAAGAGCCTCGCGACCGAGCTCGAGACGGTCGAAGGCATGCAGTTCGATCGCGGTTATCTCTCACCCTATTTTGTCACCAATGCGGAGAAGTTGAAGGTCGAGCTCGACGATCCCTTCATCCTCATTCATGAGAAGAAGCTCTCCAACCTCCAGGCGCTCATCCCGCTGCTGGAACAGGTCGTGCAATCGGGTCGTCCACTCCTCATCATCGCCGAGGACGTGGAAGGCGAGGCGCTGGCGACGCTCGTCGTCAACAAGCTGCGCGGCGGGCTCAAGGTCGCGGCGGTCAAGGCGCCCGGCTTCGGTGATCGCCGCAAGGCGATGCTGGAAGACATCGCGATCCTCACCGCGGGCAATGTCGTCAGCGAGGAGCTCGGCACCAAGCTCGAGAACGTCACCGTCGGCATGCTCGGCCGCGCCAAGAAGGTGATCATCGACAAGGACAACACCACCATCGTCGATGGCGCCGGCGCGCGCAGCGAGATCGACGCGCGTGTTGCGCAGATCCGTGCGCAGATCGAGACGACGACCAGCGACTACGACCGCGAGAAGCTGCAGGAGCGTGTGGCCAAGCTGGCGGGCGGCGTCGCCGTCATCCGCGTCGGCGGGGCGACCGAGATCGAGGTCAAGGAGAAGAAGGACCGCGTCGACGATGCGCTCCACGCCACCCGCGCGGCGGTCGAGGAAGGCATCCTCCCCGGTGGCGGCATCGCGCTGTTGCGCGCCACGCAGCGTCTGAACGATCTCAAGCCCGCCAACGACGATCAGCAGTCGGGCATCGACATCGTACGTCGCGCGCTGCGCGCGCCGACGCGCCAGATTGCCGATAACGCGGGCGAGGACGGCTCGTACATCGTCGGCAAGCTGCTTGAGAGTGAGGATTACAGCTGGGGCTTCAACGCCGCGACGGGGGCCTATGAAGACCTCGTCAAGGCGGGCGTGATCGATCCGGCCAAGGTCGTGCGCACCGCGCTGCAGGATGCGGCTTCTGTCGCGAGCCTGCTCATCACCACCGAGGCGCTCATCGCCGAACTGCCGAAGGACGAGAAGACCCCTGCGACCCCCGCGATGGACTTCGGATGACAAGTGGGCGGGGCGGGGGCCAAGCGGCGGCCGCCCCGCTTCGCCGGCGCAAAAGCACTGTCCTACAATGCCCACGCCTGCCATTCTGCACCGATGCTTCTGCCCACCACCCATCGACAGTTTGTCCCGTGCATCGCCCGGCCGGCCTTGATCACTTCAGTCGATCAAAAGCCCTCTACTCATCGATTCCGATTATTCCCTTGGACAGTGTCAACTGCGTCAACTTGGGCTGCCGGCCCCCGTCCGGATGGGCCTGATGACACCGCGCGTCTGCGCTGCTAACGGCGGGCGCATGACCGACCTTTCGCTGATCCGTAATTTTTCCATCATCGCCCACATCGACCATGG
>CAILIO010000256.1 GCA_903834285.1 uncultured Sphingomonadales bacterium | reverse complement strand
GTGGATTCCGTCGGCCTCAGCACCTTCGGCAAGCCCGGTACTTACTTCGGACGCCAGGTCGAACGCTGGACCAAGCAGTACCGCCTTTCGGAAACCGAGCACATGGAGACGATGGAGCGCCTCATCGAATGGCTCCCGCGCACGCTCCCCGAACAGACCCGCGTCAGCGTCGTCCACGGCGACTACCGCATCGACAACATGATCTTCGCGCATGGCGAACCCAGGCCCCTCGCCGTGCTCGATTGGGAACTCTCCACCCTCGGCGATCCCCTCGCCGATTTCACCTATTTCGCGATGGCATGGTCCACCGAAAACGGCGGCCGCAGCGGCGTCATGGACCTCGACCGCAAGGCCCTCGGCATCCCCGAACTGGAAGAAGTCGTAGACCGATACTGCACCGCCGCCGGCCGCGAGGGCATCCCGGGCATGGACTGGTACCTCGCCTACAACTACTTCCGCCTCGCCGGCATCATCCAGGGCATCAAGAAGCGCTACCTGGATGGCACCGCCAGCAGCGCCCACGCCAAAACGATGTCCGACCGGGTCGGTCCGCTGGCCGAAATGGCGTGGATGTATGCAGTGAAGGCGGGGGCCTGACCGTCCCTCCCCGAGCTTATCTCGGGGAGGTGGCAGCCCGAAGGGCTGAAGGAGGGGCAGAGCCACCCGTGACTGCGGCAAACTCGTCGCCTCATCTACTGCTATCTTCTCCGATCCGGTGCCATCGCATTGATCCGTTGAAACGTTGCCCATACCCATCTGGGCCGCAGGCGGAAAAAAGGGGCAGCGGCAGTGATGGACCGTCGCGTTTTTGGATCATCGATGTTTGGCGGTATGGCTGGCCTGCTTGCCACACCTGGGCTTGCAGCACCCACAAGAGCATCGTCGTCCGGCCTCCCGCTGGTGGGCGTTTGGCGGCTGCTCGATGCCGCAACCGTGCTGGCCGACGGCCGGGAAGTTGATCTGGACGGTCGCAAAGGCCCCTACAAGGGTACAATCATCTACACGCCCGAGCGCATCGTCGCCGTGCAGATCGCTAGCGCCCGAGCAGCGCTTGCCCTCTCCACACCCTTCGACCGGGTACCAGACGCACAGCGCTTACCGTTCCTCGACACCTACGAGGCTTACTTCGGGACCTATGATGTCGACAAAGACGCCGGAATCGTGCGCCATCATTGCGAGGCCTCGCTGGATCCGACAGGTCCCGGGCTCGTCTATGAGCGCCGCTTTTCGATTTCGGGCGATATCCTCACGATCCGCACGACCACCGACAAAAACGTGTCTGCGGATGGGCACTACAACCGCTTGCATTGGAAGCGCGTTAGGATCTGATTGAGGGGGCTGCACGCGTAATGGGCCTTGCCCACGGCAAGCAATCCACTACCGCAACGCGCCATGCCCCAGCCCACCGCCTTCACCGTCGCCGCGCTCTACCGCTTCGCGTGCTTTGACGATCCGGCTTCGCTCAAGGGCCCGCTCCTCGCGCTCTGCGCAGCGCAAGCCATCAAGGGCACTCTCCTGCTCGCCCGCGAAGGCATCAACGGCACCATCGCTGGCAGCGCGGACGGCATAGCCAGCGTCCTCGATCACATCCGCCAAATCCCTGGCTGCGCCGAACTCGACGTCAAGTATTCCAGTGCGGACACCATGCCCTTCGGCCGGCTGAAAGTGCGCGTAAAGCGCGAGATCGTCACCATGGGCGAGCCGGATATCGATCCCCTCGCCAGCGTCGGCACTTATGTCGCCCCGCATGACTGGAACGCCCTCATCAGCGATCCCGAAACGATCCTGATCGATACGCGCAATGCTTATGAAGTCTCCATCGGCACCTTCCCGGGCGCGATCAATCCCGAAACGCGCAGCTTCCGCGAATTCCCCGCCTGGTTCCGCCGCGAGCGCGCACGCATACTCGGCACCGGCAAGGCCCCCAAAGTCGCAATGTTCTGCACCGGCGGCATCCGCTGCGAGAAATCGACCGCTTTCCTCGAGGCCGAGGGCGTCGAGGAGGTCTACCACCTCCGGGGCGGCATTCTGCGCTACCTCGAAGATGTCCCGCCCGAACAGAGCCTGTGGCAAGGCGAATGCTTTGTCTTCGACGAACGCGTCGCGCTGGGGCCCGAACTCGCGCTAGGAACAAGCGCGCTGTGCCGCACGTGCGGGGACGCGGTTCCGGCTGGGGAGCATTGCGCGAAGTGTGAGAGCCCGTAATCTCCCCGGCTCACGCCATAGATCCAGCTAACAGGCTCCAAAAACGCCGTCGGCCCGAACTCTGGGCACAAACTCGCGGGCATCCTTTCCCTGGGCGTTGAGGATCAGCTTTCCGCTATAATCGAAGCGCCACATGGTCACATGGCTAGGACTGCTGGTGTCGCAAAAAACCACGGATGTTCCGTCGCTTCCGCGAACCAGTGCAATCGGTCCTCCATCAGTGCCGAACGCCAGAACGCCGGGATCACTGCCCTCGCCTTGCCCGGATCGCCAATTCGGAAACATCCCCTCATCAACATAGACGACCACATCGCACGATTCCCCAGCAGTACGCTGATGACCCGGCCTGCACGTTTCCGCGCTGTAGTTCCCCATCACAAACAGCACGTCATGACCGGCTGCGTCATCGCGAAGCTGCGCCACGTAAAGCCGCTTTGCAGCCGGCTTGCCTTCGTAAGAATCATCCGCAGGCACATCGGTCATGTAAGTGACGGCATTGCGCAGCCAGGGTCGCAATTGCTTCAGTGCCCGCGTGCTGATCGGCTTGAAATCAAGCACGGTGGCACCCGGCACCTTGGCGGGCGAGGGGGCAAGACTAGCAGCGGCTTCATCGATTTCCGCTTGCGGCACAACCTCTTGGTGCGCCGCTGTCCTATGTTTCGTATGAGCATTCGGACGAGCCAGACCGGGTCCTGACGTCCACAAAGCAACAAGTGCCATTACCGGCAAGAGTCGACGCATCTGATGCATGGTAGCCACCAACGAGTATGATGCCAGAGGCGCGATCTTAACATCAGCTGCGGCGGAGCGTCGAATAAAAATCGGTGCTGGATGAATGAACTGGCCATCCGTTATTTGCCCGTCCTGCGCCAAGCACACGACGGGCAAACAAGCTGGTTGCCAAGCTCACTCCACCACAAACGTCAGCGCGCCATCCCCCTCGTCGATCCGCACCGTGCTGCCATCGGGGATCTCACCCCCCAGCAGCCGCTCGGCCAGCGGATCCTGCACATAGCGCTGCACCGCGCGCTTCAGCGGCCTTGCGCCATAGACCGGATCGTAGCCCACCCGGCCCAGCCAGCGTTTCGCCGCGTCGGTCAGGTCGATCACGATCTTGCGGTCCTTCAAGAGCGCCTGCACACGCGCCACCTGCAGATCGACGATAGGCGCCATGTGCTCGTGGCCCAGACGGTGGAACAGGATGATCTCGTCCAGCCGGTTGAGGAACTCCGGCCGGAAGTGACCGCGCACCACTTCCATCACTTGCGGCTCGACCTTGCTGACGTCCTCACCCTCTTCCAGATTGGCGAGGTATTGGCTGCCAAGGTTCGATGTCAGGATGATCAGCGTGTTGGTGAAGTCCACCACGCGGCCCTGCCCATCGGTCAGCCGCCCGTCGTCGAGCACTTGCAGCAGCACGTTGAACACGTCGCTGTGCGCCTTCTCGACTTCGTCGAACAGCACGACCTGATAGGGCCGCCGCCGCACCGCCTCGGTCAGCACGCCGCCCTCGTCATAGCCGACGTAGCCCGGAGGCGCGCCGATCAGGCGGCTCACGGAGTGCTTCTCCATGAATTCCGACATGTCGATGCGCACCATCGCGTTGTCGTCGTCAAACAGGAAGCCCGCGAGCGCCTTGGTCAGCTCGGTCTTGCCCACGCCTGTGGGGCCGAGGAAGAGGAATGAGCCCAGCGGCCGGTTCGGATCCTGCAAGCCCGCCCGCGCGCGCCGCACCGCCTTCGAAACGGCGACAACCGCATCGCGCTGCCCGATCACGCGCTTGCCGATGGTTTCTTCCATCTTGAGCAGCTTCTCGCGCTCCCCCTGCAGCATCCGCTCGACCGGCACGCCCGTCCAGCGGCTGACCACCCCGGCGATATCGTCGGCAGTCACTTCTTCGCGCAGCAGCGCGTTCTCGGCCATGCCTTGCGCCTCGGCGAGCTGCTTCTCGAGCTCGGGAATCCGGCCATAGGCCAGCTCTCCCGCCTTGCCGAGATCGCCCTGCCGCTGCGCCTGCTCCAGCTCGATCCGCGCCCCGTCGAGCGCTTCCTTGAGCTTGCCCTCGGCGGCGATCTTGTCGCGCTCGTTCTGCCAGCGGGTCGTAAGCTCGCTCGATTGCTGCTCCAGATTGGCGAGCTCTACGCGCAGCGCCGCCAGCCGGTCCTTCGAGGCCACATCGCTTTCCTTGGCGAGCGCCATGTCCTCGATCTTCAGCTGGATGATCCGCCGGTCGAGGTTCTCGATCTCCTCGGGCTTGCTCTCCACTTCCATGCGCAACCGGCTCGCTGCCTCATCCATGAGGTCGATCGCCTTGTCCGGCAGGAAGCGGTCCGCGATGTAGCGGTTGGAAAGCGTCGCCGCCGCGACAATCGCGCCGTCAGTGATCCGCACGCCGTGGTGCAGCTCATACTTCTCCTTGAGCCCGCGCAGGATTGAGATCGTATCCTCCACCGTCGGCTCGCCCACGAACACCGGCTGGAACCGCCGCTGCAGCGCAGGGTCCTTCTCGACATACTTCTGGTATTCATCGAGCGTCGTCGCGCCGATGCAATGGAGCTCGCCGCGTGCCAGCGCGGGCTTCAGCAGATTGCCCGCATCCATCGCGCCTTCGGATTTGCCCGCGCCGATCAGCGTGTGCATCTCGTCGATGAACAGGATGATCTCCCCTTCTGCGCCCTTCACTTCGTCGAGCACGGACTTCAGTCGCTCCTCGAACTCGCCGCGATACTTCGCGCCCGCAATCAGCGAGCCCATGTCGAGCGACATCAGGCGGCGGTGCTTGAGGCTGTAGGGCACGTCGCCGTTGGCGATGCGGATGGCGAGGCCCTCGGCAATCGCGGTCTTGCCCACGCCCGGCTCGCCGATCAGCGCCGGGTTGTTCTTGGTTCGCCGCGCCAGAATCTGGATCGTGCGGCGGATTTCCTCGTCCCGCCCGATCACCGGGTCCAGCTTGCCTTCGCGCGCCGCTTCAGTGAGGTCGCGGGCGTACTTCTTCATCGCCTCGTAGGCGTTCTCGGCCCCGGCGCTGTCTGCCGTGCGCCCGCCGCGCAGCGCAGTGATCGCCGCCTCCAGCGCCTGCGCGGTCACGTTCGCGGTCTTGAGCGCCTGCCCTGCCGCGGTCGTGGTCGCCAGCGTCAGCGCGACGAGCATGCGCTCGACGGTCACATAGGCATCGCCGGACTTTGCCGCGATCTGCTCGGCAGAATCGAGCACGCGTACGGCATCGTTGTCCAGCCCGGGCGTCTGCTGCGCGCCGCCGCCCGAAACCGCCGGGATCTTGGCGAGCGCCTTGTCCACTTCCGCCAGCGCCACGGAAGCCGTGCCGCCAGCGCGCTGGATCAGCCCCGATGCCATGCCCTCGCTGTCTTCCAGCAAGGCCTTCAGCACATGTTCGGGGCCGATCCGCTGGTGGCTATTGCGGATGGCAACGGTTTGCGCCGCCTGCAGAAAGCCCTTGGCGCGGTCGGTGAATTTCTCGAGGTTCATGGGGGGTATTCCTCCTGCTGCGCCAAAGGTAGTGTGTCTTTTCGGCCACACAAGGATCTAGGTCAAAATTCCGCACGCGCGCCCAAAGATATAATGCACTCATCTTCCATTTTTCAGCCCGGCAAAGCCGTGCATCACAGCTGCGGGAAGGGGAAAATACCATGGGCCAACGAGCTGAAACCATCGGCCGCGCCAGCGGTTCCCGCATTGCCCTGTGGTCCGCGACCGCAGCGCTCGCTGGCCCCTTCCGGTCGATGGCCAAATGGCGTTCGTCGGGCACTGACTGTCCTACACGCCGTCTTGCGACTATGTTTGTTAGAATGACGTCAATCTGCGGTCTCCCTCCGCCGCCCCCTGATCGACTCAGTCGATCAAAAGCCCGCGACTGATCGATTGCAATTATTCCTCAGGACAGTGTCAACTGTGTCAACTTGCCCGCCGGAACCACGCCCATCGGGGCAAGCGGCCATCCGATTCGATTTTGCTTCTGTTCAGCCGCCGCATGCTCTGAAACAAAGCGACTTCTTCTCCCCAAGCGGCCGCCGTCCGGTCAGCCGCCCAGCCGCAGGATCACCATGCCCCGTACGCTGATGGCCACTCTCCTAGCGCTTCCCGTCCTCCTTGCCGCCGTGCCCGCGCTGGCCGCCGATCCCGCTGCGCCCCAAATCCCATCTGTTGCGCTCAGGGCCGCGCCGGTCGCCGATCTGGTGAACTCGGTGGACATTCCCTACGAGCGTTTCACGCTCTCCAACGGCCTCACCGTCCTTGTTCACACAGACCGAAAGGCCCCCGTCGTGGCGGTCTCCGTCTGGTACAAGGTCGGCTCCAAGAACGAACCGCGCGGCAAGACGGGCTTTGCCCACCTCTTCGAACACCTCATGTTCAACGGCTCCGAGAACGCGCCCAACGACTTTTTCGGCCCGCTCAAGGAAGTCGGCGCGACCGACGCCAACGGCACGACCTGGTTCGATCGCACCAACTACTACGAGACCATCCCGACCGCCGCGCTCGACCGCGCGCTGATGCTCGAAAGCGACCGCATGGGCCACCTGCTCGGCGCGGTCACGCAGGAGAAGCTCGATAACCAGCGCGGCGTCGTCCAGAACGAGAAGCGCCAGGGCGACAACGCCCCCTTCGGCCTCATCGAATACGAAGAGTACGAGACACTCTACCCCGCCGGGCACCCTTATCACCACACCACCATCGGCTCGATGGCCGATCTCGACAGCGCCAGCCTTGCCGACGTGAAGGGCTGGTTCCGCGATCACTACGGCCCCAACAATGCCATTCTCGTCCTCGCGGGTGATATCGATCCCGCTGCCGCGCGGACCAAGGTGGAGAAGTGGTTCGGCGCGATCCCAGCCGGGCCCGTGGTCCAGCCGGTGAGCGTGCCGGTGCCGACGCTGCCCGTCCCGGTCGCCCGCACCGTGCAGGATCAGGTCGCAACCACCCGCGTCTATCGCATGTGGGCGATCCCCGGGTTCGACAATCCGGATTACTTGCCCCTCCAGGTCGG
>CAILIO010000255.1 GCA_903834285.1 uncultured Sphingomonadales bacterium | reverse complement strand
GCTTCTTTGGATGCCTGGGCATCAATGATTTTTATGCATCAGCAGGCCCGCCCCGGCGCGCAATGACCTCGATCCGCCCGCGCAACCAGGTCAGTCCGGCATCGTCCTTGCGCCCGGGGTGATAGCTCAGCATCTGCTTCATCGCGGGAATTTCGAACGGAACAGGCGCGCTGGCAATCGCGAAGCGGCCCTTGAGCTGCGCGGCAAGGCGCGAATGCATGACCGAGAGCCGGTTGGTGCCCTCGATGAGCCAAGGCACCGCGGTGAAGATCGCCACCGTCGCTTCGATATTGCGGGTGCGGCCCATGAGTTCGAGCTGCCGGTCCGCGTAGGACAGCGTCTGCCCTCCGCCCAGTACCACCGCGATATGTCCGGCTGCGAAGAATGCCTCCTCGCTGATCGTGCCGTCCGCGATAGCCGGATTGCCGCTCCAGCCCACCACCACCTGCGGCTCGTGGTAAAGGGTGTAGGAGAGGTGATTGCCCCCGATCACGTATTCGGGCGTGATCGTGATATCGATCTTGCCTTCCTCCAGCTCCTGCACCGTACCCGGCTGCGGCAGCCCGCAATCGACGCGGATGCCAGGTGCTTCCTCGGTCAGCTGCGCGACGAGCGGTACTATCAGCGAAGCAAAGACATAGTCCGAGGTCACCACCTTGAAGCTGCGCTGCGAGGTCGCCGGATCGAAATGGGGCGAACGCGACAGCATGACCTCGAGCCCCAGCAGGCTCTCGCGCACTTGCGGCATCAGCTCGTCGGCAAAGGGCGTGGGGTGCATGCGCTTGCCTTGCAGCTGCAGCAACTCGTCACCGAAATACTCGCGCAGACGGGAAAGCGCGGCGCTCATCGCCGGCTGGCTGAGGTTGAGCCGTTCTGCGGAACGGCTGACGCTGCGCGTTGTCATCAGCGCGTCGAACGCAACGAGCAGGTTGAGATCGAGACCCTTGAAGCGCATTCTGCCCTATCCCTCACGAGGCTGTCGCTGCCCATGTATCCACCAATCTTATATGATTTTATGCATCATGACAATTTTACTTGATTGATAATTTCGCCCAGACCAGCGTCAAACAAATGGGAGAAGGTGAAATGGCAATCGACCGGCGCACGTTTGTGGCGGCCAGCGCCGCTGGCATCGCTATGGCAGCAGCCCCGCGCGCGATCGCCAAGGCCGCCAAGGCACCGCCGCCTCCGGGCCCCTTCCCCGCCGACTTCATCTGGGGCGCCGCCACTGCTGGCCATCAGATCGAAGGCAACAACATCAACGCCGATTGCTGGCTGCTCGAAAACATCAAGCCGACTGTCTTCACCGAACCTTCAGGCGATGCGGCCAACAGCTTCGAGCTCTGGCGCACCGATCTAGAGCTTGCCAGGAACCTTGGCCTTGGCGCCTATCGCTTCAGCCTCGAATGGGCGCGGATCGAGCCCGAACCCGGCCAGTTCTCGATCGCCATGCTAGACCACTACAAGGCGACTATC
Organism: uncultured Sphingomonadales bacterium; assembly: GCA_903834285.1. Taxonomy (GTDB): domain Bacteria; phylum Pseudomonadota; class Alphaproteobacteria; order Sphingomonadales; family Sphingomonadaceae; genus Novosphingobium. Next base: position 2,992 of record CAILIO010000255.1, on the reverse strand, counting down.
GAAGGCGCGCGCGCGATGGGTCTGAGGCCCATCGTCACCTTCAATCACTTCACCACGCCGATCTGGTTCGCCGCGCGCGGCGGCTGGATGAACGACGAAGCGCCGCAACTGTTTGCGCGTTTCTGCGACAAGGCGGCCCGCCACCTCGCTGCAGGGATCGATCATGCGACCACGCTGAACGAGCCGAACCTCGCCGGCGTGCTGCAGTATCTCCTGCCCCCGGGCCTGCTCGATCAGGACAAGGCCATGGTCGCGGCGGCCGCGAAAAAGCTCGGTGTGCCGCTGTTCCTTGCTGGCAACGCGCTTTATCAGCCCGATCCCGCGAAGGTGCAAGCGCACCTGCAGGCCGGACACACCGCGGGCAAGGCCGCGATCAAGGCGGTGCGCGGCGATCTGCCGGTCGGCGTCAGCCTCGCCATGATAGACGATCAGGAAGCCGAGCGCGGTTCGGTGCGCGATGCCATGCGCGAGAAGTTCTACAACTCCTGGCTGCGCCTCGCCCAAGCCGATGATTTCCTCGGCGTCCAGAACTACGAGCGCGCGCTCTGGGGCAAGACCGGCAAGCTCCCCGCCCCCGCCGATGCCCGCCGCAACTATATCGGCGCTGAAGTCTATCCCGCCTCACTCGCAGGCGCCGTGCGCTATGCACACGAAGTCGCCAAAGTGCCGATCATGGTCACCGAGCACGGCGTTGGCACCGAAGATGATGCCGTGCGCAGCTGGATGATCCCCGAAGCACTCGATCACTTGCGCGCCGCGATGGCCGATGGCGTACCGGTCAAGGGCTACTGCCACTGGTCGCTGATCGACAACTTCGAATGGGTCTTCGGCTATCGGCCCAAGTTCGGCCTGCACAGCTTCGACCGCCAAACCTTCGCGCGCTCCCCCAAGCCGAGCGCGCTCGTCTATCGCGACTATATCAAAAGCCACACGGCAGGAGCCTGACGCCATGCGCAAGTCCATCGCCTTCCTTGCCGCAGTGCTTGCCTTCACCGGTGCCCCGGCCCGCGCGCAGGCGCCGGACCTGGCCGCCGATACCGTTCCCGCCGTCCGCGGCGAGGAGCTCGTGCTCAACGATGTGCCCACGGGCGGCGAAACCTGGACCCGCGTGTTCGGCCAGGTCTGGGCGCGCAATGTCCAGCGCTCGACGCTTTACGTGATCCGCCCCAAGAATGGCCGCGCCAACGGCAAGTCGGTGATCGTGGTTCCGGGCGGCGGCTACATGTTCGTCTCGATCGACAGCGAGGGATTCCGCGTGGCGGACCGGCTCGCCGCGCAGGGCTACACCGCCTTCGTCCTCAAATACCGGGTCAATCCCACGCCGCCGACCCCCGAAGGCTTCATGGCCGATATGGCATCGAAATTCGGCCAGCTCGGCAAGGGTGAACTCGCCGATCTGCCACCGGCGGTCGACGATCTGACCGCCGCTGTTTCGCTGGTCACCGCCCGTGCCGTGGAATGGAAGCTCGATCCCAAGCAGGTTGGCGCCATCGGCTTCTCAGCGGGCGCGCGCTCGCTAATCCGCCTGATCGAGCAGAAGAAGGAAGCCGCCCTGCTGCGCCACGCCGCACTGCTCTATCCGCCGATGACCCAAACCGTGACCGGCGGCCCGCGCCCGCCGCTATTCCTCGCCATTGCTGCGCACGATCCGCTGTTCAAGCAGGGCGGGCTGAACCTTCTCGACAAGTGGATCAAGGAAAGCGACGCTGTCGAGTTCCACCTCTACTACGGCGGCGAGCATGGCTTCGGCATGATGCCAAAGGGCACCACCAGTGACCGCTGGATCGACCAGTATCTCGATTGGCTGGCCGTCCAGTGACCATGCTGCGGGCTCTCGCCACCACGCTGCTGCTGCTTGCAGGCACTCCGGTGCTTGCCGTCGAGCCCGTGCGTGATTGCCCGCTCGCGAACGCGCCGCTGGGGGTGGATGCGCCGCTTTCGGATGTGCTGATGCACCCTGGCGGTCCTGCAGCGCTGGCGTCGGTGGCGCCCGATCTCGTCTCCGGCTTTACCCGCAATTTCGGCGGCGGCGGCCTGCCCCCGGGCTTTGCCAATATCCTCAGCGTGGCATCACTCCTTGAAGTGCGCCCCGATGGCGGGACGCTGCGCCGAGCGCTTGCGGCAAAGCTCTCAGCGCTCCCCATTACCGACGCGTTCACTGTGGCCCGCTGCGAGCGCTATGACCACGACCGCCCGGCCTTGCCCTCCGCCGATGGCCGCCCGCAGGTGCTGGTGTTCGAGAAGATCAACGGCTTTCGCGACAAACCTTCCGTCGATGCCGCCCGCGCGCGCCTCCGCGCCATCGCCGCTGCGCGCGGCTGGCAGATCGTCTTCACGGATCGCGGCGGGGTGATGAACGCGGCGGACCTCGCGCGCTTCGCCGTCGTCGTGTGGAACAACGTCAGCGGCGATGCGCTCACCCTGCCGCAGCGCGCAGCTTTTCGCGCGTACCTTGAGCACGGCGGCGGCTACGCCGGCATTCATGGCTCCGGGGGCGATCCCAAGTGGTTCTGGGACTGGTACGCCGACACGTTGCTCGGCGCGCGCTTCATCGGCCATCCTGGCCGCCCCCAGTTCCAGACCGCCACCGTGCAGGTTGCCGGCGAGAAAGGCCGCTTCACTCCCGCCACATGGCCGCTGCTCGAGGAATGGTATTCGTTCGATCGCAACCCCGTTGCCGGAGGCGCGGTCGCCATCGCGGTGATTGACGAGAAGGACTACCAGCAGATCGGCTACCGCGGCGAAAGCCTCTCGATGGGCTACCATCCCATCGCTTGGCGAAAAGCCATCGGAGCGGGCCGCATGTTCTACAGTGCCATCGGCCATCGGCCGGAAAACTATGACGAGCCGCACGCTGCGGCGTTGCTGGCCGAAGGCATCGCCTGGGCCATGGGACAAAAGGGAACGAAGCCGTATGCCAAGTCGCACAAGTGAACACGCGCCCATCACCTCCATCGGTACCGCGCTCGTCGTCGGCGGCGGCATCGGCGGC
>CAILIO010000254.1 GCA_903834285.1 uncultured Sphingomonadales bacterium | reverse complement strand
GGATTGCTTCGCTGCGCTCGCAATGACGAGGTAAGGTAGTGTAAAGGTAACGCTTACTCCGGCTTGTGCAGGTCCGGTTCCAGCAGGCGGTGGAGGTGGACCACCACGTAGCGCATTTCGGCGTCGTCCACTGTGCGCTGGGCGCAGCTGCGCCAGGCATCTTCTGCACTGGCATAGTCCGGGTAGATGCCGACGAGATCGATCGCGTTCAGATCGGTAAATTCAAGGTGCTGCGGGTCCTTGACCCGCCCGCCCATGACGAGGTGCAGTTTCTGCATGGCTGGCTTGTCCATTCCTTGGGGAGAAGGTCAGCCACTGGCAAAATGAAGAGGGGGACGCAAGCCCCGGCCGCCACGGAACGCGCCGATTATTCGGGCTTTCTGCCCGGCAGGCGGCGCGTGATGACGGGCGCGAGCGTGCGCAGCGCCTTGCCGGCAAGCGCGGGTAGACTGGGCTTGTCCGGCTTCGCGGGAGCTTCGGCTTCGTCAGCAGCGGCGGCGGCCTTCTCGCCCGCAGCGCCCGCGACGTAGGCGGCAGCGAGTTCGAGGCCGGCCGTGGCCAAATCCGCCGCGCGGCGCGGCAGCGACATGCGTGCGAGCGTGCCCTTGCGGGTCGCCTTGTCCCCGGCAACGCCGCCCGTGCTGCGGGCGATGGCACCTGCCACCAGCGCGCCGAGCAGGATGCCGCCCGCGACCATGGCAACGGGGTGTTCTTCGACGAAGCCTTTGATCTTGCCGAGCGGATCGGCGGGGGTTTCTGGCTGTACGATCTCGGGTTGGGGTGTTTCGGTATCGGTCATGCTTCGTCCTCGTCCGCTTCGGCGGCTGGCGCGAAGCGGTTCTTGATCAGGGCAATCAGGGGGCGGCGGAAGAACCACGCGGCGAGCAGCGCCAGCGTGCCGCCGATCACGGGCAAGTTGTCCTTTGCGATCGCCTTGGCCTCGTCGACAGTATCGATCACGCGGTCCATCGCGGTATCCTTGATGCGCTTCTGGATCGGGCGCTCGGCAAGGCCGGTGCGCAACGCGGTGACCTGGCCGTTGACGCGGGCCCAAGCCGCATCGCGCCGCGCGCGCGCTTCCCGCAATGTCTCGTCGCTCATGCTGGACCGTCCTTGCCTCTGAGCGCGCGGGTAATTGCCGCGATGCGGCGGACCACGCCGAGCACGCTGAGACCGGTGAACGCAAGGAGACCGATGAACACTGCCGCCAACGCGCCCCAAGGCCCGATCAGCGGCGCCAGCGCAAGCAGCAGACCCACCACCAGTGCCATCAGCGCAAAGAACAGCAGCGCCAGCGCCAGTGCGGCGAGGACGAGAATGCCCTTGGCGCGGCCGAGCACGAAGCCGGCGCGCGCCTTCTGAAACGCGATTTCGGCCGCGAGCAGCGTCTGGCCATCCTCGAGCAGCGTGCGCGCGCCGTCGAGCAGGGACTCATCCTCTGCCGCCGCCGTGTCGTCGGTGCGGGCCTTCCCTTCGGTCACGCGCGCGTTCAGGCTTCCGTGGTTTCGGTGTCGGCTTTGGCAGGCTTGCGGCGCAGCATGCGCGAGAGGACAAAGCCGGTAACCGCTGCGATGCCGAGCGCCTTGACCGGGCTCGTTTTCACGAAGGTCACGATGTCGTCGCCGATCTCGTGGATGTCCTTGGCCTCGAGCGTGGCAGCGGTCGACTGCAGGGTGTGCGCTGCACCGCGGGCGTAGTCGCCGTATTGTACGCCAAGCTTCTCGTCGATCACGCCGGCGTTGCTCTCGATCGTCTCACCGAGAGCACCCAGTGCAGCAGTGGCCTTGCCTTTGCCCTGGCGCGCGAGATCGAGCGCGACGACTTTGGCCTGCTCGGCATATTCGCCGGCCTTTTCGGTGTACTCGCTGGCGGTAGCGGCGACCGTTTCGGTGAGTGCGGCGGTGCGTTCGCGTGCTTCGCCGGTCAGGCTTGCCGCGCTCGCCTTGGCGTCTTCGATGGCCTTGCCGAAACGGGTGGTGACGGCGCCTGCGGTCTCGGCCACGGCGTCTTCGATCTGCGCGACTTCGGCTGGCACAGCCTCAGGCACGGTTTCAGCGCCGGTTTCGATAGGCGCTTCGATGATGTTCAGCTCGGCCTTCTTGCGGCTCCGGGCAGGCTTGGCGGCGGCTTGGGGAGCCGCGTTTTCGGGGGTATCGGCCATGGTGCGGGTCCTTTTACAAGGGCGATTCTGGGACTGCCTCCAGTCCTAGACCAATTGCCGCAAGTGCGAAAGGCGCGCGCAACCGGTTTTGGCGCGTGCCAGAGACCAGTGGGCGCGGCTGCCGAAAGCCCCGCGCATACCTAGCCAGACTTGTGTCGCCGACGAAGCGCCGATAGGGCCGCGCAAAGCACGCCATCAAACGAGGAAGCGCCATGACCGCGATCATCGACATTCACGCCCGCGAGATCCTCGACAGCCGGGGCAACCCGACCGTCGAAGTCGATGTGCTGCTGGAGGACGGCTCGTTTGGCCGCGCCGCCGTGCCGTCTGGTGCCTCGACCGGCGCGCACGAAGCGGTTGAGCTGCGCGACGGCGATGCAGCGCGCTACAAGGGCAAGGGCGTGCTGCAGGCCGTCGGCGCGGTGAATGGCGAGATTGCCGGCGCACTTGTCGACATGGACGCCGAAGACCAGCGCGATATCGACCTTGCCATGATCACGCTCGACGGCACAGAGAACAAGGGCCGCCTTGGCGCAAATGCGATCCTCGGCACCAGCTTGGCGGTGGCGAAGGCTGCGGCGGATGCGCGCGGCTTGCCGCTCTACAGCTATGTCGGCGGGGTTTCGGCGCACCTACTGCCGGTGCCGATGATGAACATCATCAACGGCGGCGAGCATGCCGACAACCCTATCGACTTCCAGGAATTCATGATCATGCCGGTCGGCGCGCCGACGCTCGCCGAAGCTGTGCGCTGGGGTTCGGAAGTGTTCCACACGCTCAAGAAGGCGCTGCACCAGAAGGGCCTCGCCACCGGCGTGGGTGACGAGGGCGGTTTTGCACCGAACATCGCCAGCACGCGCGACGCGCTCGATTTCGTGATGGCCTCGATCGAGCAAGCCGGGTTCAAGCCGGGTGAGGACATCGTGCTGGCGCTCGACTGCGCGGCGACCGAGTTCTTCAAGAACGGCAAGTACGAGATCAGCGGCGAGGGGCTTTCGCTCTCGCCCGAGGCGATGGCGGACTACCTCGCCGCGCTGACCGATGCCTATCCGATCCGTTCGATCGAGGACGGCATGGGCGAGGACGATTTCGAGGGCTGGGCCGCGCTGACCGCCAAGATCGGCAAGAAGGTGCAGCTGGTGGGCGATGACCTCTTCGTCACCAACTCCAAGCGCCTGACGATGGGCATCGGCAAGGGGCTTGCCAACTCGCTGCTCGTGAAGGTCAACCAGATCGGCACGCTGACCGAGACGCTGGAAGCGGTGAGCATTGCGCAGCGCAATGGCTATACCGCCGTGATGTCGCACCGCTCGGGCGAGACCGAAGACGCGACGATTGCCGACCTCGCGGTCGCCACCAACTGCGGCCAGATCAAGACCGGCAGCCTCGCGCGTTCGGACCGGCTCGCGAAGTACAATCAGCTCATCCGCATCGAGGAAGAGCTGGGCCAGTCGGCGCGCTATGCGGGCAAGGCTGCGTTTGGTAGGCTGGCCGGATAAGACCGCCCGTTCGCGGCGGTTTCAACGGAGAGGCTTGTTCGATGAAAAGAGCTTTGCTGATCGCCGCCGCGTTGATGGCTTTGCCGACGACGATTCTGGCCCATCCGGCTCTGGCCGGCGCACCCACTGGCGCAGCGGTCACCCCGCTGCTGCAAAACGATATCGAAGGCGGCGGCGGCAAGGAAGCTGCGCTGCTGCTGGTGACGTTTGCGCCTGGAGCTGCGGACCCGATCCACCGCCACAACGCGCTGGTCTATGTCTACATGCTCGAAGGCTCGGTGGTGATGCAGGTGCGCGGTGGCCCGGAAGTTGTGCTGAAGCCGGGGCAGACGTTCATGGAAAAGCCCAGCGACATTCATGTCGTCGGCCGCAACGCCAGCAAGACCAAACCGGCCAAGTTTCTGGCTTATTTCGTCAAGGACAAGGGCGCAACGCCGGTCGTTCCCGCCGAGTGACGCTTGCGCCGTTTGCCGCGGGCAGGCTCAGACCGGTTTGGCCATGATCACTTGCGTGCGCGCGAGGACGTTCATCTCCGGCGGCGCAGGTGCGTCGGCAAAGCCCATGCGTTCGTAGAGCCCAAGCGCGACATCGAGCGTCTTGAACGATTGCAGATAGAGCGCTGGGCCGCCGTGCTCGGCAGCGAAATCGAGGCACTGCTCTACCAGCGCACGCCCGGCGCCATGCCCGCGCGCCGCTTCCGTCACCACCAGCTTGCAGAACTCGAAGCCGCTTGCGCCAAGGCCCTTCACGGCGACCGCGCCGACCGTTTCCTCGCCGATCCGCGCGAGAAACGCCTCACCGCCGCTGGCGCGGTAGTAGGTGGCCGGATCGGCCATGATCGCGGCGTCCTCGGCCTCGACCACGCGGCCCATGCCTTCGAGCCACGGAATCCAGATCGCGGCGAATTCATGGGTCTGGTCGGTTGTCATCGGGGCGATGGTCAGCATGGCGCGATATCTAGCATCGGGTTCGGCGGGCACAACATCGATTTTTAACCGGACGCTTAAAGCCTCTTCCCAAGTGACCGCTAGCCTGCCAGCTTGGACGCAGGAGAGAAAACTGATGGCAGAATTTCCAACCGCGCCGGGCGAGGTGGATTCCGCGTGGCTTGAAGCTCAACTCGGCAAGGCCGGCCTGTTGGGCCCAGATGGCAATAGGGCGCGGATCGCTGATTTCACGTGGGTGGCCATCGGCACCGGGCAGGTGGGCGATACCGCGCGCTTCACGCTCACCTATGACCAGCCTTGCGCCGCACCGGCCACGCTTGCGGGGAAGTTCGCCTCGGCCGATCCGACCAGTCGGGGCACTGCGGCGGCGATGATGCTTTATGTGAAAGAAGTGGGCTTCTACCGCGAGCTCGCTGCCGGAATCGCGGTGCGCACGCCGAAAGTCTACGCCGCCGAGATCAATGCGGAGGGCACCGACTTCGTGCTGCTGTTCGAGGATCTGGCGCCTGAACGCGGCGGCAACCAGCTCGAAGGCTGCGGATTGGCCGATGCCGAAGCGGCGATCCGGCAGGCAGCGGCGCTCCATGCGGCGACCAAGGGCCATCCGGCGGTGCTGGGGGCGGACTGGCTCCATGGGCGCGAGGGGCTGCTGGCCGAGATCGGTCGGCTCTATCACCAGGCGCATAGGGTCTTCCGCGAGCGCTATGACGGGCACTTGGCTGCGGATGCCATGGCGCTGTGCGACGAGCTCGACCACCGGGTGGAGCGGTGGCTGGGTCGCCAGCCCGAAGAGCCATGCCTGATCCATGGTGATTTCCGGCTGGACAACATGCTGTTCGGTGTTGGGCAGGGGGCTGAACCCATCGCGATTGTCGACTGGCAGACTTGCGCCATCGGCTGCGGGATGACCGACGTGGGCTACTTCATGGGCTGCGGGATCGGCAGTGATCTCAGGCGGCCCAATGAGGCGGCGCTGCTGGGGCTCTATGCCGAGGAAATGGCGCGGCATGGGGCGCCGATTGCGCAAGATGTCATGCTGCGGCGCTATCGGATCGGGGCGCTGCACGGGCTGTTTACCGCCGTGTTCAGCGCGGCTTTCGTGGTGCGCACCGAGCGGGGCGACGCCAACTTCCTTTCGATGGCGCGCGGCGCGGCCGAACTCGCGCTTGATCACGACAGCATCGCGGCGCTCGATGACCTGATGGAGAATGGACAATGCTGACCAAGGGCGATGATTTCCCGCTGCACCAGACCCCGGAGCCGATCGCCTATTCCGGCACCGATCGCAATTTCTACGACCGCTATTTCTTCAACGGCTATGCGCCGGACGGTAGCAACTTCTTCGCAGCAGCGTTCGGGATCTATCCGCACCTCAACGTGGCAGATGCGCATTTCTGCTTTATCAAGGACGGGGTGCAGCACTGCCTTCACGCCTCGCGCGAGCTCGCGATGGAGCGGCTGGACCTTACGTGCGGGCCGATATCGATCCGGATCGAGGAGCCGCTGCAGCGCCTGCGCATCAGTGTCGAGGGCGAGGGGATCCGAGCAGAGATCGAGTTCACCGGCCGGGCCTTTCCCATCGAGGAACCGCGCTTCATCCACCGCATCGGCCCGCGCACCTTCATGGACTACACGCGGATGACGCAGAACGGGCACTACGTCGGCTGGGTCGAGATCGACGGGGTTATCACAGACCTCAAGCCCGGAACGGCAGGAACGCGTGACCGCAGCTGGGGCGTGCGGCCTGTCGGCACGAGCGATACGCAGCCGCACGGGCATGGCGTGGTGCCGCAGTTCTTCTGGCAGTGGACTCCGGTGAACCTGCCCGCCCGCAGCCTGTTCTTCCACATCAACGCCGATGCCCACGGCGCGCCATGGAACACCCGCGCGGTGATCGCGCCCGACGGGGCAGGGCATGACGGATTCTTCGAGACACCGTCCGCGAAGCTCGATGCGCCGCTGCAGCCGGGGACGCTGTGGCCGGCGGGGGGGGCGCTGACCGTGGGCGGCGGGGATGATCCGCTCACGGTCACGTTCGAACCGCTGGTGCGCTTCCAGATGCGCGGGCTCGGCTATACCTCACCGACGTGGAACCACGGGCTTTACCACGGCGTGCTGGCCGTGGAGCGCGAGGATATCGTGCTGGCGGAAGTAGATCCCAAGCGGATGGACAACTTCCATGTGCAGATTGTCAGCCGCGTCACGACCAGTGCGGGCGAGGTGGGGACGGGCGTGTTCGAGCAGCTTATCTTTGGGGCGTACGCGCCGCTGGGGCTGGGGTAGCGCAGGCGGTCAGCGGCCTCCAGCCTCTGATGCCTGTACATTGATCTTTGTTCCGTCGCCCCGTGCTTGACACGGGGTTCGGCTGTTCTTCTTGCGCGGCGCCGAAAAAGAAAAGCCAAGGCCCGGATCAAGTCCGGGCCGACGATTCCATTTGATGTTTTCAGACACCATACCCGTTCGCCGTCACCCTGATTTCATTTCAGGGTGACGGTTTGGCTGGTGGCGGCTTAGTCTTCAGCGCACTCGCCGCACCGGCACCGGCACGTTGCAGATATCCACCCCGCCTGCAGGCCGGATGTAGAAAGAATCGCGCCGGTTCGCCCGCGCATCGGCATAGGCCGCGAAGCTTTTGCTTTCCGTGGAGAGGTACTGATACCGCGGCAGACCGGGCACATCGCTGCCGATGCGAATGCGGAGGATCGCCGTGCGTTCCTCCGCCGTCTTGTAGAACCCGATATCGCCGGTGCCGCGCGGCAGGCTGGAGAGATGCTCCATTCCCTCGATCACCCGGCCGACCACCGCGATATTACGGTCAAGCTGGCGCGGGGCCTGGCCGATGACGGTGTAGAGTTCCGCGCCCGAGCCGGTATCGGGCGGATAATCACGGCCCACGCCGACGGTGCCGTAGCAGTGGACGGGCCATGCCGCTTCGGCATTCCAGCCCACCGGCCAGCCCTCGCGGAAGCCGACATGCGGCGCATAGACGCCGTCCTGCATTAAGGACAGCGAAGTGGCGAAGCCGGAGCTGTACGGCGTATCGTAAGCCTCCTTCGGAACCACCTTCATTCCCGCAGGTAGCGGCTTGGCCTTGGCCTTGTCCTCGCCGTCCGGATCGCCCCATTGCACGACATAGCCATCTTGCACGCGGTTCACGGCGGTGCCGTCCCACCACTTCGCGGTGGCAAGTTGGCGGATATTGCCGATCCATCCTTGCGAAAACGGCGCCGGCAGCAGCTGCATCACGACCCGCCGCGCCGCACCCTTGGCATCGGGGGCAAGGTCCATCACCAGCAGATCGGACGGCGCGATGGCCGCCCAGTCCGCCGCAGGCGCAGCCGCAACGATCTCGGTCGGCGCAAGCGCGGGCCCTTGTGTGGGCGCAGGCGCAGGCGCGGCGGAGCAACTGACCAACAGGGCAGCGCAAAGTATGACGGCGTGTTTCATGAAACCGACTTTGCCAGCCTTCGCGGCCTTGCGAAAGCGCTTCCATGCGGTTAGGGCCCGCGTCTCCAGAGCATGCGGAGCGGTGGCCGAGTGGTCGAAGGCGCTCGCCTGGAAAGTGAGTATACGCCAAAAGCGTATCCAGGGTTCGAATCCCTGCCGCTCCGCCAAGTTCCTCGCCACAAATCTCTTTGCGCCCGAGGCGAGGCTAGAAAGTCCCTTTGTATTACAGGGTTTCCCCAAACTGGCTCCGCACAGCACGTGCCGGGAAGCGACCGCAATGGGCCTTATTTTTAATCAAGCAACCATTATGGCTCCTATTTTAGGATGAAGCTTTCCGCCCCTTGCTTCAAAAAACGGCACCGCTTGGGTGATAAAGGCGGAGGCATCGGTGTTGAAAACAGTTCGTAGCTGTCGCAGCTCTCTTTTCAGCTTCGATTTTCGTCCTGGTCGGCGGGGGCGTAGCAGAAGCTCAAACGCCGCCCCATCATCCTTCCCTTCCCCAAGCTCAAGCGCCTACCCAGCGTGAAGCACAAACGTCTATCCACCATAAAACTCAGCCGAGGAAGACACCCTCCAAGGGCAAGAAGCCCTTGCCGATGAGCGCCGACAGCGCCGCGCCGGATGGCGTCGCCTGGCCGGGCCAAAATCGACGCGCTCACTGACGTAAACGGCCGTCGCTATGGCTGATGCTGACGCCCGGCGACGTCAGTGATGCAAAGGCCGCGCTCACGCTGTTCGACCGTGCGGGTCCCATGCGCTATTTGCTGGGCGAAAAATGCTGCGATGCGGATGGCCCGCGCCGGTCACCGCGCAACACCGCAGCTAAGGCCGTCATGATAGGCCGCAGCAACCGCAAGCGCACCGTCCACTACAATCAGACGCGATAGAAAGTTCGTCACCTGATCAAGAATGCGTTTTAGTCGACTTTGTAATTAATTTTGCAATATGCCAATTGTTTGGTTGGCAAAGCGTAGTCTCTCACTCATCACTGTCATGACATAGGTAAGTAATGCTTGCGCCAATTCTGGGTGATTTGACGTAATCCGATCATAGGATTCGGCATTTAGCTCATAAAGCACGCTGACTTCCTCGGCTACGATATTGGCACTGCGGGGTTGGCCGGTAAGCAGGCCCATTTCGCCTATGGTTGTATTTTGACCAAGGCTGCGAACGCGAATCTGGCTATGCGGACCTACGGACACAACCACGCCGATCCGGCCCTCCAAAATGAAGTGCATGCTGTCTGAAGGCGCGCCCTGCTTGGCAATCAATGCGCCTTCCTTCACAACAATCTGTCTACAATGACCAGCTAAAATTTCGGCGTGCTCTCGATCCTGAAGAGCCGCCTCAAGCCATTCAACAAATGTTTCACGGTCATTAACGCGTGCGACTTTTTCCTCTATGATTAAATTCTCGCAACTCTCGAGTGCATTATGAAGATCATCTCGAACGATTACATCGTCGCTAAGAAGCCCACCCGTTTTGAATGCTTTAAATACATCTTCGCTCATATTGACGAGTACAAGAGTCGTACTGTTTTTGGAGGACAACAATTTAATCTGATTGAAGCTGTGTATGGCTGAGGAATCAATCCCTGTTACCAATCGAAAATCGAACAGAAGGAAACGGCAGTTGGGTTTTTTGGAAATCAGAATCTTGATATGCTGGTATAGTGAGTTAGCTGAACCAAAGTACAAATAGCTTTGCAGCGCCATGCCCTGAATGTTGCTGCCATTATTGTTCAGAACCACTAAGTCGCGCTGGCCACGATCGAGCAATGACCGATAGCTACCGCCGTCAAAGCTGAACTTGATCGCGTTCACGCGGCTGGCGCTGAAGGCGAAGGTCGCACAACCGGTGACTATCCCGAAGAGCACACCGTAAACGAAGCCCCAGAAAAAAATAACTGCGACAATTGCCAAAAGCGACATGTAATCAACACGCATCAAACGCCGTGATGATTGCACTAGCCATCGATGCAACAAATCCAGCCCCATGTAGAGCAGTAACCCTCCAAGGACGCTTTTCGGGATAAAGGAAAGAAAGGCTGGGTCCATGATGAGCATCAACGCCGCAATCAGCGCGACGGACACGCCAGCCAGACGCCCTCTGGCCCCCGCACTATACGCCAGCGTTGTCCGGCTGAGCGACATGCAGCTGACGTATCCTCCCAAGGCGCCCGAAATTATGTTGGCTACGCCGAGTGCTTTTAATTCCTGGTCGAGATCCGCCTCGCGTTCGGTGGCAAGTTCGATGCCTGCCGTGTTCAGCAGCGTGCTTATGGTCGTCACGAAAATGACCGCGAGCATATCACCGAACAATGATGGTATGGCAGCCCATGGGAAGGTAGTCAGTGCTTGTGCGGTCCATGGAATAGTGAGGCCTACGCTCGTCTGGCGTGCGAAAGTCCAGCCAGCCTGTTGTGCTGACGATATCGGGATCGATGCGAAAGCCAGAAAGGCATAAAATACTAGGACTGCAATGGTCAGAACAATCGGAAGGGTGAATGCGCCGCGATAGCGTGCTCGTGCCCAGAAAAGCGTTGCAGCAATGATCAGTCCGGCCAGTATTTTTAAAAAGTTTTGCGTCGTGAAAAGATCGTCGACGGTGGACAACATTTTTTTATGATCGGTCATAACTTGAACCGATCCCGTCTCGATTAAAAGCCCCGTTGCGCCGAGGAAGCCGCCTATGACTGGATACGGCACAAACCGGATTGCGCGACCAGCACGGGCACGCCCAAGAATGAGCAGGAACAAGCCAGATAACAGGCTGCCCATCGAGATGAGCAGCAACGCTGGCCCGACCAGCGCTGTGCCGCCAGCGGCAATCATATGGTGCGCCAGCGCGCCTGAAAGCGCTGCGGTCACTGCCGATGTCGAGGAATCGGGTCCGCTGACGATGAACGGGATCGAGGACCGCATTGAAACGACTAGTGCGGTCACGGCCGTTGTCAAAAATGTCGCAGCCAGGCCATATGACAGCCCCGGCGCCAAAGGCCCTGCAAAGATCAGCGCGGCGTATGAGATTCCATACAATACAGAAATAATTCCGCAAATGAATCCAGGCAGGATATCCGATGGTTCGCCCAACTTATAAAAATACCTAGGTATAAATACATTTTTAGATGGACTAACGTAATCGGATAGACATGGGGTGTGATCGTTTTCAAGGCCAACCGCGTCGCCCATGCAGTTAAATACTCCCTGTTTTTCCCTGTTGCGCCGCTTTTTCAGGGGTTAGCGCGAGCTAGCGGCCTTTTGTGAAATTCGAATGACGATGGATTACGCGGCCCAGCGATAAGCTCTGGCTACCAGGCTGTCGGGATCGGATCGATCCGGGGCCGTGAGTTTTGGCTTTGCGGGTCCTGTACAAGAGTGCGTTGGATGAAGGCTATATGAGCGCCCGGATCAGGCGCAGGCGTTTGCAGACGGCGGATATGAATGTCAATGTGCGCCCTGTGGCTCCAATCTCGCTGATCGGTGCGGGAAAGTCGTCCCCTGACACTTGGCGTCTGGCGCGATTTTCGTGCTGTTGATGTATCGGGAGGGGGCGGCCTGACTCGACGTTTCAGCTTGTCGCACATCGGTTTTTTGGCAGAGCATAGCTGCCGTGGTGTAGCTTTGGCTTGAGCGGCAGGTCTTGCTCTGATTTCGCCGGGCTTGGCCGGTGACCGAGCGGGCCTGCCATTGCTTTGGTGGCGGCTGCGCTTCCGCCAGAGACCCGGGGTCTCCCGTCGCCAGGTCTGCCGGATGGCGTGCTGCGTTGAGGCGTGCTCCCCTTCGCCCGGCGGCGACAAGATGCCGCTATCCATTGGGAGTGTTCGAGGCTGGCCTTCAGATGCTCGGCTTCAAAAGGGCCTTTTGTGCCGAAATGGCTGCGAACTCGCTGCGCGATTCAAAAAATGGCACCGTTTCTGGTTTGCAAACGCAGGCGCGGCATTATGGCTAGAAATATCAAGTTTCGTAGTAATATCTGACGGATTATGGCTCTCAGGAGCGTGGAATTATCCCGAAATACGCAACTTGCTGCATTATTTTTTGATGATTTCATATTTTTGGTTTGGGGGCGTTGGTGTTTCGCAAAGTATGCCGCGTCGCCACAGTGCAAGTGCGGGGGCGTCTGGCGTTTAGCGCCGCAGGCTCTACGTTGGCTTGGCTGTTGGCTGGTCCCGCTTTGGCTGCGACGCCCCATGATCCGGCGATCATCGCAGGCGCTGTCAGCATTGATGGTCTTGGCAGTTCAAGTGTCGTCATTACCCAGACGACGCGCAAAGCCGTCATCGACTGGCGCGGCTTTTCGATACCCTCGGGCGGCAGGGTGGAGTTCGTCCAGCCCGATTTCGGTTCGATTGCCGTCAACCGGGTTACCGGCACAGAGGCCTCCCAGATCAATGGTTCGCTCACCGGCAATGGGCAAGTCTGGCTGCTTAATCCCAATGGGGTGCTGGTTGGCAAGGGCGGGCGGGTTCAGGCCGCCGGCGTGGTGCTCACCACTCATGCGCTCGATAGCAATGACTTCATGGACGGCCGGCTGCGTTTTTCCGATGGCGGGGCGGCAGGCGGCGTCACGAACTTGGGCGCGATCATTGCGGATGGCGGCTATGCCGTGCTGGCTGGCAATCGGGTAACGAACGCCGGGTTGGTGCAGGCGCAGTTGGGTAAAGTTGTGCTGGGTGCGGGCGAGGGATTTGCGCTCGATGTGGCGGGCGACAAGTTGCTCTCCTTTGCAATTACCGATGCCGTGCCCGTGGTCGCCGCTGGGCCAGGGTTAGTAACCAATGGCGGTACGCTGTCGGCCAAGGGTGGATCGGTGCTCCTGACCGCGCGTGCGGCGGGCAATATCATCAGCAATGTCATCAATACGACCGGATTGATTGATGCCAGTGCCGTGCATGACGAGGGCGGCACGATCGTCTTCGACGGCGGGAATTCCGGCTTTGTCGCGGCCGGCGGCACACTTGATGTAAGCGGGAAGGGCGTCGGCCAGACCGGCGGGGCGATTGCGGTTCTGGGTGCAGCGGTTGGTGTAATGGCTGACGCTCTGCTTGATGCCAGCGGATCGGCTGGCGGGGGCGCGATCAATGTCGGCGGTGGCTGGCAGGGCTCGAGCATAAACGGCCATGCCGGCGCAGTGTTTGCAGCGGTTCACGAGACCGCCACGCTGAATGCCAATGCGCTTGCGAGCGGCAACGGCGGCGAGATAACGGTCTGGTCCGATGTGGCCAATCCACTCTCGTCAACGGTAGCCTATGGTACGTTCCGAGCGGACGGTGGACCGTCTGGGGGCAATGGCGGGCGGATCGAAACCTCCGGGCATTACCTGGACACGACAGGCGTGCGCGGCTCAGCTGGTGCGGCTGTGGGCAAGTCCGGCACTTGGCTGTTCGATCCCTACAATGTTGAAATCGTCGCGGCGGGGGCCGTAAGCTCTTCGCCCAATATCATAAATCCGGACTTTTCCCTCGGACTGACGGGCTGGACCGTGGTCGGTTCGGGCGGTTCGGCGCAAGCCGTCACGTCTGCTTTGTCCGGAAGCGGCGTTACGCTGACCTCGCCAATAGCGGCTGGCGGAACGTTTCTCCTGGCGACCGGCGGTACTGTAAACAGCGGCAATGGCGTTTCGCAGTCATTTACGGCTAGCGCGGGCGACAGCTTTACATTCCAGGCTTTGTTTCTGCCAAAGGATACGACGAGCGGGCTTTACAATGACAATGGCATTGTAAGCTTGCGGCTTCCAGACAATACCATTATGAATTTATACTCTCAGAATATTGTAAACAGCAAAGGGCTTTTTGCCTGGCAGAGCCAAGTTGTTTCACTGGATCAAACAGGTACGTATACGCTTTCGGCGACATCGGCAAATATAGGTGACTCTGCGGGTCCGTCACAGCTCGGTTTTGTTGTGCATCCGAGTGCGGGCAGCGCGAACGGCAGTTTCGTTTCGTCCGGCTTCGGCAAGACCTGGACACCCAGCGGTGCCACATCGCGGATCGATGTGTCGCAGGTTACCAGCCTGCTCGACGCAGGCACCAACGTTCAAATTACAACGGGCTCGATCTCCCAGGGCACGGAAGCTGGCAACATCACGGTGAGTGCCGCGATCGCTAAAACTGCGGGTTCCAGCGCCACGCTCCAGCTCGACGCGATCAACGGCATTGTCATAAATCAAGCGATCAGTTCGTCGTCGGGCGCACTCAATGTGACCTTGAATGCGGGATCGGGCGGTATTGCGCTGAACGGCGCCGTCCAGACAAATGGCGGTACGCTCGAGCTCAATACCAACGGCGCGACATCGCAAACCAGTGCGCTGACCACCGCGAAGCTGTCGCTCAAGGGGGCCAGTGGCACCCACACGCTGACCAACGCTGACAATGGCTTTGCCACGCTGACGGGCAACACAGGCTCGGTGACAATCACGAACGCCGACGCAACGACGGTGAACGCGCTGACCACCACCGGCCAGTTCAACCTGACCACTCCTGCCGGGATCACCGTCGAGGGCAGCAACAGCTTCGGCCAAAGCTCTGTACTCGCGACCCTTGGCGCCATCAACCTTTCCGCTGGATCTACAATTGCCAGCGGCGGCAATCTGGCGCTTCAGGCAGGCAATGGCTTTATCAATCTGGCAGGTTCGCAGGCGATCACCACCAGCGGCAGTGGCAACTGGCTGATTTATTCCCAAGATCCCAACCTTGATACGTTTGGCGATCTGGCAAGCGGCAGTCTGGCGGTATGGAACCAAAGCCCCACAAGCCTGTCCCCAGCGGCAGCAGGGCCGGGCAATAAGTATATTTTCGAGCTGTCTCCCACGCTTACACTGGCTGCTGGCAGTGCCAAGAAAACCTACGGCGACGCGCTGCTCGATGCGAACCTGCCGTTTACGGTGCATGGCCTGATCGATGCGGCCAGCTTTGGTAATGTATTCCTTCAGGACATTGTGTCGGGCACTGCGGGTCTCACAACCAGCGGCAGCGTTGCGACCGCCAATGTTGGCGAATACACCATCAATGCAGCCCTCGGGTCGGTGGTCTATCCCGCCGGCTATGGTCTGAACTTTGTCAATGGCACGCTGACCGTCGATCCACGCGAGCTTGTGCTGAGCGCCGTGACGACGACCAAGGTCTATGATGGCAACACCTCTTCCGCCACGTTGCCCAATGCCGTTGGATTGGTGAACGGAAACACCGTTAGCAATCTGACCCAAAGCTTCGGCAGCCAAAATGCGGGCAGCCAAACTTTAACGGTCGATAGCGGGTACATCGTGAACGATGGCTTCGACGGGAAGAACTATACGATATCGGCACAAGCCGCCATCGGCGCGATCAGTCCGCTGGCGCTGACCGCGAGCCTGACCGGGACGGTCAGCCGCACCTATGATGCGACGACGTCGGCCAGCCTGACAGCTGCCAACTACGGTCTGACGGGCGTGCTCGGCAGCGACGTGGTGGCGCTCAACAATCCGCTCAGCGGCACGTTCGATACCCGCAATGCGGGCACCGGCAAGACGGTCTCGGTCACCGGCCTGGCGCTGACCGGCGCGCAGAGCGGCAACTACACGGTGAACAGCGCCGCGAGCGCGGCGATCGGCGCGATCAGTCCGCTGGCGCTGACCGCGAGCCTGACCGGGACGGTCAGCCGCACCTATGATGCGACGACGTCGGCCAGCCTGACAGCTGCCAACTACGGTCTGACGGGCGTGCTCGGCAG
>CAILIO010000253.1 GCA_903834285.1 uncultured Sphingomonadales bacterium | reverse complement strand
GGGACCGAGATGGGGCAGGGGCTCCACATCAAGATCGCGCAGATCGTGTCCGAGGTGTTTGGCGTGGGCACTGAGCAGGTGCGGATCACCGCGACGCGGACCGACAAGGTGCCCAATACCTCCGCGACGGCGGCGTCATCGGGCGCAGATCTCAACGGCATGGCGGCATGGCGCGCTGCCATGGCGATCCGGGCTCGGATGGCTGATTTTCTGGCGCAAGTGTTTGGCTGCGCGGCGGATGAGGTACGGTTCACGGCAGAAGGCGTGTTTGCCGGCGAGGCGCGGCTCTCGTTTGCCGAGGCGGCGCGCAAAGCTTGGCTGGGACGAATTTCGCTGTCCTCCACGGGGTTCTATGCGACGCCGGAGATCGAATACGACCGGGCCTCGCACCGAGGGCGGCCGTTCTACTACTTCGCTTATGGCGCGGCGGTTTCCGAAGTGGTGGTCGATACGCTGACGGGCGAGCACAAGGTCTTGGCCGTCGATATCCTCCATGACGTCGGACGGTCGCTCAATCCGGGGATCGACCGGGGGCAGATCGAGGGCGGCTTCGTGCAGGGGCAGGGCTGGCTGACGACCGAAGTGGTGGAGTGGGACGCGAAGGGTCGGCTGCTCAACCATTCGCCCGCGACCTACAAAGTGCCGACGGCCTCGGACCGCCCCAAGTGGATGCGGATCGACTTGTGGGACGGGGAGAACGGGAAGCCCACGATCCACCGCTCCAAGGCGGTGGGCGAGCCGCCGCTAATGCTGGCCAATTCGGTATTCTGCGCGATTTCGGCGGCGATTGCGGCGACAGCGCCCGATGTAAGCGAACTGCCGAAGCTCGATGCCCCGGCGACGCCCGAGGCGGTTCTGCGCGCGATTGCCGGGATGCGCGTTGCATGATGGGTTGGCTGGACGATCTGGCGCGCCTCGCAGCGCTTGGGCCTGTCGCGATGGTCAGCGTGCTCGCCACGGAAGGCTCGGCACCGCGCGGGGCGGGGACGCGGATGCTGGTGACGGCGGACGGACTCTTCGGGACAATCGGTGGCGGGGCGCTGGAGTTTCGCGCCGTGGAGCAGGCGCGGGCGGTGATGGGGCATGCGCCGGGCACCTGGCGGGTGCAGGACTATCCGCTTGGGCCGCTGCTGGGGCAGTGCTGCGGCGGGCGGGTGCGGTTGATGGTCGAACATATTGACCGCGAGGCGCTGGGCTGGCTTTCGGAGGCGACCGAGGGCCGCGTGCTGGTGAGCGTTCTGCGTGCTGGCGGGATCGAACGGCGTGTGAGCGATGGGCCTGCCACGCCGCTTTGTGCGCGGGGGGACAAACCGCGCGAGGGTTCGCGGCTGGTCGAAGTGATCGGAGGCTTCCGGCGGCCGCTCTATCTGTTTGGTGCGGGGCATGTCGGGCAGGCGATTGCGCGGCATGCAGGCGGGCTGCCAGTCCGGCTCGCCTGGTTCGATACGCGACCGGTGTTCGCAGACATCGCGGGTGTGACGATTGTTCCGGAAGCAGTGGGGGAGCAGTGCGTGGCGGAGGCACCAGACGAAGCGGCTCTGGTGATTCTGACCCATGACCATGGGCTGGATTACCGGCTTACTCAGGCCGCGCTGCGCCGGTCTCCGCTGGCGTTCACTGGGCTGATCGGTTCGCAAACCAAGCGGGCACGGTTCCATTCGCGGCTGGAGCGCGATGGGGTTTCGGCCGAGGCGCGGGGGCGGCTGACTTGTCCTATCGGCCTGCCTGGAGTGACGGGCAAGGAGCCCGATGTGATCGCCGTCGCGCTGTTGGCGCAGCTTCTGCAATTGCCGCAAGTGACCGCGGTTCAGGCAGTGGCAGCATGAGTATCAAGGGCTTTCGGGGCGAAATTCTGAGCCTTTCGCATGATCCGGCGGAAGCGCCGGATGCAGTTCGATATGAGGTGGACGGGCTGCTGGTTGTGGAAGCTGGCAGCGTGGTGGCGCGCGGGGCGTTTGACGAGGTGGCGCCGCGCTTTCCGGGGCTTGTCGTCGAGCAGCTCACAGGGCTGATCGTCCCTGGCTTTGTCGACGCGCATGTCCATTATCCTCAGCTTGCCCGGATCGCGAGCCATGGAGCGCAGCTGCTCGACTGGCTGGAGCGGCATATCTTTCCGGCGGAGAAGGCCTTTGCCGATCCCGCGCATGCAGCGGGCGTGGCGGAAGAGTTTCTGGACGAGCTGCTGCGCCATGGGACGACGAGTGCGCTGGTGTTTGGCACTGTGCATGCCGCTTCGGTCGAAGCATTCTTTGCGGCGGCCGAGGCGCGCGAGCTGCGGATGATCTGCGGCAAGGTGCTGATGGATCTGGGGCCGGAGGGGTTGCGCGATACCGTGGCGGAGGCGCGGGCCGAAAGCGCGGCGCTGATCGCCAAGTGGCATGGGCGGGGGCGGCTCGGCTATGCGGTGACGCCGCGTTATGCGCTGACATCGAGCGACGCGCAGCTGGCGGTTGCTGGGGAACTGCTCAGCGCGCATCCGGGGGTGCTGCTGCACACGCACCTAGCCGAAAACCGCCAAGAGATTGCCGAAGTGGCAGCGCGGTTTACCGAGGCTACCGACTATCTCGATGCCTATGACCGGTTCGCCCTGGTGACGAATCGTTCGGTGTTCGCGCATGGGGTGCATTTGCCGGACCGGTCTTGCGCGCGGCTGGCCGAGAGCGGTGCAGGGATCGCGGTTTGCCCGAGTTCGAACTTCTTTCTGGGTTCGGGAATGTTCGATTTTGCGCAAGCGGAGCGGCATGGGGTGCGGCTAGGGCTGGGCTCGGATATCGGCGCTGGGACCTCGCTCTCGTTGCTCCACAATGGCGGGCTGGCCTATCAAGCCGGGCTGCCGGGAGGCTATGTGCTCGATCCCTTCCGCGCGCTGTGGCTGGCGACGGGCGGGTCGGCGCGGCTGCTCCATATCGATGGCGAGGTGGGCATGCTGGCCGAGGGACAGGAGGCCGATTTCGTGGTGCTCGATGATGCCGCAACACCGCTGATGGCGCGGCGCACGGCGGGGGCTTCGCTGGCGGATCGGCTGTTTGCGCTGCAGGTGCTGGGTGATGACCGGGCGGTGCGGCGGACATATGTGCTGGGGCGCTGCGTGTGGGACAAGGAGGCCGGGCATGGACGCACTTGAGGATTTTATCCGGCGGCTGCCCAAGGCGGAGCTCCACCTCCATATCGAGGGAAGCCTCGAGCCCGAGCTGATGTTCGCACTCGCCGAGCGGAACGGGATCAGCATTCCCTATGCGAGCGTCGAGGAGGTGCGTGGAGCTTATGCCTTCTCCAATCTGCAGGATTTCCTCGACATCTACTATGCCGGGGCGGGGGTGTTGCAGACTGAGGCGGATTTCCGCGATCTGGCGATGGCCTATTTCGAGCGGGCTGCGGCGGACGGCGTGGTCCATGCCGAGATCATGTTCGATCCGCAGACGCATACGGACCGGGGGATTGCCTTTGGCACGGTGATCGAGGGGCTACTGGCCGCCATGGCCGAGGCTGAGACGCGGCTGGGGATTACCTCGCGGCTGATCATGAGCTTTCTGCGCCACCTCTCCGAAGAAGCGGCGTTCGAGACACTGGGACAAGCGGAGCCCTGGCTCGCTCGGATCACGGCGGTGGGGCTGGATTCGAGCGAGCTGGGGCACCCGCCTGCAAAGTTTGCGCGGGTCTTTGCGGCGGCACGCGCCAAGGGGCTCAAGCTGACGGCGCATGCGGGCGAGGAGGGGCCTCCGGACTATGTGTACGAGGCGCTCGAAGTGCTGGGGGTCGACCGGATCGACCATGGCAACCGGGCGCTGGAAGATGAGGCTCTGGTTGCGCGGCTGGCGCAGGACGGGATGACGCTGACGGTTTGCCCGCTCTCCAATCTCAAGCTCTGCGTGGTGGGCGATTTGGCGGGGCATCCGATCGACCGGATGCTGGCGGCGGGCCTCAAGGCGACGATCAATTCGGACGATCCCGCCTATTTCGGCGGCTATGTCGCGGACAATTACCGCGCGGTGGCAGAGGCGCGGGGGCTCTCGCGCGCGGATCTGGTGACTCTGGCGAAGAACAGCTTCACCGGCTCGTTCCTGCCGCCTGAGGACGTCGCACGGCATCTGGTGGCGATCGCAGCTGTTGCAGGCGAGTAAAACACCTCTTGCGCGAGGGCGCGCGGGCGGGCCAAGTGTGGCGCAACAATCCATCACATGGGAATTCACCATGCTTCGCCAGACGCTTGCTTTCTTGCTACTTTCAACGTGCGTGCCTGCGTTGGCCCAAACCGCGCCCGCGCCGGCGTCTGAACAGCCTTCGCGGGTCTTCAGCGGGGCTGACCTGTTCGGTCTCGAATATGCGGGCAGCCCCCAGATCAGCCCCGACGGGTCGCGGATTGCCTATGTCCGCAAGTCCGGCGACGTAATGACCGACAAGATGCGCTCCACGATCTGGCTGGTCGATGTGAAGAACGCCGAGCAAGTGCCCTTGGCAGGCACGGGCTCGCAGTTTTCGCCGGTCTGGTCACCCGATGGCAAGCGGCTGGCCTATGTCGGTGCGGAGGAGGGCAGCGCGCCGCAGCTTACCATGCGTTGGATGGAAAGCGGCGCAACCGCTCGGATTACGGGCCTGCCGGATTCGCCCTCGAGCATCGCGTGGTCACCCGACGGGAAACAGATCGCGTATGTAATGCATGTGCCGGGCGAAGGGACCAAGTTCGGCGAAGCGCCGGCCAAGCCCGAGGGCGCCAAGTGGGCCGAGCCGCTCGAGGTGATCGACCGCGTGACCTACCGCGCCGATGGAGACGGCTATATCAAGCCCGGGTTCGATCAGGTCTTCGTGGTGGCGGCAGACGGCGGGGCACCGCGCCAGCTGACGTTCGGCAAGTTCGATGTTTCGGGGCCGCTCTCGTTCTCGCCCGATGGACGCACGCTGGTGCTCTCGTCCAATCGCCGTGCGGATTGGGAGCGGGAGCCCAACGATAGCGAGGTCTTCGCGCTGGATGTCGCGAGCGGCGCGCTGACTCAGCTGACCAAGCGCTACGGTCCGGACCAGAATGCGGTGCTTTCACCCGACGGCAGCAGGATCGCGTTCCTTGGCTATGATGATACGCATCTGAGCTACCAGCCGAGCGAGCTCTACGTGATGGACCGCGATGGCTCGAACGTGAAGGCGCTGACCAAGGACCTCGACCGCAGCATCGAGGATGTGCAGTGGGCGGCAGACGGGCGCTTGGTCTATGTCTCCTATGACGACAAGGCCGTGCGCAAGGTCGCGCGGGTCGATCTGGCAGGGAAGCTGACGGTCCTCGCGGAAGGGCTCGCCGGAGGTGGGATCGACCGGCCCTACACCGGCGGCAACTTCAGCGTTTCCAGGGGCGGGGTGATTGCCTGGACTGGCGATACGAGCGGCGGCCTGCGTCCGGCCAATCTCTTCGTGGGCAAGCGGCAGGTGACCCGGCTCAACGAGACGCTGATGGCTGGCAAGACCCTTGGCCGGGTCGAGCCGCTCGATGTGACGGCGAGCGACGGGCGCAAGATCGGGGCGTGGCTGGTGCTGCCGCCGAGCTACCAGGGGGGCGCGCGCGTGCCGTTGATCCTCGAAATCCATGGCGGGCCGCATAGCGCCTATGGGCAGGTCTTCTCGACCGATGACCAGCTCTATGCCGCGCACGGCTATGCGGTGCTCTTCACCAATCCGCGCGGTAGCACGTCGTATGGCAGCGCGTTCGCCAACCTGATCGACAAGGCCTATCCGGGCGACGACTACACCGACCTCATGAGCGCGGTGGATGCGGCAATCGCCAAGGGCGTGGCCGATCCGGATAACCTCTTCGTGACCGGCGGTTCGGGCGGCGGCGTGCTGACGAGCTGGATCGTGGGCAAGACCGACCGCTTCAAGGCGGCGGCGGCGCAGAAGCCAGTGATCAACTGGATCAGCGAGGCGCTGACCATGGATGGCACGGGCTTCACCTCGCGCTACTGGTTCCGCAAGCAGCCGTGGGAAGATCCGATGAGCTACTGGAACCGCTCGCCGCTTTCGCTGGTCGGCAACGTGAAGACGCCGACGATGGTTGTGGTGGGGAGCGAGGACTTCCGAACGCCGGTGAGCGAATCCGAGCAGTACTATGCCGCGCTGCAGATCCGGGGCGTGCCGACCGCGCTGGTCAAGGTGCCCGGCGCAAGCCACGGCGGGTTCACCGCGCGGCCATCGCAATCGGCGGCCAAGGCCTCGGCAATTCTAGCGTGGTTCGACAAGTATCGGACCGATGCGAGCAAGGCGAAGTAAGGCGTTGGTGCTTCGGCGGGTCTTCCTTGCCCTCGCACTGCTCCTCGGCGCGCTTTCGCCCGCCGGGGCGGCCGAGCCCAAGCGGCAGGTGATCATCGATGACGAGGGTTTCGCGATCCCGCATCTGATGCTGCTGGAGGACCCGCGCGTCGAAGTGCTGGGGATCACAACGGTATCCGGCAACGTGTGGGCGAACCGAGCAACCGCGATGGTGCTGCGCGGGCTGGAGCTGCTCGGACGCACCGAAGTCCCGGTGGCCGAGGGCGCGACTTTTCCGCTGCTCAACAGCGAGGCGCGCACCGAGCGGTGGGAAGCGCT
>CAILIO010000252.1 GCA_903834285.1 uncultured Sphingomonadales bacterium | reverse complement strand
TGCATCGAGCCGATCCCGGCGAACATCTACACCCACAAGACGCTATCGGGCAGCTTCGTGGTCAAGAACCCCTATCTCGAGAAGCTGCTCCAGTCGAAATCGAAGGATTCCACCAACGTGTGGAACTCGATCCTCGAGCGTGGCGGTTCGGTCCAGCACCTCGATTTCCTCTCGCCTGAGGAAAAGGCCGTTTACAAGACCAGCTTCGAGATCGACCAGCGCTGGCTGCTCGAATTCGCGGCGGACCGCACGCCCTATATCGATCAGGCGCAATCGCTGAACCTCTACATCCCGGCCGACGTCGACAAGTGGGACCTGATGATGCTGCACTTCCAGGCGTGGGAAAAGGGCATCAAGTCGCTTTACTACCTCCGCTCGAAGTCGGTGCAGCGCGCAGGCTTTGCCGGCGGCGTGGAGGCGGACAACACCGCTGTCGCCCCTGTCATCGAACTCGCGAGCCCGACCGACTACGAGGAATGCCTTGCTTGCCAGTGATCAAGCCGGCGTCTCTCGTTCTCGCGAGCGGGATGGCAGCGCTTGCGGTGTTTTTCGTCGCCGCTGCCATTCGCTCGTGGCGGTTTCCGCTGGACGGGTTCCTGCTTCTCATCGGAGCCGGGGTCACGCTCGGCTGCTGCTCGTTCTGGATTTTGGAGTTGTTCGGCAAGCAGGAAACGATGACGAGCCCGGCGCTCGTCATCGCCTCGCTGCTCCTGTCGCCGATCACGCTCTATCTTCTCGCTTTCGTCTTCGGCATCAGGTTCTTCCTGACGAACCTCGCCGGCTGGCCACGATACGCCTATCTGGTCGGTGCCCTCGCCAGCCTTTCGCCGCTGATCCTGATCATCGGCGTCGGCATGATCGCGGCCCTTGCCGGGCGCGGCTCCTGATCGGGAAGGCGAGGTTCTGATCAAATGCACAGCCGCCGATCCTCCTGCCCGGTCGTGAACAGCGCATGCCGCATCCTCGCGGCAGAGTCGGTTACAACTCGCGACACGGTTCCCGCTTCCCCCAGACAGTCCTGGCAGGCTACGCTTGCGAATAAATCGCAATTGCCAAAGAGGCCTCTTCGTGCGCAAGTTTCATCGCTGGATTTCGGTTTTCTTCGGGGTCTTCCTGCTGTGGATCGCCGTGACCGGCGCGCTCAGTCAGATCGTGCCGCTCATGACAGGCGGGGAGCGCGAGAAGCCCCAGGTGGAACAGACTGCAGGGAAACCAGCCTTCACGTGCCCGCCGGACTACACGTGCCGGCCGAAACCCAAGCCGGGCGATCCGCGCGCGGTGATCGGGCTGCTGCATCACCTGCATTCGGGCGAGAGCTTCGGACCCGCCGGCGTCGTGATCGCCACGCTTTCGGGCTTCGCGATGATCTTCTTCAGCTTTTCAGGGCTGTGGATCTACGTTCAGATGTGGCGGGGCCGTGCGGAGCGCAAGCTCACCCCGCGCTGGTTCTGGAAGTAGCGCCCGCTACCTCTTTTCATCCCGGCGGTGGAAAACTTGCCGCGCCCAAGCCTTCCGCCCGCGTGGCCAGCTTCCGCGCGGGCCCTTCCATGCCTATCTTTTTCTTTCTTGCCGTACAGGATCCGTCCCATGTCTCTTCTTGAAGCCCGCAACTCCTACAAGCCGTTCGAATATCCCTGGGCTTACGAGTTCTGGAAGCGCCAGCAGCAGATTCACTGGATGCCCGAGGAAGTGCCCTTGGGCGAAGATTGCCGCGACTGGGCGCAGAAGATCAGCGACCACGAACGCAACCTGCTCACGCAGATTTTCCGCTTCTTCACGCAGGCCGATATCGAGGTGCAGGATTGCTATCACGACAAGTACGGCCGTGTGTTCAAGCCGACCGAAATCAAGATGATGCTCGCCGCCTTCTCCAACATGGAGACGGTGCACATCGCAGCCTACAGCCACTTGCTCGACACGATCGGCATGCCCGAAAGCGAATACGGCATGTTCCTCGAATACGAGGAAATGCGCGCCAAGCACGATTATCTGCAGCAGTTCGGCGTCGATTCCGATGAAGACATCGCCCGCACCCTCGCGATGTTCGGCGGCTTTACCGAAGGCCTCCAGCTCTTCGCCAGCTTCGCCATGCTGATGAACTTCCCGCGCTTCAACAAGATGAAGGGCATGGGCCAGATCGTTTCGTGGTCGGTCCGCGACGAATCGCTCCACTGCGAAGGCATCACCAAGCTGTTCCACGCCTTCGTGGCGGAGCGCGGCTGCCTGACCAAGGCGGTGAAGGAAGACATCATCGATTGCTGCCAAAAAACCGTTCGGCTCGAGGACGCGTTTATTGATTTGGCCTTCGAACAGGGCCCTGTCCCGGGCATGAGCCCCAAGGAAATCAAGAAGTACATCCGCTACATCGCCGATTGGCGCCTCGGCCAGCTCGGCTTCCAGCCGATCTACATGATCGAGGAACACCCCCTCCCCTGGCTCGCCCCGCTGCTCAACGGCGTCGAGCACGCCAACTTCTTCGAAACCCGCGCCACCGAATACTCCAAGGCCGCCACCCGCGGCGACTGGAACACCGTCTGGTCGAGCTTCGACAGCCGCCGCAAGGCGAAGTCGGCAGAGCCAGCGAACGAGCTGGTGGAAGAGGTTGAGGCGGACATGTTCAAGGCAGCCGGGATCGCGGCGGAGTAAAACCCACCCCCTAACCCCTCCCGCAAGCGGGAGGGGAGCGGAAGCGCG
>CAILIO010000251.1 GCA_903834285.1 uncultured Sphingomonadales bacterium | reverse complement strand
GGCAGGGAGATCACGAAGGTAAGGGGGCGGCCGGACCCCGGAGGCAATCGGATTTTACCAGCCGCGCCAACCTCCGCGATGCTCCCAGCGTTCGTGGTCCTCCCAGCGCTCGTGCTCGCGCCAGCGCCGCCGCTCATCATAGCGCGGATCGTAGCCCCGCCACGCCGGATAGGCGCGGTAGACCGGATAGGCCGGGTAGGACTGATAATATCCGCCGTAATAGCGCGGACGATTGTCGTAGCGCACGTAGACATCGCGGTCGCCGCGGTCCGATGCGATCGCTGCGCCCACGGCAAGGCCGAGCACGCCCGCGCCGATCGCGAGTGCGGTATCATCGCCGCGTCGGCCGTGTGCCTCGGCCGGCACCGCCATCGCCATGCTCCCCGCGGCAAGCGCGGCAGCGACAAGTCCTGGTTTCCAAAGCTTCATGGCTCTTCTCCTGCGCAGATCGGTCCCTGGTCCGCGCGCGATGTTGAAAAAGAAGCGTTCCCGCCCTGAACCGTTTCTGAAGCGGCGCGCCCAATGCGGCGCGCCGCCCCGAACTTGCGGTCAGTTGCCGCGATAGTCGTCCTGCTCGGTCTCCGGATCGCGATAGCCGCGCCGGTCGTAGTACCCATCGTTGCCCTGTGGATAGCCGTCGCGGCTGTAGCCCGGCTGCCCGCCCTGATAGCGCTGGTCATAGGGATCGCCGTTGTAGGCCCCCTGCCAGGTCGGCTGGCCGCGGTACTGGCCCTGGTACTGGCCCCTGTACTGACCCTGATAGCGGTTGTCGTAGCGGTCACGGTGGTTGTTGCTGTTCGCCGCCGAAACGATGATCGCGCCCAGCGCCAGACCGATGATCCCGCCCGCGATGGCCGCCCCGGTGCTGTCACCGCCGCGGTGATGGCGATAGCCGCCGCCATAGCCGCCATAGGGGTCCGCCATCGCCGGCGTGGCGCTTGCCAGCGCGCTGGCGGCAAGGGCAGTGGCCAGCACGGCCTTCTTCGCGAAACTGATCATGGTCCGTCTCCTGAGGCGAAGGAAAGGCCGGAGCGGAACATCCCGCCGCGATTCGTCGCCGTCGAAATCCCGTTTAGACCTCGCTGGCTGAACGCTGGCGGGATGAAATTTGCAGGATCCGTTCAGATTTAAACCTATTTTACTGAACGGATATACTCGCCACCGTGCTGCCCTCCGCATCATATGGCAAATAGAAGTCGTTCAAATCATAACCTTGTCGATATCGCCTAATTCGAACAATCCCTTCAAACAGGGACTCCGGATCGCAGCATTCTCGTGGCAATCTCCGTTCATGCATTTGCATCGAGGGAGGCTGTCATGACGATTCGCGATATCCAGACCGAACTGGCCAAGGCCGGGTACCGCCCCGGGCCGATTGACGGCGTGTGGGGCCGGCAGACTGCCACTGCCTTGCGCGCGTTCCAGAAGGACAAGGGGCTCAGTGTCGATGGCATTGCCGGCCCGCAGACCCTCGCCGCGCTCGCCGCGCTCAGCGCCCCTGCCGGCACCGTGGCCGCGCCCACGCGCCCGCCGCTCGTCTGGCTGGCGGAAGCGCGCCACCTCCTCGGCCTCAAGGAGGGGCCCGGTGCGGTGGACAATCCGAAGATCCTCCAGTGGGCCGAGGATCTCGGCCAGGCGATGTACCGGTCCGACGATATCCCCTGGTGCGGCCTCTTCGTCGCCCATTGCATTGCCGCGACTCTGCCGGACGAACCGCTCCCCGCCAACCCGCTCGGCGCCCGCGCCTGGGGCAGTTTCGGCCACAGCATCACGCCCACGCGCGGTTCGGTCATGGTATTCTGGCGCCGGACGCCGCAGAGCGGGCTCGGCCACGTCGGCTTCTATGTCGGCGAGGATGCGGGTGCCTACTGCGTGCTCGGCGGCAACCAGTCAGACAGCGTCTCGCTCGCCTGGATCGCCAAGGAACGCCTCGTCACCGCCCGTTGGCCCAATACCTTCGCCCCGCTGCTCGAAGGCCCGACCGTGCTGGCCAGCCGCACTGCGGGCCTTTCGGTCAACGAGGCCTGACGCCGCGCGACAAAAATTGACTTTCGTTCAGCCGGGAATTCAGTGAGCCTCTTTCCCCGCAAGTCAATTTCCTGCCTGCCCGGTGTCCACGGGCGGAACGGAGGGGCAGTGGGGAAACATCGCACCGTGCAACCGTTCCTGCTCGTCCCGGCCACCGTGATGTCAGCGCTGGGCCGCCGCCTGCTCGATACGTCGAGCGGCGGGCTCGACCGGCGCGGAATTTGCCAGGCGATCACGCTCCTAACTTGGGCCAACACGGGCTTCCGACGGGCCGGAGCGGAGCGCCGCCATGTCAATTCCTGCATCTACCTTGCCTCGGCCTATGGGCGGCTGGCCGAGCGGGACGGCGGTCTCGACCCCATCAACGCGGCCATCGCCGTCGCCCAGACCGGCATTGCGGCCTTGCAGGGAAATGCCGAGGATCCCCGCTTGGCCGAGCTCTACGGTATCCTCGGCTATGCGCTAACCCGCCGCTGCGAACGCAGCGGTTTGCTCGAAGATGCGGCAGAGGCCATTGCCTGCTACGAACAGGGCCTCGCATGCCTGCCGAAACCGGCCGGCTCGATGCGCGAAAGCGTCTTGCGCGCGGGCCTTGGCACCGCACTGGTGAGGCTGAGCGAGCGGGAAGCGGGCGAGGCGGGCCTGCGCCGCGCCGTCAGCGAGCTTGAGCAGGCGCTTACCATCAGCGCGCAGGGACCCGATCCCCAGACCAGGGCCTCGATCAGCAACACGCTTGCCACCGCGCTCACGCGACTGGGAGAGCGCACCGGCAAGGTCGAGTATTTGCTGCGCGGCCAGGCCTGTCTTGAAAGCGCGCTCGCGGTGCGCCAGCAACAGCATGTTCCGCTGGCATGGTCGGCCACGGTCACCGATCTCGGCAATCTGCTGGTCCGGCTGGGTGAGGCCACCGGCGAGCCCGCGCATCTCGAACGGGCCGTGCGCCTGTTTGGCGATGCACTGGACGTGGCGACGCTCGAACGCTCGCCCCGCGACTATGCCGAGGCGCAGAACAACCTCGGCTACACGCTGACTCGCCTGAGCCAGCTGACCGGCGAACGCCGCTTCCTCACCGATGCCTTGAGCGCCTTTGCAGAAGCGGAAAAAGGCGCGCCGCGCGCCGATGCCGAGCTGGACTGGGCGGTGATCCAGATCGGCTACGCCGAAGCCTGGCTGCAGTTTGGCAAGCGCGCAGAGGCGCAGGAAGCGCTCGCGGCGGCGGATCGGGCGCTGGCCGTGATCGGCCCCGCGATGGCGCCCGTCGCCTGGGCCAATGCCCGGTCGGTACGGGCCCGCGCGGAAGCCCTGCTGGAGGCCTGACGTCGCCGCACCTCTGGCGCTGTCATTGGCCCTGTCGGCCGACCCACGCGGTTACGCGTGCTTCGCTATAGAGCGAGCGCGCTTCGCCCCGCGCCAGCACGGGCAGCAGATCACGCTCGAACCCGGTCAGCCAGCGCTGCAGCTCCGCCGGGTCCGGCGCGCGCGACTGTGCGGCGGGTTGCAAGGCGCGCGAGGCGGCCAGCAGCCGCGCGCGCTCCCGTTTGAGGCCCGCGCCGACAAAGCGTTCGTCTATCAGCCCAAGCTGATGGCGCGCGCCGGCCACCGCGATTGCCGCCGTCCCGGCATCGCCGGCTGCGGCAAGATGCTCTGCCGCAAGGACCGAGACGCGCACGAGCGCCGCCTGATCGGCGAGGCGTCGCGGCTGCTCCTTGATGGCGCCGCAATCCCCGATTGCGCGGACATAGGCCGCCAGCGCTCCGATAGCTGCCGGCGAAGGCTCGCGCCCGGAAAACTCCTCCACGATCAACCCGCGCAGGAACCGCTCGAGCGCGCCCGAGGCCGGGTCGCGCGAGACCTTCACCGGATAGGCCAAATCAGGGATCGGCTTGGGGTCGAACCGGTCATTGGCCTGCGCCAGACTGAAGAAACTGGAACTGACATCAGCCGTCCCCGGCGCGTCCGAAACCCCGTCCAGATGAAAGTGCGCATTGCGCCTCCCATTGCTGTGGCAGCTGGCGCAGCTCACATCGGCGCGCGCGGCCTGCCCGCCCAGCAGCATAGGTGCATTGAACAGCGCCTCGCCGATCAGGACCTGGTTATCGCCCTCCGCCGCGCGCGAACACATTGCCGGCTGGCGCGTCAGCGCGGCCGCCTCATGGCCCGGCGCGATCCAGATCAGCGCGCTGAGCGCCGGTCCGTCCGCGCTCCAGACGCTGTTGGCCAGAATCAGCGCCAACCCGGCGCTCGCCGTCAGGAGGCGGATTGGCCCGACTCGCGCAGCCAGCGGCGCAATTCGTCGGCCTGCTGGCAGCCAAACCCGCACAGCCTATCCAGCCGCGCAAGATGCGTCTTCGCCCCCGCGACATCGCCCAGCTCCAGCTTGAGCTCGCCGTAGTATTCGAGCGCGCCGCGATGGTTGGGTGCCACCGCCAGCGCCATCTCGTACCAGCCGCGCGCCGCCTCATACCGCTGCAGCTTGCGGTTGGCGAAGCCAAGGTAGGTCAGCACATCGGGATGTGGTCCCGCCGCCCAGAGCGAGCCTTCCAGATCGGCGATGGCCTCCTCATAGCGGTGCTCGTTGATCTTGCTCACCGCCGAGACATAGACCGCATCGATCGAGGCGAGCGGCGCGATCGCGCGCTGCGGCGCATAGGCTTGTGGCGATCCGGCCATCGCCGCGTCCACCGCCGCAATCGCGGCATCGATGCTCGCTGCCTCGGGGCAGGTCCCCGCGCATTGCGGTTTGCGCGCGACCAGATCGGCCCGCTGCTCACCGGCCTTGGCCGCATCGCCCAGTTTCGCCAGCACGACACCGAGATCGCGGTGCGCGTCGATCATCGCCGCGTCATAGCGCACCGCCATTTCCAGCGGCCGCCTGGCCCTCTTGAAATCTCCCATCTGCAGATAGCTCGAACCGAGCAGATATTGCGCGGGCGCATGCGTCGCGACCGTATCGGTCACGTGCCGGAACGCCGTCACCGCCCCCTTGAAATTCTGCGCCTGATAGGCCGCAACGCCTTTCAGGTATTCCGCCGCGGGATCATATTGCGGCGCGGATTCGCTGGGCCCCGAAAAGCCGCCCCCGCCACCACCACCGCCGCCTGCCGCCAAGGCCGGCCCCGTCGGCACAAGGACGAGAAGGGCTGAAAGGGTAATCGCACGAAGGCCTGTGTGACGTAACATGGCTCTGCTCCCGATCCCGGCGCCGGTCCGCAAGGCGGCAAGCCCGCGGCGCACCCAAAGTCCGATATACCATGGCGCGCGGCGATCTGGGACGGCGATTTGTACCGGTCCTAGCATAATTTGTTCCGGCGCGCCGGCCACGCGCGGCACGTCCACAGTGGTCACTTCCCTTGTTGCGCGCAGCCCGCTGCCGGGTATCCTCCGGGCGCAAAGGGGGGATTTATCGCATGCGCACTCTGCTCGCGGCCAGCCTGCTGGCCGTCGCCATTCCTGCCGCCGCCCGGGCCGAGGCACCGGCATCGGTCAAGGCCGAAGCGGCCGCCGCAGTCGATGCGCGCGCGGGCGAGCTTGCCGGCATGATCGATCAGGTCTTCAGCTATGCCGAGCCGGGCTTTCAGGAAGTGCGGACCAGCGCCTATCTCACCGGCATCCTCGAGAAAAACGGCTTCAAGGTAGAGCGCGGCGTTGCCGGCATTCCCACCGCCTTCACCGCCACCTGGGGCGAGGGCGGCCCGCTCATTGCGCTGGGCAGCGATATCGATGGCCTGCTCGGCCTGTCGCAAATGCCCGGTGTTGCGGAGACAAAGCCGCAAGTCGCCGGCGCGCCCGGGCACGGGGAGGGGCACAACAGCGGCCTGCCCATGATGATCGTCGCCGCCATCGCCGCCAAGCAGGCCATGGAAACGAACGGCATCAAGGGCCGGATCATGATCTGGCCCGGCGTCGCCGAGGAACTGCTCGCGGCCAAGGCCTATTATGTCCGCGCCGGCCTGTTCAAGGATGTCGATGCCAATCTCTTTGCCCATGTCGGCTCGACGCTTGCCACCGATTGGGGCCCGCTCAAGCTGACGGCGGCGCTCAGCGTTGAATATACCTTTATCGGGCGCACGGCCCATGCCGCCGCCAACCCGTGGGACGGCAGGAGCGCGCTCGATGCGGTCGAACTCATGGACGTGGGCTGGAACTTCAAGCGCGAGCACTTGCCGGTCACGCAGCGCAGCCACTACGTGATCACCAATGGTGGCGGTCAGCCCAATATCGTCCCCGGCAAGGCCAGTGTGTGGTACTATTTCCGCGACACCAGCCTGCCCGCGGTCAGGGCCATGTACGATGCGGCCAACAACATTGCCGATGGCGCTGCGTTGATGACCGGGACCAGCGTGACCCACCGCGTGCTCGGCCATGCCGCCACCAACTACGGCAACCGCCCGCTCGCCGAAGCGGCCTTCGCCAACATGCAAAGTGTCGGCCTGCCCCGCTGGACCGAAACCGACCAGGCCTTCGCCAAGGCGGTGCAGACCGGGTTCGACCGCCCGGTCAGGCCGCTCGCCAGCGATGGTCCGCACGTTTGGTCGCCTGACAGCCCGGATCCCGAAGGCATCAGCGCATCGGACGATATCGGCGATATCATGTGGACTGTGCCGAGCATCACGA
This sequence comes from uncultured Sphingomonadales bacterium, assembly GCA_903834285.1. Classification (GTDB taxonomy): domain Bacteria; phylum Pseudomonadota; class Alphaproteobacteria; order Sphingomonadales; family Sphingomonadaceae; genus Novosphingobium. The sequence goes on along the minus strand of CAILIO010000251.1, from coordinate 2,453 downwards.
TCCGCTATCCCTCCAACATCCCGAGCCTCTCCGCGCACAACGTGATGTCCGCCGCTGCCATGGCCACCCCTATCGCGCACAAGGGTGCCGTGGCGGGCGCGAAGGTCGCCGCGATGACCGTGCTCGATCTGATGACGACGCCCGCACTCGTCGCCAAGGCCAAGGCCTGGCAGCAGGAAGTCCAGTTCAGGACCGAACGCTACCAGCCGCTGCTCGGCCCCGATGACAAGCCGGCGACCACCCTCAACGCCGACCTCATGGCCAAGCTGCGCCCGGCGATGGAGCCCAACTACTTCGATCCGAAGAAGTACAAGTCCTACCTCCAGCAACTCGGCATCGATTACGAGAAGGCCTGGGGTGCGGTGAAGCAGTGAGGGCGGGGAGGGCGGCCTGCTACCTGCGCCCAAACAAAAAAGGACAGCCCCGCAAAGGCTGCCCTCTCTGTTTCACCTCGGGGCCGAAAGCCTCTCGTTCACCGTTTGATGCGCGGCATGCCCATGAAATCGCCTTTGCCCACCTTCACGCCCTGTGCGCGCAGGATCGCATAGGCGGTCGTGGCGTGGAAATAGAAGTTGGGCTGCGCAAACGAGAGCAGGAAGTTCGCGCCGGTGAAGGCAGCTTCATCTCGCCGAACGCAAACAGGGTGTCGTTCTCGCCCAATGCCTCGAACTCAGCCCGGTCGAGCGCTGAAAGTTCGGCAATGGCGCCCTGTATCGCCGCGTGGAGACCCGCGAAATCGGTCGGCCATGGCTTCAGATCGGGCCCAAAATGGCCAGCCCTGACCCCCGCGATAGCCCCCACCGAATGCCCCGCGCAGCTCTTCACCTGATAGCCAAACGGCAGCATGTCGGGTGCGAGGCGCGCGTCGATCAGATCGCTTTCGGCACGGCCATGCTCGGCGCAAAACGCCTCCGCCTTGCCCAGCAGCGCGTCGACTGCGCCCAGAATCTGCAAGTTTGTAGGTACAACGGCATCGTAAAGGGAAATCGGCATGTCCTGCTCCGGTTGTTATGGCGCAGGCTATGTCATTGCCGGGTGCACAGGTCCATGCCTGCCCAACCCAAATCCCACCCGCAACCCACCCTCGTCATTGCGAGCGCAGCGAAGCAATCCAGAGCGTCAGTGCGCAACCGCTCTGGATTGCTTCGTCGCTCCGCTCCTCGCAATGACGAGATAATGCGCGGGAAGTCGGTCTCGCACGACCGATTAAGCCAGACACCGTCACCCCGGGCTTGACCCGGGGTTCGGCTGTTTCTGACCAACAGCGCGGCATCATACCGCGCAGGCCGCAGTTCCTGTTGCCGGGCGCCTGTGGTCGTCTATCCTCAGCGCGTGAACCCGCGTCGCTCCCTCCTCGCAGTTGCCGCCCTGGCGTTGGCGGCGTTTGACGGCTGGTGGGGCTTTCAGCACTTCTTCGCACCGAACGCTGACCTTACGTATGCTGGCTTCGATTCCTATGGGATGGTCCTGCCCAGATCGATGCGGGGAGCCCGGCTGGTGAAAGGCAAATGGGATCGCGATCCCACCACGACTCTAAACGTGGATTATGGAAGAGGCTCGGTCCCACGAAGTGTGGCGCTAGTCAGTCTCGCGCCGGAAATCACCCTCGGCATAGCTGTGGCTGTGATCCGAGACTTCAAGAAGCGGAAGATCTGCAATCTGCTGATTACTGAAAGCTCTGACTTTAACTCCTTTATGGACCTGCCTGAAGACGAAATGCAGGTAAACCCACTGGTGTTGTGCGGGGAGCCCCCCGGTGATGCGGGATGGTCGGGTCCACTTCCGCCGGATCGAAAAATCCATGTGGCGCTTCAGAGCCTTTAGAAGCCGTTCCTTGTAATTCGCCCGCCCCCAAACAAAAAAGGGCGGCCCGCAAAGGCCGCCCTCCTTGTCTCATCAAAACGCCTGAAACTCAGGCCGCTTCCTTCTTCCGTCCGGCCTTCTTGCGCTCGTTCGGATCGAGGATCGCCTTGCGCAGGCGGATCGACTTCGGAGTCACTTCGACCATTTCGTCGTCGTCGATATAGGCGATGGCCTGTTCCAGCGTCATGATCTTCGGCGGGGTCAGGCGGATGGCATCGTCCTTGCCGGTCGAACGGAAGTTCGTCAGCTGCTTTGATTTCATCGGGTTGACTTCGAGATCGTCGGGCTTGGCGTTCTCGCCGATGATCATGCCTTCGTAGAGCGGGGTGCCCACGCCGACGAACAGGATGCCGCGCTCTTCCAGCGGACCCAGCGCATAAGCATTGGCCTCGCCCGCGCCGTTGGAGATCAGCACGCCGTTCTTGCGGCCCTCGATCTTGCCCTTGTAGGGGCCATACTTCTCGAACAATCGGTTCATGATGCCGGTGCCGCGCGTGTCCGAAAGGAACTCGCCATGATAGCCGATCAGGCCGCGCGAGGGGGCGGAGAAGGTGATGCGCGTCTTGCCGCCGCCCGAGGGGCGCATGTCG
>CAILIO010000250.1 GCA_903834285.1 uncultured Sphingomonadales bacterium | reverse complement strand
GCCATGGCTCTCGACTCCCGTATGCGTTCGTTTAACTGAACGATTAAGGGGTCTGTGGGGTGGGGTCAAGGGATTGGGGTGGGGTGCTACGCAGGGGTATGACGCCTATTCGCTTCGCCACCCTGCCGAGGACCAAAACTCATAGCCCTCCTCCTCTCATGCGACTTCAGTAAATCACTTCAAGAAAAAACCCACTTAAATTGGCCGAAAACTTTTGCCAATCAAAATACTACTCTAATTAAAATTCAACGTATTGGAGAAAATTATTGAATTACTATCAATAATATATCATTTTTTCAAAAAAGAACCGTCATTTCTTCGTAAATTCAAACGGACTTTATTTCGGTTTTGAGATACAGGGTTGTATGAAAAACCAGACCTAACCCTATTATTTTCTATATCAACTGCCTCACTAAACGATAAATTATCTTCTAATAGAGGTACCAAAATTTGTTTTCGAACATCACCTTTCATATTTTGTGCGGTTACAACAACTTCAATTTGAGCCTTGCCCGCAGTCGCATTCATTAATTCCACAGAGAGTTCAATATCGAATTTCTTTTCTTGGCGAAAAGACGAACAGGACCACGTTAAAACAGAACCAGGTCCGCTCTCTTCTGCGTAAAATGTAAAAGGTTCATGTCTAGAAGCTGGTCGCAAATCGGAGAGATCCATTGCGCGGAGAGCTTCATGGAACGGACGAGGGCGGGGAGGCACCTCCCCGAAAACAAGCACCCCATAGGGAACAGAATGAAGCACGACGTTACCGGAACGAACCTCAAGCGAAAGCCCCTCTGCGGGTATTGGACCTTCATTGCGAATTTGAACTGCAATGCGGTACTGAGCGTATAACTGCTGTATGCCTAGATGCATAGCTGGGAGATCAAGCTCGACTAATCGCTTACGCCACTTATCATGCCTCTCGTCAAACGTCCGATCAAGGTCCAAGCTAAACGAATATCCTGACTGTCGTGGCGCCGCGCGAAGTATCGACTTACGGATCGTTTCTGCCTGTTCATCAGATGCCGGCTCAACCGTCAACTTGCGCCAAGGGGCAGGCGTGACGAGTTCGATGGTGACTCCGATTGCTGGTTGCTCAGTCTTGAGCACTCGCAACTCGCGCTCGAGTTTAGCACGCTCACGTTCGTCAGGAGATGGTTCCGGCTCGCGAAGCCAATGCTCAGGTAGCTTGATGGCGCGCATGCCATGGGTAATCGCAGCGTCGCGTGGCCTCATGTCATGGCTGAGCAACTCTATGCGCTCTCGATTATCGACCTGTGCATTCAATGCTTGCGCTACTATCTTGTCATCGCCATCGCTTGGGTCAAGTTCGCCATACTCGTTCCAGTCAATTCTCACATTTCGAACAAGAGCAACGTCAACCTTCGGTGGCCCCAAAACAAGTTCCGCCGCAATGCGGCTTTCGAGAAAAACATCTAATATTTTGTTGAAATTTCTTGCACGCGTCCCCAATCGACCATCATTTTTCTTTGCATCGATTTCGCTTTGCACCTGACGACAAACAAGAAGCAGGATAGGGCCTTCCCCTAGCTCTAGCCATGGTAACTGCTCGAAGGGTTTCGTCTCAAGTATAACTTGAGTGTCAATCAATATGACACGCTTATAAGACGAAGTCTGAAGAGGCGATTCCATCGCTCACTTATGCCAAATTTGCGCTGATTCAGCAATTGCCGATGGGAGTTTGCGCAGAGGATAAGACTCCGCCGCCTCAATCGATCTATTCGGAGTTTTCTGCGCGCCTCTCCTCACAAATCACCTCACCAATCGATCCGTCCGCACTGCCATTTCGCGCCACAGCCCACTACCGCCCAGCCCAACCACACGCCACCCCACCCGTCCCGCCCAGAAACCATCGCCGCCAAATCCACACCACCGGCCCATCAGGCCGTAGCCAAAACCGCCCCCGCTAAACCCATAGTAACCAATGGTGTGTCAGGATTCCCCCACGGAGAATCACGATGACGACACTGTTCTACAGCCGGGGTAAACTTATCTTCAGCGGGGCGTTTCTGCTCCTCGTCGCGCCCGTGCTGGGGGTGTTCTGTGTGTTCGGCGGGCCGCTCGGGATGATCGTCGGGGCGATCCTGATCCTGGGGGGGCCGCTCGCCTCGATCGGCAGGTTGCGCCGGGTGTTCAGCGATCTCAGGGCCATCGAATACGATGACCGGCAGATCACGCTCTATCCGCTCGGCCGCTCGCGCAAGCTGAACTGGCGCGAGGTGAGCGCGATCGAGGTCTACACGCTGACCCAGTATATCTGGGGCTTCATCCCGGTCAGCCGCCAGCATTCCATCCGCATCAGCCACAAGGGCGGCGTGCTCGGCACGGCGAAGATCAGCATTCCCTTCAATCTTCTGGCCATGGACAAGGCCACCGTGATCGCGCGGCTGGCAGACATGGAGAAGATGCGCGGAGGCGACGGGTTTGTCGGCGGCGCGGCGCGGGTCTCCAAGGCGGCGCTCACCCACGCGATGAACGCGCCGCGCGAGGACCACGCCCCGGAGAGTGACTTCGACGCCGATGCGGTGATGGCCCGCTATCTGGCGCAGCGCGAGGCGAATGCGCAGGCCGAAGCAGAAGCCCCCGCCACACCGCAGATGCCGCCGCGCGTCGCCGGATTTGGCCGCAAGCGCGCCTGAGAGCGGAGCCCGGCGCGGCCACCCTCCAGCCCATCAGGCGGCTGGCCCGGTGCACGATCCGCAGGAGATACCTAGACCAAGGCCTCACCCCCTAAAGCCATCGTCAACATTGGCATGGCAGGGTTCTCTCTCGGAGAACCACGATGACCACCCTTTACTACAGCCGGGCGAAGCTTGTTTTCAGCGGGGCCTTCCTGCTCATCGTCGCGCCCTTGCTGGGCATGCTGTGTATGCTGGGCGATCCCCTCGACATGATCTTCGGGGTGGGCCTGATCCTGGGCGGACCGCTCCTGTCCGCCGGACGGGTTGCCCGGTTATTCGGCGATCTCAAGGCGATCGAATACGATGACCGGCAGGTCCACCTCTACCCGCTCGGCATGCCGCAGCAGCTGGCCTGGCGCGAGGTGACCGCGATCGAGGTGAACACCAGGACCCAATACATCTATGGCATCATCCCGATCCGCCGGCAGCATGCCATCCGCTTCAGCCATGCCGGCGGCACATTCGGCAGGGCGAGGATCAGCATTCCCTTCAATCTTCTGGCCGCCGACAAATCGGAGGTGATCGCCCGGCTGACCGCCATGGAGAAACTGCGCGGGGGCGATGGGTTTATCACCGGTGCGGCGCGCGTCTCCAAGAAGGCCCTGTCCAACGCGCTGGCCGCGCCGCGCACCGATCAGGCCCCGGCGGGCGACTTCGATGCCGATGCGGTGATGGCACGCTATCTGGCGCAGCGCGCGGTCGGGCTGCAGGAGGCGGAGCCCCCCGCCCCGGCAAAGATGCCGCCACCGCTACCGCCCCGGATGCCGCCGCGCGTCGCCGGATTTGGCCGCAAGCGCGGCTGAGCGCACTTCAGATCATCGCCCCAGCCAGGCCTTTGCGTCTCCCTCGATCGGGAAAAGCTGGGAGGGAGACTGAGGCAATGGAAAGGGGAACACCCCCAAGGTCACCCCACCAGCCGGTCCGTCCGCGCCGCCATTTCGCGCCAAAGGCCGTGGCCGCCGAGGCCAGCCACGCGGCGGCCCAGAAGCTCGGCCCAATAAGCATCGCCGCCGAATTCGCTGCGCCAGCCCATCAGGCGGCGGGTCAGGTGGTTGAGCGCGTATTCGATGGTGAAGCCGATGGCGCCGTGCATGCGGTGCGCGATGGGCACCGCGCGGTCCACGGCGATGCCCATGCGCAGCTTGGCCGCGGCGATCTCGAAGCTGGCGTGCCCATAGTCGAGCGCCGCCGCGCAGGCCGCGGCCGAGGCGTCGACCGCCGCCGCTTCCTCGGAAAACTCCGCCATCGCCTGCTGCACCGCCTGGAACTTCGCCAGCGCCCGGCCAAACTGCACGCGCGTGTTCACGTGATCGATGGCGAGCGTGAACGCCGCCTCCAGCGCGCCGCTCGCTTGTGCCACGCGGGCAAACGCGCCCAGCGCGAGCAGATCGACATCGCAATCAGCCGTTGCCGCCGCCGCACCGATGAAGCTCACGGCATCCCAAGGCTCACCCGCAGGCGAAAGCCCTTCGTCAAACGCGCAAGCATCGGCGTGGTAGAGCGAAAGCGTGCCGCCCCCCACCTGCACAACCGCCGCGGCATGGCGGCCATAAGGCACACGCTGCCCCCGCGCCGCGATGGAAATGAGGCCCTCAGGCGCGGCAATCCCCGCCTTCGCCAGCAGGTAATGCGCGATCACCGGCTCGGCCAGCGGGGCGGCCAGCGCGTTGAGGCCGGCAAGGCGCAGCACGGCGAGCACATCGCCCCAGTCCCCGCCGAAGCCGCCCGCCTCTTCCGGCACCAGCAGGGTGGAGAACCCAGCCTCGGCCACTTGCGGCCATGCCACATCGAAGGGCTTGCCCGCCAGATCGGCGAACAGGCCCGCTGCCATGTCGGTCAGCAAAGTGCGATTGTCGCTCATCAGCGCAGCCCCAGTCCCTTGGCAATGATCCCGCGCAGCACTTCGGGCGTACCCCCGCGCAACGAAAAACTCGGGCTCGCGACGAGGATCCACGTCAGCAGCCGCGAAAGGTCGCTTTTGCCAGCGAGGTCGGCGTCGACCGCCGCCTGCACCATGCGCGGCAGCGCCTGTTCGTAGGCATTGCCGAGGTCCTTGACGATCGCCGCCTCGACCACCGGGTCCTCGCCCGCCGCCAGCTTGGCGATGGTCGACATCGACATTTGCCGCAGCGTCCACATTTCAGCGGTGAGCCGCCCGATCAGCTGCGCGGTCGGCGCATCGGGCTCAGGCCCCATCGCGTCGATCAGCGCGACGAGCAGCATGTGGCTGGAGAGATAACGCTCCGGCCCCGAACGCTCGAGCGCGAGTTCGGCGACGACCTGCTTCCAGCCATTGCCTTCGACGCCCACCAGCGCATCATGCGGCAGCAGCACGTCCTCGAACCAAATCTCGTTGAAGTGGTGCGTGCCGGTCATATCGATGATCGGGCGCACGGTGATCCCCGGCGTATCGAGGTCGATCATCATCTGCGAAAGGCCGGTGTGGCGCTCGCTGCCTTCCTCGGTGCGCAGCAGGGTGAGCGCGGCGTGGCTCTTGTGCGCGCCGCTGGTCCACACCTTCTGGCCGTTGATGCGCCAGCCCTCGTTGGTCTTCTTGGCCGAGGTGCGCACGCTGGCAAGATCGGAGCCCGAGCCGGGTTCGGACAGGCCAATGCAGGCGTAGATCTCGCCGCGCGCCATGCCGGGCAGATACTTCTCGCGCTGCGCTTCGGTGCCATAGCGCAGGAGGAGCGGGCCGGTCTGCCGGTCGGCTATCCAGTGCAGGCCCGCAGGGGCGCCCGCCGCCAGCAGCTCTTCCAGCACGACATAGCGTTCGAGCATCGTGCGCTCGTGTCCGCCATATTGCTTGGGCCAGGTCATGCCGAGGAGGCCAGCGGAGCCGAGCGCCTTGGAAAACGCCTCGTCGAAGCTGAACCAGCAATTGGCGCGCAGCTCGATCGGCCAGCGGGCCTCGTGTTGCGCGACAAGGTCACGGACCTGTTGGCGCAGGGCGGGAATGTCCCCCTCGGGGAGGAACGGGTGGAGCGGGAATATTTGCATCACCGCCGTCACTATGGCAGCGGCGAGGCCATCGCAATCGCAAGATTGCTAATGCCACAGCCCAGAGGGGCAAATCGGGAGAGCCGCCATGACCACCCCATTCCTGCACGAAGAGCGCCGCGGGCGCGTCGCCATCCTCACCATGGACCGCGCCGAATCGATGAACGCGATCGGCACGCTGGAAGACTGCGACAATATCGTCGACACGTTCTTCCGCCTCGCCAACGACCGCTCGGTCAGCGCCATCGTGCTGACGGGCGCGGGCCGCGCGTTCTGCACCGGCGGCAACATCAAGGGCATCCGTGACCGCAAGGGCATCGGCCCGCTCGACCAGCCCGATTCGACCGCCGCAAACTACCGCCGCGGCGTCCAGCGCGCGACCCGCGCTATGCTCGATTGCGAAGTGCCGATGATCGCCGCGATCAACGGCCACGCCATCGGCCTTGGCCTCGATCTGGCCTGCGTGTGTGATCTGCGCCTTGCCGCCGACACCGCCAAGATGGCTGCCAGCTTCATCAAGGTCGGCATCATCCCCGGCGATGGCGGCGCGTGGACGCTGCAGAAGATCATCGGCTATTCCAAGGCCGCAGAGCTGTTCCTGACGGGGCGGACGTTCGACGCCGCTTATGCGCAGTCCATCGGCCTCGTCGGCGTTGTGGTTCCGGCGGACCAGCTGCTGGAGAAAGCCATTGCGCTGGCTGAGGAAATCGCCGCCAACAGCCCCCGCGCGCTGCGGCTGACGAAGCGCCTGCTGCGCGAAGCCCAGCATGGCCGCGCGGGCGATGTGCTCGAGCTTTCGGCCGCGTTCCAGGCGATCGTGCACGAGACGGCTGACCACAAGGAAGCGGTGAACGCGATCCTGGAGAAGCGCGCGCCGGTGTTTACCGGGGACTGAGGCGTAGTTCATGCCTCCTGCTTCCGTCATTGCGAGGACCGCAGCGACGAAGCAATCCAGAGCGGCTCTGCACGACCGCTCTGGATTGCTTCGCTACGCTCGCAATGAAAAAGGTAGGGGTGG
>CAILIO010000249.1 GCA_903834285.1 uncultured Sphingomonadales bacterium | reverse complement strand
GCAGTTCGCCCCAGCGCCCGCGCGTTTTCGGCCCGTTGCGCAAGGAGTTGCCGAGCTGCAGCGCCGCCGTCCGCACTGCTTCCTGGCCCTGGCGCATCCCCTCGATCAGTCCGGTCAGCTGCCCGAAAGCGTCCACCCGCTTGGCTTCGAGGTCCTGCACTTGCTGCTCATACTTCTGCAGCCGCGCACCGACCGGCTCCAGCACAGCCTGCAGCCGCGCCTCGCTGGTCTTCTCGCTTTCGGCAAAGCGCGCATTGGCCCGCGCCAGAAAGGCCTCCTGCGCACGTTCGAGCACTTTGTGTCCGGCGTTCTCGAACTCCTTGCGCAAGGTCTCCTGTGCCTCGATCAGCAGGCGCTTCTGCTCGGCGAAGTTCTCGGCATCGGCCTTCATCCGCTCGAGCTCGGCACGCAGGGCCTCCCGGTCGGCGCGCAAGGCGGCGAGTTCGGGGCGCATGCGGTCTGCCTCGGCAGCACGTTCGTGTGCGGCGGCGAACTGGGCGGCGAGCGTATCGCGCTCCTCGCGCACCATGCTGACTTCGGCTGCCAGCGCATCGTGCTGCCCAGCCTTTACGCTCGCGGCCGCCAGTTCGGTAATCGCGCGGCGGAACTTCTCGTCGAGCTCGCGCCCCTCACCCTCGCGCGCGGTGAGCCGCGCCTGCATCTCGGCAATCGGGCGCGCGCCGAGGAACCAGCCCACGCCGAGGCCGGCGAGCAGCGCGATGATCAGGAAAACAAACACAAGGGTGGTATCCACGCCGACTCCCAAACCGGAACGAAGCGTGAACTTATCCTGACTCTACCGGCAGTGCAAGCCGCGCGCCAATCAAGCCGCGCGGCGCAGCTTTTCCAGCTTCCTGAGTACCATCTGGCGCTTGAGGCGCGAGAGGTGGTCGATGAACAGGATGCCTTCGAGGTGGTCCATCTCATGCTGGAGGCAAGTGGCGAGGAGATCGTCCATGTCCTCCTCGTGGACCTTGCCGTCGAGGTCCTGCCAGCGTGCACGAATACGCGCGGGGCGCTCCACTTCCGCGTACATCTCGGGCACCGAGAGGCAGCCTTCATTGTAGACGCGGCGTTCGGCCGAAGGATCGAGAATCTCGGGGTTAATGAAGACTCTGGGCTCGCGCTTGGTCGGTTGGTGATGATGGTGGTGGCCGTCGTGCGCGCAGGGCACCGGCTCGGCATCAGGGTCGTCCGGCTGGAGATCGATCACCAGCACGCGCAGCGGCGCGCCGACCTGCACCGCGGCAAGCCCGATGCCGGGCGCAGCATACATCGTCTCGAACATGTCGGCGACGAGCGTCCTGAGCTCCTCGTCAAACACGGTGACGGGGGTGGAGATCTGCTTGAGGCGCGGATCGGGGACTTCGAGGATTTCGCGGATAGCCATAAGGCCCAGATAATCGCGGCGGGCGCGACTCGCAAGATGCCCTCTCACCCTCCCCATTTGTGCTTCGCAAAAATAGGGAGGGACGTAGTTAGCCTACAGGCCGTCGTGCCCGCAGCGCCTGCGCCAAGGTCCCCTCGTCGAGATAGTCGAGCTCGCCGCCCACCGGCAGCCCGTGTGCCAGTTGGGTCACCCGCAAGGGCAGGGTGTCGATCCGCTCGGCGATGTAGTGCGCGGTGGTCTGGCCCTCCAGCGTCGCGTTCATGGCGAGGACCACTTCGTCGATCCCGCCCGCTTCGAGCCGCGCGAGGAGCTTGCCGATCGAGAGGTCTTCGGGCCCGATCCCGTCGAGCGCGGAAAGCCGCCCGCCGAGCACGTGGTAGCGCCCGGTGAACAGCCGCGACCGGTCAAGCGCCCAGAGGTCGGCCACTTCCTCCACCACGCAAAGCGCGCGGGCATCGCGGCGCGGATCGGTGCAGATGCTGCAGGGATCCATGGTATCGACATTGCCGCAAGTCTGGCATTCAACCAGCCGCGCGCGCACGCCCTCAAGCGCCTCGGCGAGCTGGACGAGGCTCGTCTCGCGGCGCTTGATCAGCCACAGTACCGCGCGCCGCGCCGAACGCGGCCCCAGACCGGGAAGCCGCGCCAGTGCGCTCGCCAGCGCCTCGATCTCTTGCGATGCCATGGGGTGAGAGATAGGGCCACGTCACGCAAACGAAAGGCCCTTTTGAGCGTTATGCGCATCGTCTTTATGGGAACCCCCGATTTCGCCGTGCCAACGCTCACTGCGTTGGCTGCTGCGGGGCATGCGGTGGTGGCCGCCTACAGCCAGCCGCCGCGCCCGGCGGGGCGGGGCAAGCAGCTCCAGCCCTCGGCCGTCCACCGCGCGGCAGAGGCGCTGGGCATTGCCGTGCGCACGCCCGTTTCGCTCAAGGGTGCCGAGGAGCAGGCCGCGTTTGCCGCGCTGGAGGCCGATGTGGCGGTGGTCGCCGCCTATGGCCTGATCCTGCCGCAGGCGATTCTCGATGCGCCGCGCCTCGGCTGCCTCAATGTCCACGGCTCGCTGTTGCCGCGCTGGCGCGGTGCGGCGCCGGTGCAGCGGGCGATCCTGGCCGGGGACGCGACGACCGGCGTCACCATCATGCAGATGGAGCGCGGGCTCGATACAGGGCCGATGCTGGCGACGGTGGAGACGCCGATTGCCGGCAAGACGGCGGGCGAGCTCACCACAGAACTCGCGAAAAAGGGTGCGGCGCTGATGGTCGAGGTGCTGGCCAATCTGCCCGCGCATCCCCCGGTGGTGCAGCCGGATGAGGGCGTGACTTACGCGAACAAGATCGAAAAGGCGGAAAGCCGCCTCGATTTCACGCGGAGCGCGGTGGACGTCGAGCGCCAGGTCCGTGCCTTTGCGCCGGCGCCCGGCGCGTTTTTCGAGCTGGAGGGGGAGCGCTATCGCGTGCTCGCCGCCGATATCGCAGAAGATTGCGGCGTGCCGGGCACTGTACTTGATGCCGCGCTTACCGTGGCCTGCGGGGAAGGCGCGATCCGCCCAACATTGATCCAGCGCGCGGGCAAGCCGGCGATGGACACAGCCGCGCTCCTGCGCGGGCGGGCAATTGCGGCGGGTACGTTCCTTGGCTGATCCAGCCACCATGACCCGCTACGCGCTCACGCTCGAATACGACGGCACGCCCTATATGGGCTTTCAGCGGCAGCCACATGGCCCCTCGGTCCAGCAGGCGGCCGAGGAGGCGGCGGAGAGCGTCGTCGGCCATCCGGTCACGCTCCATTCCGCCGGGCGCACCGATGCGGGTGTCCATGCGCGGGCGATGCGCGCGCATTTCGATAGCGAAAAGCCGCTCGCCCCCTTCCGCATGGGCGAGGCGCTCAATGCGCGGCTGCGTCTGGCGGAGCAGGCTGTGGCGGTGCTGGACTGCGTGGAAGTGCCCGAGGACTGGCACGCGCGCTTTTCGTGTATCGGGCGGTCTTACGAATATGTGATCGCCAATCGCCGCGCGCCGCTGGTGCTGGAGGCATCGCATGCCTGGCGCATTGGGCAGCCACTCGATGCCGATGCGATGCACGAAGCTGCGCAAGTGCTGGTCGGCCGCCACGATTTCACCACCTTCCGCTCGGCGCAGTGCCAATCGGCGAGCCCGGTCAAGACGCTGCGGCACCTCTCGGTGCGGCGGGAGGGGAACCATGTGATCGTCGCGGCCGAGGCACGCAGCTTCCTCCACCATCAGGTGCGATCGATGGTTGGCTGCCTTGCCATGGTGGGCGATGGGCGCTGGACTGCCGCCGATTTGGCCGAGGCGCTGGAGGCCTGCGACCGGCAGCGGCTCGGTCATAATGCGCCGCCCGACGGTCTCTATTTCATGCGCGCGCTTTACCCCGGCGAATGAGCCGTTAAGTAGCACAATGAAACCTGCGTCGCCCGCCAAGGAGCCGCGCACAAGGGAGAGAACAATGGCTTTTACCGGCAAGCAGCTCACCACCCGGCTCGACGCTGACGGCACGCTCACCGTGCAGATCGTACCCAAGACCTGGGACGCACCCAGCGGCAGCCAGGTCCTCGTGCAGGTGGAGGCGACGCCGATCAATCCCTCGGATCTCGGTCTGCTGTTCGCTTCCGCCGATACCGCGAACGCCGGATACACCCCCGGCAAGGTCGTCGCCAAAATGCCCGACAATGCCACCCGTGCCATGACCGCCCGCCACGGGCTCGACATGCCCGCCGGCAATGAAGCGGCCGGGATCGTGGTTGCCGCCGGTGACAGTCCCGCCGCGCAGGCGCTGATGGGCAAGCGCGTCGCCTGCGTGCCGGGCACCGCCTATGCCAGCTACGCCTATGCCGAGAGCGGCATGTGCCTGCCGGTGGACGACAGCGTGAGCGCGGCGCAGGCAGCCTCCAGCTTTGTCAATCCGATGACCGCGCTGGGCTTTGTCGAGACGATGCGCATGGAAGGCTTCACCGGCATCGTCCACGCCGCGGCCGCCTCCAACCTCGGCCAGATGCTCGTGCGCATTTGCCAGGAAGACAACGTGCCGCTGGTCAATATCGTGCGCAGCGAGGAGCAGGTCGCGCTCCTCAAGGGCCTCGGCGCGACGCATGTGCTCAACATGACCGAGCCCGGCTTCCAGGCCGCGTTGACCGATGCGATCCACGAAACCGGCGCGATGCTCGGGTTCGATCCGATCGGCGGCGGCACGCTGGCGGGACAGATCCTCGCCGCGATGGAAGCGTCCGCCAGCCGCGGCGCCGCGTTCAGCCGTTATGGCTCTTCCGTGGCCAAGAAGGTCTACATCTATGGCGCGCTCGATCTCGGGCCCACGGTGCTCAACCGCGCCTTCGGCCTCACCTGGGATCTGGCGGGCTGGCTGCTCACGCCGTTCATGGCCAAGGCCGGCATGGATATCGTCGGCGGGATGCGGGCGCGGGTTGCGCGCGATCTCACCACCACGTTCGCCAGCCACTACAAGGCCGAAGTCAGCCTCGAAGGCATGCTCGATCCCGCTGCCGTCGCCGAATACAACGCGCGCCGGACGGGCGAAAAGTATTTGGTCATGCCGCAGGGGTAGTAGCGGCGGCGAGCTATCTCCCTCGCGCTATTCGCCGCGATGAAGATAGCTGCCTTCGTCGCCAACGCCGTCGAAAGTTGCGATCGGGGTCACGAACTGGCGCGCGAAATTCCGGTTAATCTGGAAATGCGCTTCGCCCAGGGCGTCGACCCCGAAGACGCCGAGCGAGGCTCCCAGCATGAGCCAATGCGTCGGGTAGGGGTGGTGCACCGGATCGCTGTGCAGATCGGTGTCCTGCACCAAGGGCTTGCCATCGGTGAATGTGGCGATGGCCTGCGGATATTGCTCCTTGCCGCCCTTCACATAGGCAATCCGCAGGGTCATCACCGTGCTGGTGGCGTGGAACTTTTCGTAGCGGACCTCGATCCGATCGGCAGGATCTTCCGGTACGTACCGGTCTTCGTGGTAGGCGACCGGCGCTATCGGCACGATTGTCTCTTCCGCGTGGTCCGTAGCGCCATTGAGGAAGGCGGCTTCGAACGTCCCGTGCGATCGCGGATCGATCAGGCAGAACCGCGCCCACGGCTCCAGCTTCGTGCCGACCGAGCTCAGCACGACATAGAACGCATTCGCGCGGCTGCGGATGGGGGGCGTGCAGAAATAGGGCCCGTCGCCCGCGCCGGTCGCGGGTGGCGGGCCGGCCTTGACCATTGCCGTCAGCACGGTCCCCGCCGGGAAGTCACGAGCGATGCCGCGAACCGCCATATGCAGCGGCGCGTCGATGGTGATCCGGCGCGAGATCGCCAGAGTGCCGCGCAGGATCACGGAGCCCGGCTTGGCCACAATCTGGACCGGTGGCGAGATGTCGTCGGCCGGCATCAGGGTATCGGGCAGGGGATAGATCTGCCCTTGCCGTGCGGGCGGCTCGGCGCCAGCTGGCGAAAGCCCGATCGCAACAAGCCCGGCCAGCAAGCCGAAGGCGCGTGCTACCGCCAATTCGGGCTCAAACCTTGCCGACAACGCTCTCGGGCAAGTCCTTGCCGAACACGCGCTGGTAGTATTCAGCTACCAGTACCCGCTCGGTCTCGTCGCACTTGTTGAGGAACGACAGGCGGAAGGCAAAGCCGGTATCGCCGAAGATGCCGGCGTTCTGCGCCCAGCTGATCACCGTGCGCGGGCTCATCACGGTCGAAATATCACCGGCGATGAAGCCCTTGCGGGTGAGGTCGGCCACGCGGACCATGTCGGCCGCGGTCTTGGCATCGAGCCCGGGGACTTTCTTGGTCACCACGTCGATCTCGGTCGCGGCGGGCAGGTAATTGAGCGCGACGACGATGTTCCAGCGGTCCATCTGGCCCTGGTTGATTGCCTGCGTGCCGTGATAGAGCCCGCTCGTATCGCCCAGGCCCACCGTGTTCGCCGTGGCGAAGAGGCGGAACCACGGGTTCGGGCGGATCACGCGGTTCTGGTCGAGCAAGGTGAGCTTGCCTTCGGTTTCCAGCACGCGCTGGATCACGAACATCACGTCCGGGCGGCCGGCGTCGTATTCGTCGAAGACAAGAGCCGTCGGCGTCTGCAGCGCCCAGGGCAGCAGGCCTTCGCGGAACTCGGTAACCTGCAGCCCGTCGCGCAGCACGATCGCGTCACGCCCGATGAGGTCGATGCGGCTGATATGCGCGTCGAGGTTGATGCGGATGCACGGCCACTTGAGGCGTGCGGCCACCTGCTCGATGTGCGTCGACTTGCCGGTGCCGTGATAGCCCTGCACCATCACGCGGCGATTGTGGGCAAAGCCTGCGAGGATCGCCAGCGTGGTGTCCGGATCGAACACGTAGTTGGGATCGATATCCGGCACGCGCTCGTCGGCGACCGAAAAGGCCGGAACGGCCATGTCGACGGGAATGCCGAACGTCTCCCGCACGCTGAGCGTGGTATCGGGGGCGGCAAGGACGGTGGTGGCGCGGGTATCGGCCTGCAGGTTCGGGATATCGGTCATCGCTGCATCGCCTATACGGGCCAGGCAAAGCCTGCAATAATCTTTGCGTGCTGACTCGACCGCGGGAGGCGGAAGCTATGAAATTATATGGGGCCCTTCTTTCACCCTTCGTGCGCAAAGTTGCGGTGGTGCTGGCCGAAAAGGGCGTGGATTACACCCCCGCGCGCGGCGGCCCGGGCAACACGGACGTGGAATTCCTCGCCGTCAGCCCGTTCGCCAAGATCCCCGCGATCGATGACGAGGGCTTCATGCTCGCCGATTCGTCGGCCATCGTCCATTATATCGAGGCGAAATACCCCGATCCGGCGCTGATCCCCGCCGATCCGCAAGCGCGCGGGCTCGCCGTGTGGTTCGACGAATTCGGCGATACGATCTTCGCCGCCTCCGGCCTCAAGATCCTGTTCAACCGGGTCGTCGGCCCGCGCTTCCTCGGCAAGCCGGGGGACGAGGCGCTTGCCCTTGAGGGCGAAGCTGAACTGCCGCGCATTTTCGACTACATCGAAAGCGTGGCGCCGGACGATGGCTGGCTGGTCGCCGGCGGATTTTCGATCGCCGACGTGACCGTCGCCTCGATGCTCTGCACGCTGCGTTATGTCGGTCACGGCCCGAATGCCGGCGCCTATCCGCGCACCGCAGCATGGCACGCCCGTGCCATCGCCCGTCCCTCTTGGCAACTGGTCGAGGCGAAGGAGGCCGCGCTGATGCAGCGTATCCTCCCCGATCTCGTCGCCGCGCTGGCCTGATCGCGGCGCGGGCGGGGAGGGAGACAGCCCATGGCCTATGTCGATGGCTACATCGTCCCTGTCCGCACCGCCGACCGCGAAGCCTACCGCACCGCAGCGGCCGCCTTCGGCGCACGGCTGATCGCGGCGGGTGCGCTGCGAGTCGTCGAATGCTGGGGCGACGAGGTAGCGCACGGCGAAGTCACTGATTTCTACCGCGCCATCGCGGCGGAGGACGGGGAAACCGCCGTGTTCAGCTGGGTCGAATGGCCCTCGAAGGCGGCGCGCGATGCCGGTGTCGCTCGGATCGAGAGCGAGCCCGATCCCGCCGGCGAACCCGGACATCCCGCGCCGTTCGATGGCAAGCGCATCGTTTTCGGCGGCTTCGTGCCGCTGTTCGACCTCACCGCCCCACCGTCCTGAGGAGCAAAGCCATGGCCCACGTCCCCTGCAGCTTCATCTGGTATGAACTGATGACTCCCGATCTCGATGCTGCCAAGGCGTTTTACGATGCCGTCGTCGGCTGGCGGATCGACGGTCCGGGCGAGCAGCCGGGGGACGATTTCTACCGCATGATCATGCGCGCCGATGGCGGTGCCACGGGCGGGGCGCTGCGGCTTTCGCCGGAGATGATTGCCGAAGGCGCTCATCCGGCATGGGTGCCCTATCTCCACGCTGCGGATATCGATGCCAAAATCGCCGCGATCCTCGCCGATGGCGGCCGCCAGCTGTCCGAGCGCATGGATATTGCCGAAGGCAGCTTCGCCATGGTGACCGATCCGCAGGGCATTCCGTTCTATCTGATGCAGCCCAGCCCGCCCGAGGACCGACCCGATGCGGGGAGCACGTCCTATGACCGGACCATGCCACAGCACGTCTCGTGGAACGAACTCGTCACCCCCGATCTCGGCGCGGCCAAGGATTTCTACGCCCGCCACTTCGGCTTCGAATTCAACCGCTCGATGCCGATGGGCGAGCTCGGGGACTATTGCTTTATCGATCAGAACGGCGTCGACATCGGTGCGGCCCTGCAGGCGCTGCCGGATTGGCCCCGCAAGGGCTGGACCTTGTACATCCGCGTCGCGGATATCGACCACGCCGCCGCCGCCGTTACCGCCGGGGGCGGGCAGGTCCTGCGCGGGCCGAACGAAGTGCCGGGCGGTGACTGGACGCTGATCGGAACCGATCCGCTCGGCGCGGGTTTTGCCCTTGTCGGCGCCAGAGAAGGCTGAACCATGGCAGACTATACTTTCTACACCGTCGCCATGTCGCGCGGCCAGATCGCCCGCTGGGCGCTCCACGAAGCCGGGGCGGACTATGAGCAGGTGCTGGTCGACTGGGCCAACCGCCCGCCCGAACTCGCTGCGGCCAATCCGATGAACAAGGTGCCGGTGCTGATCCACCACGCGCCCGAAGGTGATCGGGTGATCACCGAATGCGCGGGGATTTGTGCCTATCTGGCGGACGTCCACCCCGAGGCCGATCTGCTCCCGCACGATGCGGAAAAGGCGGATTACTTCCGCTGGCTGTTCTTCGCTGCCGGCCCGCTCGAACAGGCCGTGGTCAGCCGCGCGATGGGTTGGGAAGTGCCCGAAGGAAAATCGGGCATGGCCGGGTTCGGCACCTATGAACGCACGATCGCAGTGATGGACGGCCTGTTCTCCGGGCGCGACTGGGTCTGCGGCGCGCGCTTCACCATGGCGGACGTCTATGTGGGGAGCCAGATCGACTGGGGCCTCAACTTCGGCTCGATCCCGCCGCTGCCCTCCTTTGCCGCCTATGCCGACCGCATCCGCACCCGCGCCGGCTACCAGTCCGCCAAGGCCATCGACCGCGAGCTGATCAAGGCGGCGAAGGGCTGAACCTCAGCCCTTCTTCCCTGCGATATAGCGGTCGATATTGGCCGCAAGCACATCCAGCGGCACGTTGCCGCCCTCGACCACTGCATTGTCGTAGTCACGCAGGTCATAGGCCTTGCCCAGTGCCGCCTGCGCCCTTGCGCGCTGGCGCAGGATTTCGCTGCGGCCGATGAAATAGCCGCAGGCCTGGCCCGGCCAGCTGCAATAGCGCTCGACCTCGCTGGTTACCTCGTCGCGGCCAGAACCGTTGGTGCTGGCGAACCAGTCGATCGCCTGCTCGCGGCTCCATTCGCGCGCGTGGAGGCCGGTATCGACGACCAGACGGCAGGCGCGGAAGGCGATGGACTGGAGGTAGCCCAGCTTGCCGACCGGATCATCGTCATAGGCACCCAGCTCGTCACCCAGCGTTTCGGAATAGAGCGCCCATCCTTCCGAATAGGCGTTGAACGCCAGCATCGCGCGGATCGTGGGCAGCTGGTTCGAATATTCTCCCTGCCACACGTGCCCCGGGATCGCCTCATGGTGCACCAGCGTGGGCAGGCTATAGGTGCTGTGCAGCCGCGTGGTGCCGAGGTTGATCCACATCTTGCCGGGGATCGAGCCGTCGATCGAACCCGGCCCGCCGTAGGCACCGGGTGCGCCCGGTTCCTCCGCCGGGGGCAGGCGCCGCACTTCCAGATTGCCGCGCACCAGCTTGGAAAACGCGCGGGGCATCTGCGCGCGGATATAAGTCAGCCGCTTCTGGATGAAGGCGATGATCTGCGCGCGGCCCTCGTCGTTGTCGGGGAAATGGAAGCGCGGGTCCTTGCCCAGCGAGGTCATGCGCTCGCCCACGGTGCCGCTGGTGTAGCCCAGCTTCCTGAGGATCGGGTCCATCCGCCCCTGTAGTTCGGCGAGCGATGCGAGGCCCAGCTTGTGGATCTCGTCCGGCGTCATCCGCGTCGTCGTGCTGGCACGCAGCGCCCAGGCGTAGAAGGCATCGCCGCCGGGGCGCGTGTGCATGCCGGCATCGCGCACCGCGAGCTTGCGCTGCGCGATCAACTCGGCGAGCTGCCGTTCCAGCGTGGGCGCGACCTGCTTGGTCACGATGTCGCGCGCACGGCCGGCCCAATCGCCGGCAATGCCCTTCTCGCGCGTCCGCTTCTCGATCGATTCGACGAGTCCGCCACCCGTTCCCCCGCTCTGGCCGCCCATCGCCGAAAGGCTCGCGCCCATCTGCCGGATCGCCTTCTCAATGAGGAACGAAGGCGCGATCACACCTTGCGCCGCAGTCGCCTTGAGCCGCGCCGTCTCGCCCTCCAGCACCGCCGGGAACTGCGCCAGCCGCGCCAGATAGGCCTCGGCATCCACCGCTGTGTTCACCGGATGGTCCGAATCGAGGAAGCGCGGCACGTCGATGTAGGCGCCCACGTTTTGGATGACGACGTAGGGCGTGTTGCGCCACCCGCCGACCGTGACGTCGCCATAAGGCAGCGCAAAACCGTCCAGCGCGGTGCGATAGGCGCTCTTCACCACCGCAAGGCTGGTGCGGGCGACGGGATCAAGCCCGGCGTCCGAGACGGCCTCGACTTTTGCCAGATCGCTGCGCACCAGCGCGGCCACTGCCGCTTGTCCTGCGGCTGATCGGTCCTCCAGCGCGCCGCGCAAGGCGGCATGGGCCCCGGTATCGAGCCCGAGCGATGTCGCAGTTTCCGGCTTCAGCGCCAGCATCCGCCATGCGGCATCGTCGAGCAGTGTCGCAGCGGGGGAGGGCGCCGCCGCTGTTTGCGCCTGCGCGGGCAGGGCCAGCACGGCTGCCCCTGCGGCCATGCCGGCAATCGCCTCGCGGCGCGTAAGGGAGGCGGGAAGGGCGGAGGTGTGAGGTGCGTGTTGTGTCATGCGCCGGACAGTGTCCCAGCAGCCGCGTGCTGTCAAAGCCGCGTCCTTCGCTCCGCCATATTGAGGATGCCTTCCCCTTCCGCATCGGCTAGACTGCGCGAGCAACCTCAATAGGAGTTCGCCGCATGAGCATTTTCGACCAGATCCTCGGCCAGATCAGCAGCAACGTTGACGTCAAGAACCTTGCGACCAAGCTCGGCATCGATCCCTCGACGGTGGAAACGGCCATCGCCGGCCTCGCCGCCGGCCACACCGCGCCGACCGACACGGTGGAAACCGCGGCCGCCAATACCGGCATCGATGCGGGCATTCTCCAGCAGATCGTCGGCCATGTCGGCGGCGAGGGTTCGCTTGCCAGCTTCGCTACGGCGCTTGCCCAGCATCCCGATGCGGCCAACATGGTCGGCGGCCTGCTCGGTGGCGCCAAGGAAGGCGAAAGCCCGCTCGGCGGCCTCGGCGGCCTGGCCTCGGGCCTGTTCAAGTCCTGAGAGTCGGTCCGATCGCGCCGGCATGACCGACGTTGCGCTTTCGCTTGCCATGCTCACCGCGCTCGCGCTTGTCGCGGGCGCGGTGTTCCTGTGGCGCAGGGGCGAACGCCAGCGCCCCTCGCTCATGGCCATACTCGCCGCTGTGATGATCACCAATGTCGTGATCTGGTCCGTGCCAACCACCGACGGCCAGACCCTCGCCACCAGCGCCCAGCCCTGAAGATCCTGTCCGTTTCCGCGAAGCGCAAATGGGAAGCCGGCAGCGCCGCGCATCCTTAGCCAGTCGCAGGAAGGGCTAACGGAGGGGTATAGGCCCCCAACAGAAACCAGCCACCGGGAGAGAGCATGACCAACCACATCGCCGGCAAGTCCATCGTCATCACCGGCGCGGGCGGCGGATTCGGCCGCCTCGTCGCGCAGAAAGCCGCGGCGCTCGGCGCAAAAGTGACCTGCGGTGATATCGACCTTGCCGCCGCGCAAGCGACAGCCGATGCCG
>CAILIO010000248.1 GCA_903834285.1 uncultured Sphingomonadales bacterium | reverse complement strand
TCATCGCCTCAACGCTGCTGCGATCATTCACCTGCCGCGAAATGAGAATATCCAGCTCATCTGAGAAGCCGATTAGCCCACGGTCGAACATCCAATGCAGCGTACCACTTAGGGCTATGCCATTCTGCACGCTATCTGGACCACCTTTCTCAACTGGCCGGATATGGGCTGCTTCGGCTTCAGCCCGCCCCCCGCCGTTGATAAGCTTCCACCCGGTGACGGCACATCGACTATCATAGGCAGCGAGAACAGCGCGTCTGAAAAGATAGTCGCGCTTCGGCCGTGACAACAACGATTGCACGATTGTCCGCTCTACTTCGAAGGGAACTCGCTGCTCTTGCAAGCGATCATCAGGCACATTGCCCACACGAGGCAGGAAATCCTCCTGCTCCGGCAGTCCAAGTGAGGTTATCCGACGGAAATCCTCCGGCGAGAGCTCGCGAACGGCCCATTGTGCGCGTCCGCCCAGCCCGCGTTCGTTGCGTAGACCGTCCGGCGCATTCAACGGAACCGGCGTCACAAAATCGAGGTATGTCTCTGGTTCGATCTCAGCGACGAACATGTCGACTATGGTGCTGTCCGGAACAATTCTGGCAACTTTCGCCACTGCAAAATAGCCCCGTGACTGCGGTACCTTTGATGGTTCGTAGTAAACGACCCAACCGCCCTCAAGCGGCTTGGCGCGGCCCAGATAAGGCTTCGGAAATTGATACCGCGATGACGGCGCATCATCATAGATCGAGTCCGCTCGGTGAACGAAGATGCCAAATGCCATCGAGCGAGGTTATCGAGTGTGCGGCGCCTGCGCCAGGTCTCTGACGCACTCGCTTGAAATGTTAGACACAAGAACCGCAGCGGCAAAGCGGCGGCGTCGAAGGGTTCGGTTCGCTTGAGGCTCCCGGCCCCCGGCCGGTTCGGCTGATCCGCTTACGCGGACCGGCTTCCAGCCTACCGTTTGCTGCGCAAACGTCGTCAGCGCGCCTTCACTCCTCCCCCATCCTGAGCGCCGCAATAAACGCCTCCTGTGGGATCGTCACATTGCCATACTCGCGCATGCGCTTCTTGCCCTCTTTCTGTTTGTCGAGGAGCTTCTTCTTGCGGCTGATGTCGCCGCCGTAGCACTTGGCGGTCACGTCCTTGCGCATCGCGCTGATCGTTTCGCGCGCGATCACTTTGGCGCCGATGGCGGCCTGTATGGGGATCTTGAACATGTGGCGCGGGATCAGGTCCTTGAGGCGCTCGACCAGATGGCGGCCGCGCGGGTCAGCCTGGGTGCGGTGGACGACCATGCTCAGCGCGTCGACTGGCTCGTTGTTGACGAGGATGTTCATCATCACGAGATCGCCCTCGCGCAGGCCGATCTGCTCGTAATCGAAGCTGGCATAGCCGCGGCTGATCGATTTCAGGCGGTCGTAGAAATCGAACACCACTTCATTGAGCGGCAGTTCGTAGGTCACCTGCGCGCGGCCGCCGACGTAGGTCAGGCCGGTCTGGATGCCGCGCCGGTCCTGGCAGAGCTTGAGGATCGAGCCGAGGTATTCATCCGGCGTGTAGATCGTCGCCTTGATCCACGGCTCTTCCATTTCCGCGATCTTGACCGGATCGGGCATGTCCGCCGGATTGTGCAGTTCCTTCACCGTGCCGTCGGTCATCGAGAGGCGGTAGACCACCGAAGGCGCGGTGGTGATGAGGTCGAGGTCGTATTCGCGGCTGAGGCGCTCCTGGATGATCTCCAGATGGAGCAGGCCGAGGAAGCCGCAGCGGAAGCCGAAGCCGAGCGCGGCGCTGCTTTCCATCTCGAACGAGAACGAGGCGTCGTTGAGGCGCAGCTTGCCGATGCTTTCGCGCAGCTTTTCAAAGTCCGCCGCATCGACCGGGAACAGGCCGCAGAACACGACCGGCTGGACTTCCTTAAAGCCCGCCAGCGCCTGCGTTGCGCCCTGCTTGACCGTGGTGATCGTGTCACCCACGCGGGCCTGCGCCACTTCCTTGATCTGCGCGGTGATGATGCCGATTTCGCCCGGACCCAGTTCGTCGAGCACCTGCAACTTGGGCCGCATGCAGCCGACGCGGTCGATCAGGTGTTCGGTGCCGCCGGCCATGAACTTGACCGAGAGGCCCTTCTTGATGACGCCGTCGATGACGCGCACGAGAATGACGACGCCGAGGTAGGGGTCGTACCAGCTGTCGACCAGCATGGCTTTCAGCGGCGCGTTGCGGTCGCCGCCCGGCGGGGGGATGCGCTCGACGATGGCATCGAGCACTTCCTCGATGCCGATGCCGGCCTTGGCACTGGTGAGCACCGCGCGGCTCGCGTCGATGCCGATCACTTCCTCGATTTCGGCGCGGACCTTTTCGGGCTCGGCAGCGGGGAGGTCGATCTTGTTGATGACCGGCACGATCTCGTGGTCATGCTCGATCGACTGGTAGACGTTGGCGAGCGTCTGCGCCTCGACCCCCTGCGCCGCATCAACTACCAGCAGCGCGCCCTCGCAGGCGGCGAGGCTGCGGCTGACTTCGTAGGCGAAATCGACGTGGCCGGGTGTGTCCATCAGATTGAGCTGATAGGTCCGCCCATCCTTGCCAGTGTAGTCAAGCCGGACGGTCTGCGCCTTGATCGTGATGCCGCGCTCGCGTTCAATGTCCATAT